>NZ_JBHFPQ010000043.1:0-279346 GCF_041949875.1 Arhodomonas sp. KWT2
ACATCCTGGATCTGGATGTCCGGTTGCAGCGCCAGCTCAACGGCTTCAACCTTGAACATGTCGTCGTAGCGGCGGTATTTCATGGATCACCTCATCAATTGCAGAAACGAAGAGGTGTCCAATTCAGCCGGGCAAGGTCACCAGCGGAAAAGCCGGTCCGCGTTGAAGCTGTTGTTAGGAACATTCCCTATCCGGCCAAACTTTGTAGGCCCACAATGTTCTTCGTTGGATGTCACCCAATGTGTCGATACCTTCTTCTTCCGCTTCCCTGTCCGGTATCCACTTCGTCCCAACATACTTGGCATGGGTTGCATCAACCGGGCTCCACTCCCACGCGCCCAAGGAGCCCGACTTCGATTCACCCCACGGCCGCTCAAATGTGCCGTCGGGCCGCACTACGAGAAGGTCAATGTAGTCCAGGTGCAATGACGGCGCCGCTGCAACCTCCTCAAGTGCTCCAAGCTCGCCAAAAGCAAGAAAGTCCCAGTCGGACTCATCCCGAGCATTCCCGTTCGCCCGAGAGCCGATAATCCATAACTCCCGTACGCTAGGAGCAAGGAATGTGACCTTCTTCAGGTAGTCCTTAACTTCGGCTGTGAGCATGGATCATTCCTAACGATGAAGCTCAGCCGCGCCGCGTTCGCGGCGTCGGATGAAGCGCATTGTTGGGCGCGCTGTTGGCGATGCATAGCAATTAGCGCTTTGCCCTGAGTAGCTCTCGGAACTCGGCGGTGCTTTGGACGACTCGGTGGCCGTGCAGTATTTCGATCCAAGGCTCCACCTCTTTCCCTGACTCACGACTCTCTAGTCCAGCGAAGTGAGAAAGCCATCGCGCAGGGTCTGCCACACCTACGTCTCTCGTGTCCTCTTCCATAGCTGTTAACGCATTAATAATGCTCTCAAGCCGACACCCCTCCATGCCGGTCACTATCTGTCCGGCACGCCATATCTGTGTCCCCCGGCGATGAGGGTTCGGATTGGTGATCTGGACTGTGGAATGAGCCCGCTTCATTTATGCAACCTCTATCGTCTTCGCGCCTGCCGCCCAACGCATAACTAACCGGCGCGAGGTACGAGCGTCCGGTTGAGCGACATGTTGGAAGGGATCAATCATCTCGGATTATCGCCCTCACTGCCGATTCGGTAACCTGAATGCGATCTCCCCTTGACCACCCCTCGTACTCCGCTCGTGGATTCGGGCCGATGGCGACAACCTCACCCGCAAGCTGATCTCCCTCTACGGAGTGAACTTGAATGTAGAAATCAACCTCCTCTGTCACGCCGACGGTGACCGTATCACCTGCTCGGGGTGGCCCCATATCCGGCGGCTCCTTATCTACATACATGCGACCAAACCGAGGTGGGAGTGGATTTTCGAGAGTCTTATACATGTGCTTTGTCCTTCCAACAGTGATTAGGTAGCGCGCACGGATATTCAATAAACGTGCGCGCACGATATTGCAGGCTGCGGGCTTGCATTTTCCACTGTAACCCACTGATTTTATAGACCATCCGCCTCCGCGCCGCCAGGCCTGCCGCAATATCGTGCGCGCAGTTTGAGTCCGCGTCATTGATACTGTATATATATACAGTATTCAACATGGAGGTGATGTCATGGACTCGACACGCAAGCGCCGGCTGATAGATCAGGTCCGCCGGACGTTGCGGGTGTTCCTCGAATACCTGGCGGTGGAGCGCAAGGTGGCCGCGGCGACTGCGTCGGTGATAGCGGATTCGGGAGACACCCTCTCCCCCAGCCCCTCTCCCGTGAAGGGAGAGGGGTGAACGGTGGGTCGCGCCTTGCTGGGGCGGGCGGGTCGTTCGGCTGCCGGGTGAGTGCGTGCGGATTTCGGGGACGCCCGCTCCCCTGGCCTCTCTCCCTTGCAGGGAGAGGGGTGAACGGCGGATCGCGCTCTGGTGGGGCGGACGGGCTGATCGGCTGCCGGGCGGGTGCGTGCGGATTTCGGAGAGACCCTCTCCCCCGGCCCCTCTCCCTGAAGGGAGCGGTGAGCGGCTGCTCGGCAGTCTGTCCACCGGGGACTGGCGTCCCCGGGCTAGTTGTGCGCGCTGCCGTCCGTGGCTGATGTCCATTCCCTCATCCCCTCACCCCCTGGTGTGCCGGCGCACGCCCGGTTAGCTCAAGGCTGCCCCGGCCGGCATGGTGCTATCCAGTCGGCCGGGGCGATCCCGCGCGGGATCGTCACCCGCACTTGGAGTCACCGCAGTTGAGGCAGGTCAGGCAGCCGTCCATGACGACCATGGCCTTGGTGTGGCACTTGCCGCAGAGCTGGGCGCCCTCGGGGTAGGCGTCGGTGCTGTCGTCGCAGTCGGCGGCGGTCGGCTCCGGGGCGGCCTTGGCCTCGGCCTCGGCGCGCTTCTGCTCGATGAACGCCTTCTGGTGCTCGTCGAGGCCGTCCTGCTCCATCATGCCGATCTTCTTGAGGTGCTGGTCGATGACGTCGCCGATCTCGGCCACCAGCGAGGGCATGAACCGGCCGCCGCGCTTGAAGTAGCCGCCGCGGGGGTCGAACACGCTCTTGAGCTCCTCGACGAGGAAGGTGCAGTCGCCGCCCTTGCGGAACACGGCGGAGACGATGCGCGTGAGCGCGACGATCCACTGGAAGTGGTCCATGTTCTTGGAGTTGATGAAGATCTCGAACGGCCGCCGGATCTCGTGCTCCGTGCCCTGGTTGAGCACCACGTCGTTGATGGTGACGTAGAGTGCGTGCTCGGACAGCGGGGTCTTGATCTTGTAGGTCGACCCCTCGAGCATTTCCGGCCGCTCGATACGCTCGTGCATGTGCTGGATCGACGACTCCGCCGGCGCTTCGGACTGCTGCCCCTGAGTCTGGTTCGCCGCCTCGGGTTTCACCACCTCGTAGTCAACGATCTTGCTGCCGATGTGGATCGCCATGGTCTCTTCCCCGTCGGGCGCGTCCGCGCCGATGTTGTCCTGTCGTGCTGCCATCGTACTCGCTCGCTCGGTTGGCCCGCACCCGAGGGTGCGGACCGTGTGTGCGTCAGAAACGGCCGTAGTAGCCTTCCTTGAGGGCGTCGTAGAGGTTCGCCGCGGTATGGATCTCGCCGTCGTACTCCACCTCGTCACCGCCCTTGGCCTCGACGACGCTGCCGTCATCCAGAACGAAACGGTAGGTGGTGTTGGCGAGGTCGCTGTCCTTGACGAGCACGCCCTGGAACGCCTCCGGGTTGAAGCGGAAGGTGGTGCAGCCCTTCAGCCCCTGCTCGTAGGCGTAGCGGTAGATGTCCTTGAAGTCCTGGTACGGGTAGTCCGTGGGGACATTGGCCGTCTTGGAGATCGAGGAGTCGATCCAGCGCTGCGCGGCGGCCTGGATGTCGACGTGCTGCTTGGGCGTGACGTCGTCCGCGGTGATGAAGTAGTCCGGGAGATTGCGCGTCTCCGGATCGGTGCTCGGCAGCGCCTCCGGGTCGACGAAGTAGCGGTACGCGAGCAGCTCGAAGCTGTAGACGCCCACGCTCTCCTTGGACTTTTTGCCCTCGCGGATGACGTTGCGCGTGTAGTGATGCGCGAAGCTCGGCTCGATGCCGTTGGCGGCGTTATTCGCCAGCGACAGCGAGATCGTGCCCGTGGGCGCGATGGAGCTGTGGTGGGTGAAACGCGCGCCGCGCTCGGCGAGCTCGTCGACGAGCTCCGGCTCGGCCTCGGCCACGCGCTGCATGTAGCGGCTGTAGCGCGCCCACAGGACCTTGCCGGCGATGGTGTCGCCCGGGGCGTAGCCGTCCTTCTCCATCTCCGGGCGCTTGGCGAGCATTTCCCTGGTGACGGTGAACTCCTCGTCCATGAGCGGCGCCGCACCCTTCTCGTCCGCCAGCGACAGGCCGGTGCGCCAGCCCTCCAGCGCCATCTCCTTGGCGGCGCGCTCGGTGAACTCCAGCGAGGCCTCGTCGCCGTAGCGCATGCGCAGCATGGTCAGCGTCGAGCCCAGGCCGAGGAAGCCCATGCCGTGGCGGCGCTTGCGCATGATCTCCTCCTGCTGCCTGGGCAGCGGGAGGCCGTTGATCTCCACCACGTTGTCGAGCAGCCGCGTGAAGATGCTCACCACCCGGCGATACTCCTCCCAGTCGAAGTGCGCCTTCTCGGTGAAGGGCTCGCGCACGAACTTGGTGAGGTTGATCGAGCCAAGCAGGCAGGCGCCGTAGGGCGGCAGCGGCTGCTCGCCGCAGTTGTGGGCGTGCAGGCCGTTGGCATCGAAGGTGTTAATCCCCGGCACCTGGACGTCATAGACGTCCTCCACGCCGTCGTCCTCGACACCCGCGACGCGGGCAACGAAGCGCTCCCGGTTCAGCCGCCGCGAGTAACTGTCGAGCAGCGCGTCGAGGCGGCTCATCTTGTCGCTGTCAGCAAAACCGATCCGCTCGCGGAACCGGGCGATGCCCTCGCCGGCGAGGACCAGCTCATGCTGCGGCCGGATGGCGTAGTCCGCGTGGCCGCCACGGCCGTCGGGCATGCGCGCCGCGTTGGCACGGCGGCGGTCGCGGTAGATCGTCGCCGTAATGCCCAGGCGCAGGAGCATCCGCTGAACGGCCTCGAGGCGCGAGAGATCGGACTGGGCGAGCCGCACGCTCACACCCTTCGCCTGGGTGCCCTGCACGGAACCATCCGCGTCGAACAGGCCGCGCAGGAAACCGCGATAGCCATCGCTCGATGCCTGCTCGAGCGCCGGGGTGATCGCCTTGTCCCCGGGAGACATGCCGAGCGACTCCGCGAGCTGCTTGAGTGCACCAAGCGCAAGGCGATACTCGCCACGGCCGGCGACCTGCTGCCAGCCCGCGAAGTCCGCGCGGTGCGGGAGCGTCCCGGCGGCGCGCATGCCGGCGTCCATCACGGCACGGGCGCCGGCGCTCAGCCCGCCCTCATCGCCGTTGCCGACGGCGGCCGACTCCCACACGGAAAGCACGGCCTTGTCCGCCTTGAGCGTGCCGTCGCCCACGAGCAGGCCAAGGAGGTAACCCTCGTCCTCGTTGACGGCACCGCCCCACTCGGCATTGTCGCGGTGATCATTGAGCAGCACCCGGTCGCCGGCACGGAGCTCGCCGGCGGCGCACCATTCCGTCTCGGTGGTGTAGCGGGTGAAGCGGCTCACGCGGCGCACGCGGTGGTCCTCGGTGAGCCGAAGGCTGTAGCCCTCTGCGGTCTGCAGCCGCACGACCGGTTTGGTGGCCGTGCGGAAGAAGCCCTCCTCGCCGGAGGCATGTGCCTGTCCGTCGACCCGGGCGACGAACGAGCGGCCGATGAGATCGCGCACCTGGCGCGGCCCCTCATCGGTCTGCACCCAGGTATCCGCCGTCACGCACGGGTTGGTGGCGCGGATCTCCTCGCAGAACCAGTTGTTGTTCATCTCGTTGACGCGGTCGATGAGGATGAACCCGGGCTCGGCGTAGTCGTAGGTGGAGGTCATGATCATGTCCCAGATGCGCTGGGCCTTGATCCGCTTGTAGATCCGGCAGGCGACGAGGCCGTCCTCGCGGGTGATGTAGCCCTCGCGCCGCGGCCACTCGCGCCAGACCACCTCCTCGGTGTCATTGAGGTCGACGCCGTCCATCTCCGCCTCCTTGGGCGAGAGCGGGAAGGCGAGCGGCCACATCTCGCCGTTCTCCACGGCCTTCATGAAGCCGTCGGTGATCAGCAGCGAGAGATTGAACTGGCGCAGGCGCCCGTCCTCGCGCTTGGCGCGGATGAAGTCGAGCACGTCCGGGTGGCCGACGTCGAAGGTGGCCATCTGCGCGCCGCGGCGCCCGCCCGCGGAGGAGACGGTGAAGCACATGCGGTCGTAGATGTCCATGAACGACAGCGGCCCGGAGGTGTAAGCGCCGGCGCCGGAGACGTACGCCCCGCGCGGGCGCAGGGTGGAAAACTCGTAGCCGATGCCACAGCCGGCCTTCAGCGTCAGCCCCGCCTCGTGGACCTTGTCGAGGATGTCGTCCATCGAGTCGCCGATGGTCGAGGACACGGTGCAGTTGATCGTGGAGGTAGCGGGCTTGTGGTCCCAGGCGCCGGCGTTGGAGGTGATCCGCCCGGCGGGGATCGCACCGTGACGCAGCGCCCAGAGGAAGTTCTCGTACCACTCGTCCCGCTTCTCGGGCACCTCGACCTCGGCGATCGCGCGCGCGATGCGCTTGTAGGTGTCGTCCACGGTCTCGTCCAGGACGGTGCCGTCCTTGGTCTTGAGCCGATACTTCTTGTCCCAGATGTCCTGGGAGGCGGGCTGTATC
Organism: Arhodomonas sp. KWT2; assembly: GCF_041949875.1. Classification (NCBI taxonomy): domain Bacteria; kingdom Pseudomonadati; phylum Pseudomonadota; class Gammaproteobacteria; order Chromatiales; family Ectothiorhodospiraceae; genus Arhodomonas; species Arhodomonas sp. KWT2. Next base: position 6,253 of record NZ_JBHFPQ010000043.1, read on the forward strand.
GGGATCTCGTTAACGCTCTTGGGCAGCACGCGCACCTTCGCAGCGGAACTCATGTGGCCATTCCCCCTGAATCGGGTTGACAGATTCGAACAGTGGAGTAGTCAACGGCTTATGCCGTTTTTCCACAACATATAAACACGACCATCCCCAGTCGGCCCCATATGTTGTGGTTGGTACCGAAATGGTATACCAGAAATCGTCGCTGTCAACGCCGCGCCGGATGGCGGTGATGTGACGTTTGTGTACAGGTATTTGACAGGAATAAACAAACCCTATACGCTTTGTACAACCTTACGGACGGGGTTGCGTTCAGAACGGTTGTCTCTTCCCTTCCTCGACAACGACGAGGAGCCGCGCAAGCGGCGTGGCCGGGCCTTCGGACCCGGCCGTTTTTTTTGGTTCAGTGCAAAGCGGCGGGAGGCGCCGACCACGACCGGCGCCGCCATTCAGCCGGCAGGTTGTGCGCCGAAGGCATGCAACGTTTCGTGCTTTTCCAGAGGAACGCCGCATACGGCCTGGTGGCCGTGCCCGACCTCGCGGCACCGGGCAATGCGTACGGACCGGGGCGCTGCGGCAACCCGGCCCTGTCGGTTGCCAGGAGCAACCGATCTACCGGAACGAGACAGCGGGCATCACCGCACAGCCGTGACGTCGGGTAGGCCGGCTGCTCGAAGGCAACCGACAGCCAAGTGGCGGTATCGCCCGGTGTACCGTGGCGACACCCGCGCACGACCTCCGGCGTAACACCGCCCACGCGGCGTCATACCCCGAACAATGCCCACGGACCGGGGCGCTGCGGCAATCCGGTCCTGTCGGTTGCCAGGAGCAACCGACCAACCGGAACGAGACAGTGGGCATAACCGCACAGCCGTGACGTCGGGTAGGTTGGTTGCATTAAGTCAACCGACAGCCGAAGCGGCATATCGCCCGGCATACCGGCGCGGCAGCCCGTGCACGCCATCCCGGCGCGACACCCGCGGCCGCAGGCGTTACCCTTGCGCCTCAGCGAACTAGGGAGGGCGACGCCTTGGCAGGCACCACGCAGACCACGGCACACGAGCACTGGGGCTCCAGGCTGGCATTCGTTCTCGCCGCGGTGGGATCCGCGGTCGGACTCGGCAACGTCTGGAAATTCCCCTATATCACCGGCGAGAACGGCGGCGGCGCCTTCGTGGTGGTGTACCTGGCATGCATCGCGCTGATCGGCCTGCCCATCCTGATCGCCGAGATCCTGCTCGGGCGCCGCGGCCGCATGAGCCCGATCAACGCCGTGGCGGCGACCGCCCGCCGCGAGGGCCGCTCGCCGGCCTGGGCCGGGGTCGGCCTGCTCGGCATGGCCGGCTCGTTCGTCATCCTCTCGTTCTACAGCGTCATTGCCGGCTGGGCCCTCGCCTACGTCGGCCGCACGGCCACGGGCACCTTCGCCGGGGCCGACGCCGCGACGGTGAAGGCCGCCTTCGACGCGCTCAAGGCGAGCCCGTGGCAGCTCGTGCTCTGGCACACGGCGTTCATGGCGCTGACGGCGGTGGTGGTGGGCCGCGGGGTGCGCCACGGCCTGGAGCGCGCCGCCAAGATACTCATGCCCGGACTGGCGCTGCTGCTGGTGATCCTGATCGGCTACGCCGCCACCACGTCCGGCTTCAGCGCCGGCGTGGACTTCCTATTCACCCCGGACTTCTCGAAGCTCAGTACCCATTCCGTGCTGATCGCGCTGGGCCACGCCTTCTTCACCCTGAGCCTGGGCATGGGGATCATGATCGCCTACGGCTCCTACCTCGCTCCGGGGACCTCCATCGCCGGCACGGCGCTGTCCGTGGTGGTGCTCGACACGGTCATCGCGCTGATGGCGGGCACCGCGATCTTTCCGGTGGTGTTCGCCAACGGCCTGGAGCCCGCCGTAGGCCCGGGCCTGATCTTCCAGACCCTGCCCCTGGCCTTCGGGTCGATGCCCGGCGGTGCGCTGTTCGGGGCGCTGTTCTTCCTGCTGCTGACCTTCGCGGCGTGGACGTCCACGATCTCACTGCTGGAGCCCACGGTGGAGTGGCTGCAGGAGCGCGGCCAGGACCGCTGGCCGGCGACGATCAAGGCGGCGGTGACGATCTGGGCCCTGGGCGTGGCCTCGGCGCTGTCGTTCAACGTGTGGTCCGGCTACACGGTGTTCGGCCAGAACCTGTTTGGCGCGCTCGATTTCCTCACCGCGAACATCATGCTGCCCCTCACCGGGCTCGGCGTCGCGCTGTTCGTGGGCTGGGGCATGTCCACGGCCAGCGCCAGCGAGGAGCTGGGCCTGGGTGAGACCCTCGGCTTCCGGCTCTGGCACCTGGCGATCCGCTTCGTCGCGCCGGTCGCGGTGGTGGTGGTGTTCGTCTACAACCTGCTCTAACACCGTTCCGCCGGCGAGTGGGCGGCGGGGCGGACGACGTGATCGCCCCGGCCGGGACCGCACGCCCCCCGTGGGGCGGGCCCGCCCGCCGGGGCACCATGGATGCCGGGCGGCGCGTTGCCCGGTTTCCCCCGCCGTCGCTATAATCGCTAGCCGAGAATCGGAGGAAGCTGCGGCCCAGGGAAATGGGCTTCACCCGCCGTGCCCCCGGAAACGCGCTTTCCCGGAGGTCACGTCGGGCCTCGCAGGCTGTCCTTCCGTCCCCATCAGGGACTGATCTCTCCCGGCTCATAGAGCTGCAATGGACGCTGCAACGGGGAAACAATGACGTCAGTCCCTTCTTCGGGCCCATCGCTCACACGCCCGGCCTCTACCCAGCCGATACCGGAAACTGCGGGTGTCGCCGGCGACACCTCGACATGGGCCGCCGATCGCAATCCGTCGCCGTTACCGCCCACCGCCGGATTCAACCGGGCAATTCAGGATTTCGGGTCGCGCCTTCAGCGTATTATCCCGACGACCGCACATCGCGCGCCACGCATGGACACCCTGTCGGGCCCGCTCGCCGGTGTGGCGGGCCCGTGGCGCATTGACTCCCGTCGGGACCAGGGCAACGGACACCCCATTGCCCGTTTCGCGGGTCTCACCAACGCCGCTTAGCCGGCCCCTTTACCTGTTCCGGAGTTCTTCGTGTCTACCAGAACCATCGTGCTGTCCGTGCTCTCGGTCGCCGTGCTCATCGGCGTCGGCACCACCATCGTGGAGCTGTCCGCACCGGACGAGATCCGCTTCAGCCCCGCCGTCGGCGAGCAGCGCGACTACCGCATCGACGTGAGTGCGGTGATGCGGGAGGACGACAGCCAGTCTTCATCGTCGGACACGCAGGCGGTGACCATGCAGAGCATCATGCGCTACCGGGTCGACTCGGCCCGCCCGTCCCTGACGGTGCATCTCGACCCGCGTTTCATTCGGGCCCGGGAAGGCCGGCAAACCTTCTTCTCGAGTGCCCGCTCGGGTGGTCTGTTCCGCGGCCCCGTGCGCGACCTGATCACCGGGGGATTCGACCTGACCATGGAGCCCGACGGTGAAACACGGCTGACCGCCACCAACCGCGCCGCCTGGAACCTGATTACCAAACAGCTGACCGGCGCGCTGGGCAGGCAGCTGGAACAGCACATGCTCGCACCGTCGGTGCCGTTGAGCCTGCCGGCACGCGAGGGCGCGCAGGTCACGCTGGACGGATTCCAGGGCATGCCGGGGCTGCGTCTGACCGTCGCCGATATCGACGAGGACAGCGTGTTCGTCGACATCACCAGGGCCGAAGACGGGTCCACCAGGGTGGCCCCCCTGCGCATCATGGGTCACAACCTGTTCATACAGTTCACCAACGTGTCCGGACGCATGCGCCTGGAGCGCGACAGTGGTTGGATCCAGTCGCTGACACTGATCAGCGATCAACGGATCGACGGCTTCGGCACGGCGCTGAACGTTCACACGCAGCTCGCCATGAACGCCGACGATGACCCGACAACCGGCGCCTGGGCGGACAGCCTGGAATGGTTCACCTGGACGAGCGGACTGGCGGGCGTGAGCGATGGCTACTCGCTGTTCCTGCCGCAAACCGACGGCGAGGCCACCGACCTACCGCTGATCGAACCGGCGGAGGCCCCGCTCGCCGACGCCGGCACCACTTTCCGTATCGACGGCAAGGACAACGCGCTCGCGCTGACCATCGATCACGGCATCAACGGCGACGGGAAGCTCGGCCAACTGACCCTCCAGGAATTGACACTGCGAGACGCCGATGGACAGGCCCTCACGATTCCGCTGGTACTCGAGTCCATCGGCATCGACTACGGCGACGACGACCGGCAGAACACCGTCATCCGGCTACTCCCGCTCGGCTGGGCCGACCCGGGGCTGGAACGCATCGCCAGCGTCGATGCCACCGTTATCTATAGGCCGGCGGAGGAACCCGCGCATACACAACTCTCCCTGGCCGACGAACCGACGGAAATCCGCGACGGGTCGGTCTCCGCCCGGGCAGTGCCGGTCGACGGCCAGCCCGGTCACTGGCGCATCCTGTTCGCCGGCAAAGACAACCGTTACTACACCTACGACAGGACGCGGAACTACGCTGGTCTCTCCGGACGCCTCATCGACCAGGCCGTCGACGGCGGCCTGTCGGCCTCCGACCGGACGCTCATGCAGCGCGTGGACGATCCCGACCGCTGGTTTCAGCAGTACGCTGTCGAGGGGGACGGGGACACCTTCGGCCTGGCGCTGTTCACCGAAAGCACCGAGAGCAGCAGGCACATCCTCCATTTCACCAGCCGCGCCCTGCGGTTCTCCAATCGCGATATGCCGCCCCCTGAAACCCGTTACCTGGACCGGTCCACGACGCCGGGCAAGGCACCGCTGAACCTGGACGATCTCGCCGTCCGCGACGCAGACCGGAATCAGCTCCGCCTGACGCTGCCGCGCGGTATCGGTTCGGCCTGTGAGCTCACCGCCAGCGCGCCGCCGCTGGAGGGGCACGAACTGGTCTGGCAGCCCGCCTTTCAGCGCCACCCGGATTTCATCAGCGAGACCTGGACCCCGGACGGCGAGACCACGGACTGGCTGTTGATGACCGACGACGGCGTGCGCGTGTTCTTCTACGGGATCGAGGTGGACACCCGCCTGAGCTGCCCCGGCCAGCCGGCGTGGCACACGGAACCGGCCCCCACACCGCCGGACAGGCCCTGGCTGGTGGACATCGCCGCCGCCGTCGGCGATGACGTCGACCCCGAAACCCCGGCCGCGCTCTTCTTCCGCGGCACGCGTTTCCTTGACGCCAGCGGCCGGCCACTACGTCCCATGCCGCTGGATGCCTCCCCCGATGCCCCGTCCACCCCGTGGTCCAGGGAGCAGATGCAGACCACGCTTGCCGACTACCTGGCCGATGACGGCACGATCCGTTTCTGGGGGAAAGTGACGGCGGTTGAGACCATTACGTTCTCCGGCGAGCCCATCGAGCGGACCTGGCACAATCGGCTGGAAGGCCTGCAGGAATGACGTATCCCCGGTTCAGATTCCGACTGCTCGGCCCGCTGGCCGTCGTTGCGCTGTGCCACGGCGGCGTCGCGGTCGCCGCACAACGGCCCGCCGCCGAGGGGGCGGCCAACGCTAACCCGGCGGCGGCACCCACCGCCGGAACAGGGGCCGTTCACGACGCCGCGGCGCCGCGCTCGCGTATACGCACCGTCGGTACCGGCAGCGACCGCCGCGAGATCCACGAGGAGATCGACGGCTACGGCTACGTAAACGCGCGGCACACGGTCTTCCCCGGACTGGCGCGCGAGATCGACGTGCGCTTCGCGCCCAACGGGCGGGTCAGCCATCGCCGCGAGCGCCGCGACGGCCATCGGGTGGGCCTGTTCATCGAGACCGTTTCACCGGGGCACTACGTCCGCCGCCACTACGACGCGCAGGGTCGCCGCCATGGCACCGAGACCGAGGTCATCGACGGCCGCACGGTCACCTCGGTGACCTACGTCCACGGCAGTCCTGTCGGTCCGTTCCACCGGACCGACACCGAGGGGCGTCGCACTGAAGGCCACTACGTCGACGGTGAGCTGGATGGTGCCTACCGAATCACCAGGGACGGCCGCACCGTCGAGCGCAGTCACTATGACCACGGCGTCAAAGACGGCCCCCACGTGCGCTACGACAGCGAGGGCAACATCCTCGAGAAGGGCCGTTACGTCGACGGCGACCGGGAAGGCCCCTGGATCGAGCCCGCCCGGCTCGGCGATCACTGGCGGGGCGACTACCGCCACGGCAAGCGTCGCGGCCGCTGGCGGATCGTCGATGCCCGGGGCTATCCGGTGGAGGAAGGCGCATACGACGACGCCGGCCGACGCACCGGTCTGTGGGCCGTCTACCGCGACAACGGTGAACTCCGGGACTGCCCGCTATACCGCGACGACGAGCGGGTCGAACACCCCGACTACGATTACGATTCCGGGCAGACCGCCATCGAATACTGCAACGGTCAGCTCGAGGCCGCGCCGGAACGCTAGACCGCGGTAGCGCGGGGCAGGGCTACCAGAGGTCCGGCGGCACCGCGCCGCCGGGCCCGCGGCTGACGGCGGGCTCGTAGCCGAGGAAGCGCATGATCTCCGCCTCGCGCGCGAGTGCATCGCTGTAGCCCAGGCGAATGGCCGCACGGCAGAAGCCGGCCTCGAAGAGCAGGTAGCTCATCACCACCGACCCCGGGTCGTCCGCACCGCTGCCGCGGAGGTAGAAGCGCATCGCCCGCGGCAGCTCGGCGGCATGGGCGGCGGCCAGGCCGGTGAGCGAGGTGCTGGGCTGGATCACCAGCGTCTCCACCGGGCGCAGGCCGGTTTCGCCGTGGCGCCGCGCCCGGCCGGGCACCAGCGAGAGGGTGCGGTTGATGCGTTCCAGGCGCTCGACATCCGCCGCCAGTGAGTCCAGGAAGGCGCTGTCGAGCATGTGGCCGGCGATCTCCGCCACCGACGGCGGATGCGACGCCACCGTCTGTGCCGGCGCGGCCGCCTCGTTGTCCGCTACGCCCACGACCAGGATCCGGTCCGCGCCCAGGTGCAGTGCCGGGCTCAGCGGCGCGAGCTGACGCACCGCACCGTCGCCGTAGTACTGCGTGCCGATGCGCACCGGCGGGAAGATCGCGGGGATGGCGCTGGAGGCCATCAGGTGGGCGACGCCGATGTGCGCCGGCCGCCCCTCGCGCCGGGCCCGCCGCCAGCCCGCCAGGTCCGGCGCGCCCTGGAAGAAGGCCACGGACTCCCCGGTCGTGTACGACGAGCAGGTGATGCTGAGCGCGCGCAGATCGCCGCGGTCGATGGCCTCGCGCAGCCACGAGAACCGGATGGTCCGCGCCAGCAGCCCGCGCAGCGGGGCGTTGTCCAGCAGCGCGTCCGGGCGCTGCGTGCCCAGCCCGGAGAAGAACAGCGCCGCGAGCCAGCGCGCCGCGCTGCGGGTCAGCCGCATGCCGCCGGCCTCGTAGACCTGGCCCACACGGAAGTGCCGCCACACACGCTCCAGCCCCCGGGCACCGGTGGAGAAGCGCCGGGCGTGGGTGGCGATGGCGGCGGCATTGATCGCCCCGGCGGAGGTCCCGGAGATCACCGGGAACGGGGACGGCGCCCGCGGCGGAAGCATGTCCGCGATCGCACGCAGCACCCCCACCTGGTAGGCGGCGCGGGCACCACCCCCGGTGAGCACCAGCCCGGCGGTGGGGCGCTCCGTCGAGTGACGGCGGCCGATCACCGTCAGCGGCGGATGAACAGCAGCGCACCCGCGACGATGGCCAGCGCGCCCATGGCGAGGTCGTCGTAGCGGAACGTGAGGTGGATGATGTCGCGCAGGCCGTGAACGATCAGCCAGACGCCGAGGAGTATCGAGCCGAGATGTCGCATGTCATCCCCACGGTTGCGACGGGTTTGTGATTGTCTCCGTGGGGATTATACCGGTGTCGAACGCGCCTGCGGGGCTTCAGACGTGTTCGTGCAGGCCGCACTCGCGCTTGAGCCCGAAGAAGCGCGTCTGCTCCTCGGTGAGGTCATCGCTGAGCGGGCGGCTGGTGTGCCAGTCGCCGATGGACACGTACCCCTCGTGCCACAGCGGGTGGTACGGCAGCCCGTGGCGGCGGAGGTAGTAGTAGACGTCCCGGTCGCTCCAGTCGATGATCGGGTGGACCTTGTAGCGCCCGTTCTGCACCGCGACCACGTCCAGCTCCGCGCGGGAGCTCGCCTGCTGGCGGCGCAGGCCGGCGAGCCAGGCATCCGCGCCAAGCTCGCTGAGCGCGCGCTGCATGGGCTCGACCTTGTTCATGCGGTTATAGCGCTCTATGCCCTCGACCCCCTGCTCCCAGAGACGGCCGTATCGCGCCTCCTGCCAGGCCGCGCTCAGCGGGCTGCGGTAGACGTGCAGGTTGAGCGCCAGCCGCTCGGTGAGCTCGTCTACGAAACGGTAGGTCTCGGCAAAGAGATAACCCGTGTCGATGAGCACCACCGGGATGTCCGGGCGCTGGCGGGTGACCAGGTGCAGCATGACCGCCGCCTGGGCGCCGAAGCTCGACGAGAGCACCAGCCGGCCGGGGAAGTGCGCAAGGGCCCAGGCGACCCGCGCGGTGGCGTCCGCACCGGCGAGCTCCCGGTTGAGCGCCTCCAGCTCGTCCGCCCCGGGGGCGTCGTGGCGGGTGTGCGTATCGATGGCCGTTGCTGCCGTCATCCTGATCCTCCGCATCGCCTGAAGGGGCGGTTCGCGTGAGGGTCACGATAAGCAACGGCCCTTAATCGATAAAGGAATGAATACCTCTATATTCAAACTATATCGTTATAAACCTCACCGCACCGGCTTCACCGGCAACGCCCCCCAGGACTGGCTGACAGGCATGATCTCCATGCTGTTGATGTTCACGTGGGGCGGCAGGTGCACCACCCAGTGAATGATCTCGGCGAGGTCGTCGGCCACGATGGGGTCGTTGCCGCGGTACAGTGAGGCCGCGCGCTCGGCATCACCGCGGAAGCGCTGGATGGAGAACTCGGTCTCGCACAGCCCCGGCTCCAGGTTGGTCACCCGTACCCGCGTGCCCAGCAGGTCCGCGCGCAGGTTGCGCGAGAACTGTGCGACGAACGCCTTGGTCGCGCCGTAGACGTTGCCGCCGGGATAGGGCCAGCGCCCGGCGATGGAGCCGAGGTCGACGACATGGCCGCGATTGCGCTCCACCATGCCGGGCAGCACCGCACGGGTGGCGTACATCAGCCCCTTCACGTTGGTGTCGACCATCGCCTCCCACTCGTCCACATCGGACTCCCAGGCGGGCTCCAGTCCGCGCCCGATGCCGGCGTTGTTCACCAGCACGTCCGGCTCGTCGAAGGGCGCGGGCAGCGCGCCGAGGCGCTCCATCACCGCCTCGCGGTCACGCATGTCGAGCTCGACGGCGTGCACATGCTCGGGCCCGCCGAGCTCCTCGGTGAGCCGCGCCAGGCGCTCGCGCCGGCGGGCCGTGGCGACGACGCGCCAGCCCTCGGCGGCAAAGCGCCGGGCGGTGGCCTCGCCGAAACCGGACGACGCCCCGGTGATCAGAATGGTCCGTGTCATCCGCCTCTCCTCAGCATTCGATCTCGTCCTCGAGCACGGGCTGGAAGCGCGTGCCGTCGAGCTCCGGCTGCAGCACCACGATGTCGCCCTTGGCGAACACCCCGGGCCCGAGCCCCTGGCTGGCATGGGACAGGGCCTCGGCGGTGGCGCTCTCGTCCTCCACCCCGGGCGGCAGGACGATGAAGAACCCGACCACCTTGTCGTCCGCGCCGGCGAGGGCCCAGCGGGCCTCGCGGCGGGCACGGTCGACCTCGCGCTGGAGGTCGCGGTCGTCGGGGTGACGCATGGCGCCGGCCCGTAACGCGCGGATCAGCCGCTCGCCGAGCGCCCGGGCCTCGTCCCCGGCGTCCGGCCGGCCGGGGATCTGCACCCCGCCGGCGCCCACGAACGCCTGCGCAAACGCGAGCACGCCGCCCTCCGGGTCGGCGCGCACCGCGTCGCGCCCGGACGCGACGGCATCTCGGATCGTCGCGATCTGCCGGGCCCGGTAGTGGCCCGCGCCGGTATCACTCGAAATGGTCGTACTCGTTCATGTAGCTCGTGGAGTAGGCCTGCTGCACACGGATCTTGGCCGCGATGAAGTCGCGGTGCTGGACGTGCAGCAGCTCGGCGATCTTGCGCACGAGCTGTTCCTCGTAGCGGTTCATGTCCTCGTCGGCGAGGCACACGCGCCAGAGCAGCTCGACCACGCCGCACTTGCGCTCGTAGTCGAAGTTCTCGTTGATCAGGCGGGTGAACTCGAAATGATCCGTCGCCTCGTGGGCCTCGTGGTCGGCCAGCTCGATGAGGGCGGTGGTGTCCTCGTCGGACAGGCCGAACACCTCGCGGATGCCCTCGTGGATGGCCTGGAATTCCATGCTGTGCCGCTCGTTGTCCTCCTGCGCCATCTCGATGAGCAGCGCGGCGGTGGCGAGCTGCAGGCGGTGCTGAGGGTCGTTTTCGGGGTGGTCGTTGAGCTGGATCCGCTCCTGGTAGAAGCGCTTGATGGCCTCGAGCATGTCGGCTCCCGGTTTCCGTGCATGCACGGCCTGCCCCGTGTGCCACCACGGGCGGCAGGCCGCCGGGCCAGCTTTCTGGCCCTTCGCCCCCCGGCGGACCGGCCACCGGGGCCTGGGAGTCCGGGCAGCGGGACTCCTGACTCTAATATCGGACGCCGGTTTGCTCAGTGCAAGTCATGGAACCGCCCCGCCGGCGCAGAACCGGCGGGGCGGGAAGGGCGGACGGCCCGGGCGGGAGACCCGCGTGACGCCGTCGGCTCCCGCCGCGCGGCCTAGTAGTTACCGGCAACCCGCGTCGGCAGCGGGGCCTCGCGGACCACAAGCTCCTGGCCGGGCCGGATCAGGTCGGGATCGCCGATATCGTTGGTGGCGATCAGGTCGTCGACACCCATGTCGTAGCGCCGGGCGATGGCGGCCAGGGTGTCGCCGCTCTGCACGGTATAGACCGCGCCGCCCTCGTCCACCGAGAGCTTCGACAGCGGCTTCGGCGGCTTGCCGGCCATGGGTACGCGCAGGCGCTGGCCGATGCGGATGTGGTCGGGCCGGGTAATGCCGTTGACCGCCGCCAGCGCCAGGGTGGAGACGTCGTGCCGCGCGGCGATCGCCGACAGGCTCTCGCCGGAGCGCACGCGGTGGTGCTGATCCGGCCACTGCTCGGCGTAGCGCTGGTCCAGGGATACCCCGGCCAGGGCCTGGCGCACATCGCCGGGCTCGCGGGCGGGCACGCGCAGGGGATAGCCCTCGGGGACGAACTTCTCGCCGGCCCAGATCCCCCGGCCCAGGCCGAGGTTATAGCGGCGCAGGGTATCCTCGTCGATATCCAGGGCGCTGGCGATGGCCTTGGCGGGCATGAAGTCCGGCACCTTGACGATCACCGGCTCCCAGGCGGACTCCGGCTTCACGTCCGCGAAGTAGCGCCCGGGCGCCTGGGCGACGTCCACGGCGGCCAGGATCGCCGGATAGAAATTACGCGAGGCGAAGCCGAAATACGGGCCGTCGTACTGGTGGATGATGGCGCCGATATCACTGCTGCCGACCGTCTCCACCGCACGCTGCATGCCGTTGGCGCCGTGGTTGTAGGCGGTGACGGCCAGCGGCCAGCTGCCCAGGCGGGCATAGTTGTCGGCGAGCAGCCGGGCGGCCGCCTCGGAGGCGCTCCAGGGATCGAGGCGCTCGTCGATGACGCCGTCGATGCGCAGATACTGGCGGCCCGTGCCCCGGGTGAACTGCCACATGCCGGCGGCACCCGCGTGGGAGCGGGCCGCCGGGTTGAACGAGGACTCCACGTGGGGCATCGCCGCCAGCGCTTCGGGCACCCCGTGCTCGCGCAGGGTCCGGCGGATGTAGCCACGCCAGCGCCCGGAGCGGACCAGTCCCTCGCGGAAGCGGTCGCGCAGACCGCCCTGCACCCGGAGGCGGTCCGCGGCCTCGCGGAAATCATCGGCGACGGCATCGCGGGGGAAGACCGCCCGCACCCGCCGTTCCAGCGCCGAGTCCGGGGCATCCGGGTGCGCCGCCAGGCGTTCGAGCACGCCGCGGTATACCGACACCGCCGCCTTCACCGCATCACGCCGGGGCTCCGGCTCGCTGCGCGGCGGCAGATCGATAACGGCATAGATGCGCCCGAGCTCGCGCCGGTCGTGGATTATCGCCTGATCACCGGACACCTGGGTGTAGACGCGTTTCCAGAAGGCGATCTCCGGCGCGAGGTTGTCCGGCCGCGGCAGCTCCGTGGCCGACACCCGCAAAGCCAGCCCCATCAAGGCGGTCACCACCGCCGTCACAAGGACCCTTCTCATCGCCCCCTCCCCCAGGACGTGCACCATTTCGCAAGCATAACCGCGATTTAGCGCTACGCCTACAAGTTCTGTCATAGCTGTGACGCCGATCACGACAGCCCTGCGACCGGGCGCTGTGCTACCGTCGCGCCATGACCGAGACCGTCAGCCCTGGCCTTGCCGGCTGGCTGGTGATCATCGCCTCCGGGCTGATCGCCACCGCCGCCGCCCTGCACGCGCTGCTGCACAAGCGCGATCCGGCCGCCGCATTCGGGTGGGTGGCGGTGTGCCTGCTCTTCCCGCTGGCCGGGCCGGTGCTCTATTTCCTCTTCGGAGTCAACCGCATACGTACCCGGGCGCGGGTCCTGCGCGCCGAGCAGCTGCCGCCGGCAAGCGGCGTACCGGCGGACGAGCATCTCGCCGTGCATCCCGAGTTCACCCAGCAGGCGCGCATCTCCGGGGCGGTCACCGGCGTGCCGCTGACCGCGGGCAACGCAGTGACCGTCCTCCACGACGGCGAGGAGGCCTACCCCGCCATGCTCGAGGCCATCGAGCAGGCCCGCGATCGGATCTACCTCGCCACCTATATCTTTGAGAGCAACCGCACCGGCATACGCTTCGTCCGGGCACTGGCCCGGGCGGTCGAGCGCGGCGTGGACGTGCGCGTGCTGCTCGACGGCGCCGGGGAATGGTACTCCTGGCCGCGCATCCGTCACCGGCTGCGCCGCGAGGGGGTGCCGGTGGCGCGGTTCCTGCCACCCGGGCTGCTGCCGCCACGGCCGTTCGTGAACCTGCGCAATCACCGCAAGATACTGGTGGTGGACGGTGTGACCGCCTTTGTCGGCGGCATGAACATCGGCGACCGCCACCTGGCCCGCAGCCGCGGCGGCACCCGCGACGCCCACTTCCGCCTGCGCGGCGCGGTGGTGGAGCAGATCGAGACGGTGTTCCTGGACGACTGGCAGTTCACGACCGGTGACCGCCGGCGGCCCCCGCCGCGGCCCGCCGCCGAGGAAGGCGAGGCCATGTGCCGCACCCTCATCGACGGCCCCAACGAGGACCTGGACCGCCTGAGCATGGTGCTGGTGGGCGCCATCGCGGCCGCCCGCCAGCGCGTGCTGATCATGACGCCCTACTTCCTGCCGCCGCGGGAGCTCACCGCCGCGCTGCAGGCGGCCGCGATCCGCGGCGTGCACGTCGACATCGTGCTGCCCGGACACAACAACCTGCCGTTCATGCACTGGGCGACACGCAACGTGCTCTGGGAGCTGGTCAAGTGGGGCGTGCACGTGCACTACCAGCGCGGGCCGTTTGCGCACACCAAGCTGCTGGTCGTGGACGACCACTACGCCCAGATCGGCTCGGCGAACCTCGACCCGCGGAGCCTGCGGCTGAACTTCGAGCTGGTGGTGGAGGTGTTCGACGCCGCCTTCGCCCGGCGCATCGCCGCCCATATCAGGCACGCCGTGGAACACGGCCACAACATCACGCTCACGGAGCTCTCGGGACGGCCGTTCCTCGCCCGGGTGCGCGACGCCTTCTTCTGGCTGTTCACGCCCTACCTTTGAAAACCCTCGCCCCGCCCCCATCCCGGGGCAGGTCGATCATACAGCCAACGACTCAAGGAGGACTGCATGTCCCGTCACTTCGAGCAGGCCCCGGGACTGTGCGAGAGCCCGGACCCGGAGACGCAGCAGTACGTATTCAACCAGACCATGGTGCGCATCAAGTCGCCGGAGCGCTCACTGGACTTCTACACCCGGGTGCTGGGCATGCGCCTGGTCCGCAAGCTCGACTTCCCGGAGATGCGCTTCACGCTGTACTTCCTGGGCTACGTGGACGGCAACGACGCGGCCGGCGTGCCCGCCAACGACGACGCGCGCACCACCTGGACCTTCGGGCGCGAGGCGATGCTCGAGCTCACCCACAACTGGGGCACCGAGGACGACCCGGCGTTCAGCTACCACAACGGTAACGACGAACCCCAGGGGTACGGGCACATCGGCATTACCGTGCCGGACGTGTACGAGGCGGCCGAGCGGCTCGAGCGCCTGGACGTGCCATTCGTCAAGCGCCCGGACGACGGCCGGATGAAAGGCCTGGCGTTCATCAAGGACCCGGACGGCTACTGGATCGAGATCCTCCAGGCCGACATGATGGAGCGCCAGAAGCGCGGCGGCTGAACGGATCACCGGGTCCCCGGGCGGCAGGAGGGACGGAACCGCCCGGGGCACCCCGGTGCCCGGTTACCCATCGACCCGCGCAGGGCTCAGGCCGCCATGGCCGGGGGGCCGCCGGTCTCCCGGCGGGCGCGGTGACGCTCCCAGAGCTTCTCGTGGAAGAAGAACGCCACGGTATTGCACATCGGCTCGATCAGGCCCACCAGCCCGCCGACGGCGAGGCTGCCCGTCAGCATGTAGACGACGCTGACGGCGATACTGAAGTGCATCATGGCGAAGGTCAGCGTCTTGATCATGGCATTACCCTCCGGGACGGGTGTTCGATGCGTTCATTTAAATATTAGTGATTCGCATTTATATTTACAATCGAAGTTCCCTTCCCTTTCGATAGCCACCATCTATTCAACCCGGTTCGGGCCGCCCACTGCGCTCAGGCCAGCCCTATCCCGACCGCCCCCAGCATCAGCGAGACCACCGCGCCGGCGGTAAGGTGATCGCGCAGCCGGCGGAACCAGCCCGGGAAACCGTCATCACCCCAGCCAAGACGCTCCACCGCCCGCCAGCCCGCGAGGGCCGCGGCCAGTACCACCATCCCGGGGAGCGGCGGCAGGAGCACGCCCGGCCAGGCCAGCAACGCGGGGACCACGGAGAGCGCCATCCCCGGCGGCGACGGCGCCGGTGCGGCCACCGCCATGCCCCAGTGGACCGCGCCGACGAAGCTCAGGATCACCGCGGCGTAACCGAGCAGCGCCGCCGCCACCGTCGGCCCGCCCCCGGCGAGCAGCGCGATCGCCCCGGCCGCGAAGGGGATGAGGCCGCCGTAGCCGCACGCCGCGGCCACCGCCGGCATCCGCGTGTCCAGCGTACGCAGTCGCGCCGCCGCCTCGATGCCGCCGGCGAACCGCCGGTCCACGAACACCAGCGGCAGCGTGGGATGGTCCACCGCCTCGCGCAGGGCGCGGTAGCGGGCCCTCGCCGTCTCGTCGCCCATGCCCAGGACCACCTCCGCGCAGTCCGGCCCCAGCCGGGCGGCAGCGTCCCCCAGCGGGCCCAGGTCCGTTATCGGCGAGCGCACCACCACGACCCGGGCCCTGCCGGTGATCTCGTCCATCCACGCCGTGTCGTTCATCGTTCCGGCCTCGTCACTGCCCGATTACTGTCCTATCATACCTATACATTACCGATACAAATATGGAACACGCCATGCAGCGACGTGCCGCCCTCCTCGCCATCATCATGTCTGCGCTGCTCGTCACCGCCTGCGCCGGGCCGCAGCCGCGGGACTACGCCGACACCGGGCCCCGTTTCGACCTCGCCGCGTTCTTCACCGGCCCGGTGCGGGCCTGGGGGATCTTCCAGGGCCGCGACGGTGAGGTCCGCCGGCGCTTCACCGTGGACATCGAGGGCCGGATGGAAGGCGACACGCTGGTGCTCGACGAGCGCTTCCGCTACGCCGACGGCGAACGCCAGCAACGGGTGTGGCGCATCGAGCGCGTGGACGCGCACCACTGGCAGGGCGAGGCCGGGGACATCGTGGGCACCGCCGCGGGCTCGGAATACGGCTTCGCGCTCAACTGGCGCTACACCCTGAAGCTGGCGGTCGATGGCACGGAGTGGCAGCTCGCCTTCGACGACTGGATGTACCGCATCGACGAGGACACGGTCATCAACCGCGCGCAGGTGTCGAAATGGGGCATCAACGTGGGCGAGGTCACGCTGTTCTTCAGAAAAGGGGCGTCGTCGTGACGCGGCTCGCGGCGTTCTGCCTGGCGCTGGCGCTCGCCGTCCCGTTCGCCAACGCGGCGCCGGTGCTCGAGCACGGCGCGCGGTTCGAGCGCACGCAGCAGACCGAGGCGGGGCGGCTGCGCCTGGCGGGCACCGGCGTGGCGACCTACCGGGTGCTGTTCACCGTCTACGCGGCGGCGCTCTACGTCCCGCCGGGGACGCCGTCGTCACAGGTACTGGACGACGACACCCCGCGGCAGCTCGCCATCGAGTACTTCTACGACATCAGCACGGCCGACCTGGTGCGCGCGGCCAATACCGTGCTGGAGCGCCAGCTGGACGACGCCACCCGCCGCGAGCTGGCACCGGCGATCCGGCGTTTCCACGCCCTGTACAAACCGGTCAGGGAAGGCGACCGCTACACCATGACCTACCGCCCCGGGCACGGCACGCGCCTGGCGCTCAACGGCCGGACCCTCGGCAGCGTGCCGGGGGCGGCGTTCGCCCGGGTCTACTTCGGTATCTGGCTGGCCGACGGGGCGCTGTCGGCGTCACTGCGCGCGGACCTCACCTCACGCCTGCCGCCCTCCGGCTGAGACGGACACCGGGGGGCGGTCACCCCCGCCCGGAGGCGGCATCCCCGCTGTTGCCGGTGTCCTCCTCCCCGTCCCCGCCCTCGTCCTCTTCATCCGCACCCGCATCGGCCACCAGGTCCGCGTTGAGGCGCTTGCGGGGATTGAGGCCGAGGCGGCGGAGCTGCTCGACCTGGCGTACGAGGTTGCCGCGCCCGTCCACGAGGCGCCCGCGGGCGGTGTGATAGCTCTGCTCGGCGCGCTGCAGGTGGGTGCCGACCTCGTCCAGGGCCTCGACGAAACCCACGAACTTGTCGTGGAGCTGGCCGGCGCGCTCGATGATGCGCTCGACATTGCGGTTTTGGCGCTCGTACTGCCAGATCCGCTCGATGGTCTTGAGCACGGCGAGCAGCGTGGTCGCGCACACCGGGATGACCCGGCGCTCCATGGCCCGGTCCACCAGGCCGGGATCCGCCTCCATGGCCGCGAAGTACGCCGGCTCCACCGGCACCCACATGAGGATGTAGTCCAGGGTACGGTTCTCCGGCAGGCGCTCGTAGCCCTTGCCGGCGAGCTCATCGATGTGGCGGCGCACCGAGCTCACGTGGGCACGCAGCTGCTCCTCCCGCGTCGACTCGTCCTCCGCGTTCGCATAGCGCTCGTAGGCGGTCAGCGAGACCTTGGAGTCGATGATCACGTCGCGCTGCTCCGGCAGGTGGATGACCACGTCCGGGCGCAGGCGGCGACCGTCGCCGTCGGTGTACTGGGGCTGGATCTCGTACTCCTCGCCCCGGCGCAGTCCGGCGGTCTCCAGCAGCCGCTCCAGGACCAGCTCGCCCCAGTCGCCCTGGTACTTGGTGTCACCGCGCAGGGCGTTGGTGAGGGCGCTGGTCTCGCTGACGATGCGCGAGATCTCGTCGCGCAGGGTGTGGCGCTCCTTGCTGGCCTCGCGCACGTCCCGGTGCAGGCCCTCGATCTGCTCGCGGAACGGGCGTAGCAGGTGGGTGAGCTGCTCGCTGCTGGTCTGGCGGAAGGCCTCGCTCTTGTGCTCGAAGATGCGGTTGGCGAGGTTTTCGAACTGTTCGCTCAGGCGCTTCTCCGCGTCCGCCAGGCTGCGCTCGCGCTCGGCGAAGGCCCTCTGGCGCTCCTCCGCTTCGGTCTCCATGCGGCCGATGCGCTCGCGCAGCTCGCCGGCCTCGCGGGCGTGGCGGTCACGCTCGCGGACGGTCTCGTCGTAGCCCTCGCGCAGCTCGGCGACACGCTGCTCCAGCGCCTCGGCCCGGCTGGCCAGCGCCGCGTGCTCGCGCTGCAGGCGGTCGCGCTCTGCCACGTAGGGCTGCAGACGCTCGCACTCCCGCTCCAGGGCCTGGCGTTCACCCTCGCGGGCCGCGAGATCCTCCCGCAGGGCGTGCTCGCGGGCCTCCGCCTCGGCCAGCGCGCGGCGTGCCCGGCGCCCCCCGAGCAACGCGGCGGGCAGCACGAGCATCGCCGCGGCCACCGCGGCGGCGACGGCCGCCACCGTCCACTGCGCTGGCGTCCACGAGGCGATCCCGGCGAACAGGGCGTCGACGCTCATGCGTCGTCCCCGCGGTCAGCGGCGTCGCCGCTGTGTGCCTCGCCGGCCTCGGAGCACACCCGCCGGGGCTTGCCCCCCGGGCCGCGCCGGATCTCCTGGGGCGCCCCGCAGACCGGGCAGACCAGCGAATGCGAGCCACCACCGGCGACCCGGCCCGCACCGCGGCCGTGCCCGCCGCGGCGGTTGTAGACGGCCCCGCCGGCGGCGGCGATCAGCCAGAGCACCAGCCACACCGGGGCCAGGCGCGCCAGCACGCCCAGCACCGCACCGGCGTCGCCACCGGGGTCCGGCAGGCCCTCGTGACCGAAGACCAGGAAGAGGTAGCCGGCGACGCCGACGATCACGAAGGTGTACACCGGCAGGCGCACGCGTCGTTCGCTCATGTCATCCCGCTTTCAAGATTCATCCCGTAACATACTAACCGGTTCACGGGAGACGCCACCGTCAGGGCACCCGTGACCGCACGATACGCCCCACGCCCGCACCGGAGGAACGCAATGACCGCCACCACCACCGTCGACGCCCTGCTCGAGCGCTACGACGCGGTGCTGCTGGACGCCTACGGCGTGCTCGTCACCGGCGACGGCGCCCTGCCCGGCGCACCGGCCCTGGTCGGGCGGCTGACCCGCGAGGGTCGGCCGTGGTACGTGGTCACCAACGCCGCCTCCCACGTGCCTGAGCACCTGGCGGAGCGCTTCGCGCGCCTGGGCGTGCCGGTGCCCGCGGAACGGATCATCAGCTCCGGGGCGATGCTGGCGCACCACCTCGTGAGCAACGGCCTCGCGGGACGGCGCTGTGCGGTGCTCGGCCCCGCCGGGAGCGCGGATTACGTGCGCCGCGGCGGCGGCGACGTCGTCGCCCTGGAGGACGACTTCGACGTACTCTGCGTCTGCGACGAGGCCGGCGGCGACTTCCTCGCCGACGCGGAAGCCGCCCTGAGTGGGGTCTGCCGGGCCGTGGACACCGGGCGCGACGTCACCCTGCTGCTGACCAACCCGGACGTGATCTACCCCACCGCCCCCGGGCGTTTCGGCTTCACCGCCGGTGCCCTGGCGCTGCTCATCCAGCGCGGCCTGGAGCTGCGCTACGCCGCGCCGCCCCGGTTCACGCCCCTGGGCAAGCCGGAGCCGGTCATGTTCCGGCGTGCGCTGGAGCTCGCGGGCACGGCCAACGCCGTGATGATCGGCGACCAGCGCCATACCGACATCCTCGGCGCCCACCGCGCCGGTATCGACAATGCCCTGGTCGCCAGCGGCGTCGCCTCGGCGGACGCCCACGATGACCTGCCGGCACCGGACTGGCTGCTAGCCGGGCTCAGCTGAGCCCCGGCAGGCGCATCAGCACCAGCGCGATCACCACGGCACCGGCGAGCACCGGCAGCGACCAGGCATGAAAGCGCCACCACAGCCCGGGCGCTCGCGCGAGCCGCAGGGCAATGAGGTTGGCCATCGAGCCGACGGCCAGCCCGAACCCGCCGACGTTCGCGCCCCAGGCGAGCCGCCCCCAGTCGTCCGTGAACGCCGCCAGGAACAGCGTCGCCGGCACGTTGGACATCCCCTGGGAGGCGGCCACCGCAGCGGTGAACGCGCCGCCGGGCAGTCCGAGCAGCCAGCGCGCGGCGGCCGCCGCCCCCGGCAGGCGCGCCAGGAGCGCGAGGTCGAGGAACATGAGGACGAACACGGCCAGCGTCGCCCAGTCCACCCGCGCCAGCACCCCGGCCCGCGTCACCGCGATCACGGCAATCACCGCCAGCGCGGCGGCCAGCGCGAAGCCCGCATCCACCAGCACCAGGAACACCGGGTAGACGGCCAGCGCCACCGAGAGCAGCGTCCGGTCCACTCCGGCGGCCGGTGGCGTGTGCGCGCCAAGCGCGGCACGGGGAAACGCCAGAGGCACCAGCGCGAGCAGCATCGCGGTGAGCGCGAGCCCGAGCGGTAGCAGGGTGGCCGTGAAGGCGGTGAAGCCCGCGTCGGCGTGCTGCCAGAGGAAGAGGTTCTGCGGGTTGCCCACCGGGCTGGCGGCGGAGCCCGCGTTCACCGCGAGGGCCTCGAAGACCACCAGCCGCGCCACCGGCAGCGGCGTCATCAGGCCGGCGGCGAGGGTCAGCGGCACGACCACGAACAGCGCGATGTCGTTGGTGATCACCGCGGCGAGCAGCGCGGAGACGGCCACCAGCACCGCCGCCAGGCGGCGCTGGTCCCCCGCCCGGGCGAGCAGCCAGCCGCCGGCGCGGGCCAGGCTGCCGCTGTCCTCCAGCGCCCGGCTGAGGACCATGAGCCCGGCGAGCGCGGCAATGGTGTACCAGTCGACGAGCGCCGGGAGACGGGCCGCCGGTATCCCCGTCACGATAACCAGTGCCGGTGCCGCCACGGCGAGCGCCACCAGCAGGCGCTCACGGCGCAGCCACGCCCGGGCGCGGCTCATGCGGGGCTGGAGTCGCGCTCGTCGGTGTCCGCGGCCGCCTCGCCCATGGCGGCGAAGAACGCCTGGACCTGGCGGAAGCTCCGCGTCAGCGGCATCGGCGGGAGGCTGTCGAGGAACACCCGCCCGTAGCCCTTGGTCACGACGCGGTTGTCGCCGATCACCAACACCCCCTTGTCGGAGGCGTCACGGATGAGGCGGCCCACGCCCTGGCGCAGGGCGATCACCGCCTGGGGGAGCTGGAAGTGGGCGAAGGGGTTGCCCTCGCCGGAACGCAGCGCCTCGATGCGCGCCTGGGTGACCGGGTCGGAGGGCGAGGCGAAGGGCAGGCGGTCGATGATCACGCAGGACAGCGCCTCGCCGCGCACATCCACGCCCTCCCAGAAGCTCTGGGTGCCCAGCAGCACCGCATCGCCGGCCTCGCGGAAACGCTCCAGCAGCCGCGCCTGGGCCGCCTCGCCCTGGACCAGCAGCGGATGGTCGGTGCGCTCGCGCAGGTACTCGGCGGCCGCGCGCAGGGCCCGGTGGCTGGTGAACAGCACGAACGCCCGGCCCCGGCTCTCGCGCAGGGTCCACTCCACCATCACCAGGAAGCGCTCGAGGTAGTCCGGGGCGTTCGGCGGCGGCAGCTTGCCCGGCACGTAGAGCAGCGCGTTGTGCTCGTAGTCGAACGGACTCTCCAGTCGCAGGGTCTGCGGCTCGCCGAGCCCGAGCCGGGCGATGTAGTGCTCGAAGCGCCCGCCCACCGACAGCGTCGCCGAGGTGAACACCCAGCTCCCCGGGTGCTTGGCCATCTGCTTGCGGAACGTGCCGGCCACCTCCAGCGGCGTGAGCCGCAGGATGAACGACTGCTGGTGGGTCTCGAACCACTGCACCTGCTCGTCGTCGTCACCGCCTTCGAGGAAGCTCCCGAGGGCGTCCTGGAGCTCCGCGGCCCGGCGCCACACGCTCTCCACCCCCTTGCCGCGCTGGGCGTGGGGCGCGAGGTGCTCGTGGAGCCCGGCCAGGCGCTCGCGCACGGTGGCGACCGCGTCGGTGACCGTCTCCTCGCCGGCGATGCCCGCCCAGGGCTCACGCCGGCCGGCGCTGCCGAGGGTGAGGCGGAAGTCCAGCACCGCCTTCTGCAGCGCTTCGGCGGCATCGGCGATGTCCGTGGCCTCCTTCGCCTCGCGAACCTGCTCCACGCGGGCGTCACGGGCCAGCTCCACGAGCTGGCGGCTGCTCACGGACAGGCCGAAGAACTGGGCCGCGGTGTCCGGGAGCTGGTGCGCCTCGTCGAGGATCCAGGCGTCGGCGGCGGGGAGCACCTCGCCGAAGCCGCCGTCGCGGACCGCCCAGTCCGCCATCAGCAGGTGGTGGTTCACCACCACCACGTCCGCCTCCTGGGCCCGGCGGCGTGCCTCCATGAGGTGGCACTCGGCGTGGAACGGGCACTCCTGGCCGAGGCAGTTGTCCGGCGTGGAGGTCACCTTGCCGAGCAGTCCGCCCTCGATCCCGGCAACCGGCGCCTCGGCGAGATCGCCGCTGCGGGTCTGGCCGGCCCACTCGCGGATGCGTTGGAACCGCGAGGCCTCCTCGCGGGAGTCGAACCGTCCCTCGGCGGCGGCGGCCTCCATGCGGTAGAGGCAGAGATAGTTGCTGCGGCCCTTGAGCAGCGCGCGGCGCACCGGGTGCTCCAGCGCCCGCGAGACCAGCGGGAGGTCGCGGTGATAGAGCTGATCCTGCAGCGTCCGGGTGCCGGTGGAGACGATCACCTTCTGCCCGGAGAGCAACGCCGGGACGAGATAGGCGAAGGTCTTGCCGGTACCCGTGCCCGCCTCGGCCACGAGCACACCGCCCTCCTCGATCACCCCGCCCACGGCCTCCGCCATGGTCTGCTGCTCGCCGCGGGGCGAGAAGCCGTCGACGGCCCGGGCGAGCGCGCCGTCACCGCCAAGGGCGTCGCGGGCGTGCTCGCCGATCACTGCCCGCCCCCGAGCTCACGGGCCCGGGACTCGGCCTGGCTGGCGCCCTCGGCGTCGCCCTTCATGCGCCGGCAGGCGGCGATCAGCCGCCAGTTCTGGGCCTTCAGCTGACGGTCGCCGGTGAGATCGCTGGAGCGCTGGGCGAGCTGGATGGCCTGGTCGCAGCGGTCCTGGCGGTAGCGCACCACGGCAAGGTTCTGCCAGACGGCGGCATTGTCCGGCGCCAGCCGCACGGCGCGCTCCAGGGCGTCCGCGGCGCGGTCGTTCTCGCCGGCGGCGGAGGCGGACTCCGCCCGGGCCACCAGCCCGCGCACCGCCGGCGGCAGGGCCTGGCCGCCGCCGGCGGGCGGCTGCGCCGCACCGCCCTCGCCCGGCGACGGCGGCGCCGGCACGGTCTCGCCGGTGCCGGTGCCTCGGCCACCGCCGGGCGGCGCCGTCGAGCAGGCAGCGAGGAGGACGGCCAGGAGGCCGGTCGCGAGGAGCGCTCTTGCGGACATGTCGGGGTTCTCCCTGCTCGGCGGCGGCGTCAGTCGACCAGCCCGCGCAGCCATGCCCCGGCCCGTTCGACGACGTTGCCGCGGCGCGCGCACTCGGCACGCTCGTCGGGCTCGGCGCCGCGGGCATAGGGCAGCTGTACCGCGTCCGGGCAGTCGGCGTTGGCCAGCCGTCCGGTGTCGGGATCGATCCAGGCCGGCTCGACCCCGTCGGGCATGCGCGGGTTCAACGGCTTGTAGGGTAACGCAGCAAAGAGCTCGCCCCATACCGTAAGCGCGCCGGTGGCCCCGGTCAGCCCCGTCTGGCCGTTATCGTCCCGGCCCACCCAGACGACCCCCAGGCGGTCGGCGGAGAAGCCGGCGAACCAGCTGTCGCGCAGATCGTCGGTGGTCCCCGTCTTGCCCGCGACACCCGGACTGGTGCCGAGCCAGCGCTGCACGCCGCGCCCGGTACCCTCCCGGACCACGCGCTGCATGGCATTGCGCAGCAGGTACATGGGCACGCGCTCGACCGTGCGCTCGACGGTCAGGGAATAGCGGCTGAGCACCTCGCCGTCCCGCGTCATCACCGTACGCACCGCGCGCAGCGGCGTGTGGTAGCCGCCGGTGGCGATGGTCTCGTAGATCCCCGCCACCTCCAGCGGCGTATACGACACCGTACCAAGCAGCATCGAGGGGTAGACCGTGTCCGGCAGCGATCCGCCCAGGCGCGAGAGCGTATCCGCCACCGCGCGGAGGCCGAGGTCCAGCCCCAGGCGGACCGTGGGGACGTTGTAGGAATGCGCCAGCGCCGCCCACAGCGGGACGTCGCCGTGGCGCTCGCGGTCGTAGTTGCGCGGCGTCCAGGTCTGGCCGTCGGCGCCCTGCACGGTCACCGGGCGGTCGTGGATCACGCTGCCGAGGCCATACTGGCCCGGGCGCTCCAGCGCCGTGAGATAGACCGCCGGCTTGACCAGCGAGCCGATGGGCCGGGCGGCGTCGAGGGCGCGGTTGAACCCCGGGAAGCGGGGGTCGCGCCCACCGACCAGCGCCTCCACCTCGCCGGTGTCCACGCCGACCACGACGGCCGCCGCCTGGGTATCGTCCTTCCAGTTCCCGGTGCGCCGGACCACCGCCTGCTCCGCGGCGTGCTGCACCGAGGGCGCCATGGTGGTGAAGATGCGCAGGCCGTCGTTGTTGAGGTCCTCGCGGCGGTAGTCCCGGGAGAGGTCACGGCGGACCAGATCCATGAACGCCGGGTAGGCCGTGCGCGCCTCCGGCGGGCTCTCGTGGACACCGAGCGGTTGTTTGCGTGCCCGGGCGACGGCGTCGGCGTCGGCGAATCCGCCCTCGGCCATCACGTCCAGCACCAGGTCGCGGCGTTTGCGCGCGCGCTCCGGATGGCGCCGCGGGTCATACCACGACGGTCCCTTCACCATCGCCACGAGCAGCGCCTGCTCGGCGAGGTCGGTGCGCTCCAGCGGCTTGCCGAAGTAGAACCGGCTCGCCAGGCCGAAACCGTGGATGGCGCGGTCGCCGTCCTGACCCAGATAGACCTCGTTGAGGTAGGTCTCGAGGATGGTGCGCTTGTCGTAGTGCCACTCCAGCAGCACGGCCATGACGGCCTCGTTGGCCTTGCGCCAGAGGGTGCGCTCGTTGCTCAGGAACAGGTTCTTGACCAGCTGCTGGGTGAGCGTGCTGCCGCCCTGCACGATCTCGCCGGCACGGATATTGGCGACCGCCGCGCGCAGGATGGCCAGCGGCGACACGCCGAAGTGCTCGGTGAAGCGCCGGTCCTCCACGGCGATGAGGGCGGCGACCAGGCTGCGGGGCATGTCCGAGAGCGCCATCGGCTCGCGGTCGGCGTGCTGCCCCGGGTGGACGCTGCCGATGCGCGCCGGGTCCAGCCGGAACAGGTCCAGGGCCTTGCCGTCGGCGCCGCGCAGCCGGGCGACGCGACCGTTGTCGACGGTCACGCGAATGCGGCGCTCGCCCGTACGGCCGTCGGGGAAGCGGAAGGCCCGGCGGTGGATCTCGAAGGTCGCGCCGTTGCGGCTGTAGGAGCCCGGCGCCTTCGGGTCGCGCACACGCTGGTAGTCCGCAGCGGCCAGCTCGCGCGCGAAGGCATCGGTATCCAGCGTCAGCCCCTTGTAGAGCTCCAGCGGCCGGGCGTAGACGTCCGCCGGCAACGCCCACTGGCGGTTCTCGAACTCCGCCACCACCCGCTGGTTGAGCCACCAGGTCCATCCCGCACCGGCCACCACGGCCAGCACCAGGGCGAGCAGCAGCCCGCGCCGGAGGAACCGCGCAACCGGTCCGCGCTGCTGACGCCGCCGGCCTCCGCGGCGGCCGCCCTTGCTGCCCTTGCGCGCCGCCATGTCAGCGCCGGCGTGCCGGCCAGTTGACCAGTACGCCCCCGATCCCGGTCAGAACGAAGGCGACCAGCGTCCAGGCGGGGATGCTGACGCCGAGGATGCGATCCACCTCGGCGCACTCACCGGAGCCGGATAGCACCATCTGCAACGCCTGCATCGGCGGGAAGGTCTCGAGCATGTAATTCAGCCCCGGGCCGCAGGCCGGCACCTGGTCCGGCGGCAACGACTGCAGCCACAGGTGACGAAGCGCCAGCCCGACGCCCGCCGCAGCGATGATCAGTCCGAGCACCGCATAGACACGGCCGCCCCCTCGGCGCGGGGCGTGCAGGCCGGCGACGAGCAGCACCAGCCCCAGCGCGGCGAAGGTGACGCGCTGGAAGATGCACAGCGGACAGGGCTCCAGGCCCTGGACGTGCTCCAGGTAGACGGCAAAGGCGAGCAGTGCGGCACAGAACCCGAACCCAAGGAGGTTGAGGCCACGGCGGTGTTCGACGAGTGTGGTGGTCATGGACGGCAACGCGGACCTGGCAGTGTTGACGAGGTCTGCATGGTAGCAGACCGCCGCAGCGCATCGTTCCCCGACGGGCCACCATACGCTAGGGTATGGTCATGACGTCGCCCCCCGGCGACGATACCGACAGCACGGCAACGGAGGCGGGCATGATCCCGGTATTCTGGCTATTCGCGTTCCTCGCACTGGTCGGCACACTCGCGTACCGGCGTACCCGGCTGACGGCGGCGACAGCGGCCTTAGCCGCCTACCTGGCGCTGTTCACCCTGCTCGGCCGGCACGCGCCGGGCTGGGACATCCTCGCCTGGGCCGCCTTCGCCGCGGTCGCGGTGGTGCTGAACAACGTCCGGCTGCGCCGGCGGCTGCTCAGCGATCCGGCCTTCACCCGGGCCGCCACGGCGATGCCGGCAATCTCCGAGACCGAGCGTATTGCCCTGGACGCCGGAACCGTGTGGTGGGACGCGGAGCTGTTCACCGGCCGGCCGGACTGGGACAACCTGCTGGACTACCCGGCACCGTCGCTGAGCCCCGAGGAGCAGGCGTTCCTGGACGGCCCGTGCGAGACCCTGTGCGCGATGGTCGACGACTGGGCGGTGACCCACGAGCGCCTGGACCTGCCCCCGCAGGCATGGGAATACATCCGCGAGCAGGGCTTTTTCGGGCTCATCATCCCCGCCGCCTACGGCGGCAAGGGCTTCTCCGCCCAGGCCCACTCGGCGGTGGCGATGAAGCTCGCCAGCCGCAGCGGCGACCTGGGCTCCACGGTGATGGTGCCGAACTCCCTCGGTCCCGCCGAGCTGCTACTGCGCTACGGCACCGATACCCAGCGCGATTACTACCTGCCACGGCTCGCCCGTGGCGAGGAGATCCCCTGCTTCGCCCTCACCGGCCCGCTCGCCGGCTCCGACGCCGGCGCCATCCCCGATACCGGCGTGGTCTGCCACGGGGAGGTCAACGGCGAGCAGGTGCTCGGCCTGCGTCTCAACTGGGAGAAGCGCTACATCACGCTAGGCCCGGTAGCGACCCTGCTGGGACTCGCCTTCCGGGCACGCGACCCGGAGGGCCTGCTCGGCGGACCCGGCGAGCTCGGCATCACCCTGGCACTGATCCCCACGGACACCCCGGGGGTGGAGATCGGACGGCGCCACTTCCCGCTGAACGCCGCGTTCATGAACGGACCCAACCGCGGCCACGAAGTGTTCATCCCGCTGGAGCAGGTGATCGGCGGGCGCGAGGGCATCGGCGAGGGCTGGCGCATGCTGATGAACTGCCTCTCCGTGGGGCGCTCCATCAGTCTGCCGTCGGCGGGCACCGCGCAGGCGCGCATGGCCGCGTGGACCACCGGTGCCTATGCCCGGGTGCGCGAGCAGTTCGGTCTGCCCATCGGCGAGTTCGAGGGCGTCCAGGAGGCGCTCGCGCGTATCACCGGCAACGCTTACGTCACCGAGGCCGCCCGCGCCCTGACCGCCACCGCCGTGGACCAGGGCGAGGCGCCGGCGGTGCTCTCGGCAGTGGTGAAATACCACCTCACCGAGCGCGCCCGCGCCTCGATCACCGACGCCATGGACGTGCACGGCGGCAAGGGGATCTGCCTCGGGCCGAACAACTACCTCGGCCGCGCGTGGCAGACCGCGCCCATCCCCATCACCGTGGAGGGCAGCAACATCCTCACGCGCAACATGATGATATTCGGCCAGGGCGCGATCCGCTGCCATCCTCACGTCCTCGCCGAGATGCGCGCGCTGCAGGACGGCGATCGCGCGGCCTTCGACCGCGAGCTCTTCGCCCACGCCGGATTCACCCTCTCCAACGCCGCCCGCTCACTGATCCTCGGGCTCACGGGCGCCCGTGTCGCCGCCGCCCCGGAACGCGCCGACGCCACCCGGGACGAATTCCGCGCCCTGTCCCGCTACGCCGCGGCCTTCGCCCTGTGCGCGGACGCCGCGATGCTCTCGCTGGGCGGCGCGCTCAAACGCCGCGAACGGCTCTCGGCGCGGCTCGGCGACGTACTCTCGCTGCTTTACCTCGGTTCGGCGACCCTCAAGCGCTTCCACGACGACGGCTCCCCCCGCAGCGATCTGCCGGTGGTGCGCTGGGTCATGGCGGAGACACTGGCACTGATCGAGGCGCGCCTGGATGCGGTGATGGCGAACCTCCCCGCCCGGCCGCTCGCCTGGCTGCTGCGGGGGCTGATCTTCCCCCTGGGCCGGCGCCGGCGCGGGCCGGACGACGCCCTCGGGCGCACCGTGGCCGCCGTGCCGATGCAGCCCGGTAGCGCCCGGGACCGCCTGCTGCGCGGTATCTACCGCAGTGCCGATCCCGCCGAAGCCACCGGGGCGCTGGAGGATGCGCTGCAACGCACGGTGGCGGCCGCGCCGCTGGAGCGGCGACTGCACGACGCCCTGCGCGCCGGGACCCTCAGGGTCGACGCGGACGGCGACGACATCACCGCGGCACGGGCCGCGGAACTGGTGGACGACGCGGAGGCGGAGAAGCTGAGAACCGCCCGGCGGGCCCGCCGGACGGTGATCGACGTGGACGACTTCGATCCCGGGGCGTTAGGGAAACGCTGAACCGTTCCCGCGTGCCCGACGGCATCAGTCGGTGCAGGGGCGGCCGGCGGCCGCCCCTGCGGCTCACCAGCCGCCGTGCATCCCGCCCCAGGGCATCGGGGCCTCGCGCAGCTGCTCGCGCTGCTCGTCGGTGAGCAGGCCGGTGAGCTCGTTGCGCAGGCGCACCGCCTGGGCGATCTGCTCGCCCTGGAGATCGGCCATCTGGTCGTGGAGATCACGGATCCGGGCGGGATCGGGCTTGTCCCCGGCCATTGCGGCGCGGAACTCGTCCATCAGCGTGCCCATCTTCGCCATCCGCTCGTAGGCGGCCTCCCGGTAGGTACGGCGCAGCTCGAGCATACGCTCGCGCTGCTCGTCGCTGAGGTCCAGGGCCTGCAGCCAGTAGCCCATGCCACCGGCCATGCCGCCACCGCCCATCATCGGGCCGCCGTACATCATACCCATTCCGGCGCCGTAACCGCCCATCATCATGCCCGGGCCGCCGTGCATCATGCCCATGCCGGGGCCATAACCGCCATACGGGGCGGCACCGCCCATCATGCCGGGACCGTAGCCGGCACCCGGGGCGCCACGCCCGCCCATCATGGAGGGCATACCGCCGGCGCCGTTGTGCCACATGGGCATATCATCGTCAGAGCCGCCGTGGCCGGCGGCAACGCCGGCCACACCGAGGGCCGCGGCCATCGTCACAGCAAGCAGTGGTGTCTTGTATCTCATCGGTGTATTCCTCCTGAAAACCGAGCCATTCGATCAGCGTTGGCCATGGGTGGCGTACACCCGGGTACCACCCGCCCCGTCGAGCGCCAGTACCTGATAACGCTCGGAACGGCCGGGCACGTCCATCCCCGGGGCGCTGAGCGGCATCCCCGGGACGGTGAGACCGCGCACGCCGTCGGGCGCGTCCGCCAGGACCCGCCGCACGTCCCGCGCCGGCACGTGCCCCTCGATCACATAATCGTTGATAAACGCCGTATGGCAAGAGGCCGCCTCCCGGCCGATGCCGGCGGCCTGCTTGATCTCGTAGAGGCGGGCCTGGGTGACGTCTTTCGCCGCCACCTCGAAGCCCGATTCGCGCATGTGGGTTACCCACGCCTCGCAGCAGCCGCAGGTGGCGGTCTTGTAGACGGTGACGGGTGCGGCCACGGCGGCCGAGCTCCCCAGCACCGCGGTGACGAAGGCCATGGCAGACAGCATCCGGCGTGCACGCCCGCGCACCCGTACGATTCGATGATTCATGTTGAAGACTCCGTTTCGATTCGCTGAACGGCGACACCGGCACCTGGAACGGCGGCGACCGGGTCGGATAATCCGGGAGGAATCAGCCGCGGAGCGCGGGGGGACGGTAGTGGGGATCGGTCCAGGCCGCACGCAGCGCCGGGACCGGCGCCCGGACGGGCGCCACCGCCCGCGCGAACGCCCTCAGGGCGGAAACGGGGGAACGGGAGATGACCGCGGCCTGCGGGCACGTCGGGCATTGCTCCGGGGCAACGGTCATGCAGCCGCCGGTATCGGCGTCCGCAACGCTCCGTGCACAGGGCGCCTCGTTGGCGGGCACCCGCACCGACGCGACGCCGACGCCGCCGGAGGCAAGCGCCAGAACGAGCATCACGAGCAGTGAACGCAGCAGGACGGTCATGGCAGCAAGGTTACCACCGGGGACAGGGCGCGCCCATCCCCTCGGCAGCACGGCCGGCACCGGCCCGGCGGCCGGCCTGTCTATCCGTCACCCTCGCGCCTGGAGGGACACGGCGCACCACAGGGCGCGCAGGCGCTCTCATCGAGCTGGGAATAGCTGGTTTCCACCCCGCCCTGCCCGCTGTTGAGCGCGAACGTCGCCGAGTTGATATGGTCGGCAAGGATGAGCACGAGCAGCCCGAAGAGGACCGCGAGCACCCGCCACCGGCTGTAGTCGCGTCGCTGTGTCATTACCGCCCCCTCAGTTCTCGAGACCCATCCGGGGCCGCAGCCGGATACCCAACAGCGAACCCGCGAAGGCGCAGGCGAACCAGATCCAGCCGTGCAGGCTGGCCGAGGCGATGCCGCTGAACATCGCACCGATGTTGCAGCCAAAGCCGAGCCGTGCCCCGTAGCCCATCGCCAGACCGCCGAGCACCGCGGAGGCCACCGGCCCGGCGGACAACCGCCGCCGGCTGGCGCGGTTGAAGCGCCCGGCCATGCCGGCGGCGAGCATCGCGCCGAGAAGCAGCCCGAAGTCCATCACCGAGACGATGTTCACCAGCAGGCTGTCTTTCAGCGCCAGCGATGGGTAATCCCAGGTCCAGAATTCCCAGTGGGCCATATCCACGCCCACCGCCTGGAGGATCTTCGCCCCCCACAGGCCGAAGGCGAAGGTGATACCCCAGGGGTAGCCGGCGACCACCAGGGTCGCGAGGTTGAGCACCGCCAGCGCCACCGCGCCCCAGAGCAGCGGCCAGCCGCCCTTGAACAGGGTCGCCGCCCAGCCGTTCTCCGGCCGGCGCAGGATCACCCGGTCCACCGCGCCGTGATGACGGCGCTCGATGCGCGCGAACCACCACGCCAGCGCGGCCAGCACGGCAAGCTGCAACGCCACCGCGGGGACCACGCCCAGGCCGGTGACCAGGTTCACCGGGTCGAACCCGGGCTGGTCCAGCCACCAGGGCAGGTGCATGGTGCCGAGTACGGAGCCGGCGATGAACGCCGCCAGCGTGATCACCATGCGCACATTCCCCGCGCCCACCGTAAACAGCGTCCCGGAGCCGCAGCCGCCGCCGAGCTGCATGCCGAAACCGAACAGGAACGAGCCCACGACCAGCGACGTGCCCACCGGCGCGAGGGTGCCGCTGATACCGGCGAGCCCGAGCTCCCCGGCGAAGCCGAGCACCGGCACGATCAGCACGGTGGCGATGCCGAGCAGCAGCATCTGCGCACGCATGCCGCCGCTGCGGCGCTTGGTTACCAGGTTGCGCCAGCCGGCGGTGAAGCCGAAGGCCGCGTGGTAGAGCGCGACGCCCAGGCCGGCACCGATGAGCAGCAGCCAGAGCCGGTCGATCGGGGCCTCGAGCCAGATCAGCGCGCCGAGCAGTGCCAGGCCGGCGAGCGCGGTGGCAACGACGAAGCCATCCACCCGGCGGGCGCCGTCGACGGCGGCGGCCCCCGGTGAGGTGGTGGCGGAGGTTGGATTGACGCTGGCCATGGTCAGCCGCCGAAGAAGTCGAGGATCCGCGCCAGGCCCTGCTTGGCGACCTGCACCGGGTGCGACTCGTCAGCGGTCCACTCCACCATGGAACCGTCGTAGAGGCCGACGTTGTCTTCGCCGCGGACCTCGGAGAGCGCAAACCAGGTCGTCGACGCCCAGTGGCCGGTGTTGCAGAAGCTCACCGGGCGGCGGTCGCCATCCAGGGAGACGTCACCGAGCACCGCGTCCACGCGGTCCTGGTCGAAGCGCCAGACGTCGCCGCCGGAGAGGAAACGCTGGTGCTGGATGTTGACCGCGTCCGGGATGGTGCCGGCCACCCGTGCCTCGGGATGCTTCTTGTCACCCTTGAAGTAGTCCGACGGCCGCGCGTCCACGAGCTGGATTCCGCGGGTCTCCGCGTTCTCCACGTCCCGCGTGGACACGACCATGCCCTCGCGGAAATCCGCATCGAAATCACCCGGCTGGGGAGAGACGGTACCGGTCGCCACCTCGTTGCCCGCCGCGACCCAGCCGCGATAGCCGCCGTTGAGAATGGTCACGCGGTCGTGCCCGAGCACGCGGAAGGTCCAGTACACGCGGGCGGCGCTGCCGAAGTCCGTCGGGCCCGTGCCGGCAGGGACGATCACCACCGTATCGCCGTTGTCCACGCCCAGCCCCCCGACCAGGGACTCCAGCTCGCTGACGGGCGGCAGCTTGCCGACAACGCCGTCCTTCGTCACCCGCCAGGGATGGCTGGTGTAGCCGGCGTCCACCGAGCCCGGGATGTGGCCGTCGGCGAAGGCGACCTCGTCACCGCCGTCGATCGGGCTGCGCACGTCCAGCACCGCGACGTCCGCGTCGCCCCGGTGACCAGCGAGCCAGTCCGGACCGACCAGCGGCGGCACTGCCGCGGCCGCCACGCCGCCGGCGAGCAGTACGGCAAGGGCCACGCCGGCCCTGAACATGTTCCTGATCATTGCAGTGACTCCACGAAACCGGTATTTGGATGCGCGTATTCAAATATACTCAAAGGGATTAAGCAACCCCATTTTTATACCCAATACGCATTATCCGTGTCCGCGGGTCATGGGATGGCGCAATGCCCACCCCTCAAATTTTTCTTATGGTGCCGATAACATGTGCGTATAGGAATAGAACATACGCCGGGATCGGCGACACTGATGAGGAAGGGGACAGGCATGCGCTGGTTGCGTCGAAACGATGCGGCGGAAGCCGCGGAGGAACGCCCGGGAGAAGGCGGCGAGCAGGAGCTGATGCAAAGGATTGCCGAGCGGACCGGCCGTCTCGGCATCGAGCTGGTGGATATCGCCGGCTCGGTGGAGAGCGTCAGCGCCCATGTCGATCATGAGGCCGGGGAATTCTCGCGCCTGCGCGAGCTCGCCGACCGCCTCGCGGAGAACAATGAGACCGTGCGCACGGCCGCACACACCACGCAGGAGCTCGCCAGCAACGCAGCCTCCGAGATGGAGGATTCGCGGGCGACCATCGAGCGCTCCATCGATGACATTCAGGAGCTCGCAGGCACGGTCACGGAGACCAGCAGCGAGCTCTCCAGCCTCGACGAGGCCCTGAACCGGATCAGCGAGGTCGCCCGGGGGATAGCGGCCATCGCCAAGCAGACCAACCTGCTGGCGCTGAACGCCACCATCGAGGCGAGCCGCGCCGGGGAGGCCGGCCGCGGCTTCGCCGTGGTCGCCGAACAGGTCAAGCAGCTCGCGGACCAGACCGGCGATGCCACCGGCGAGATCGACCACACCCTCTCCGACCTGGGCGAACGGGTACGCAACCTCGTCGCCCGCGGTGAGGCGAGCCATACCCAGGCCGAGCGGGTGACCGAGGGCGCCCAGACCATCCGCCAGGTCATCAACACGATGACTGACACGGTAAGCAACGTCGATTCCCACGCGCGCGAGATCAGCACGGCGGTCGGAGCCATCGACGAACACTGCGGCGAGACCGTCTCCGGGCTCAACGCGCTGACCGACGAGGTCAACGGTTCCGCGGAGAACCTGCGCCAGACCAACGAGCGGGTCCAGCGGCTCCTCGGCATTACCGAGGAGATCGTCAATATCACCTGCGAGAGCGAGGCGGAGACCCCGGACCACCCCTACATCACCACGGCGCAGGAGACCGCCGACGCGGTGAGCCGCGCCTTCGAGGCGGCCGTCGCCGCGGGGGAGATCAGCGAGCGGGACCTCTTCGACCGGGACTACCGGCCTATCGACGGGACCGACCCGCAGCAGTACCTCAGCCGCTACACGGAGTTCACGGACCGGGTGCTGCCGCCGATCCAGGAACCGGTGCACAACGGCGACGAGCACATCAGCGCGTGCTGCACCACGGACGACCACGGCTACATCGCCACCCACGCGCTGCACGTCTCCCACGCGCAGCGCCCGGGCGAGCCCCAGTGGAACGCGGCCAATGCGCGGAACCGCCGGATCTTCAGCGACCGGGTCGGTCTCGCCGCGGCCCGCAACCGCAAGCCGTTCCTGCTGCAGGTCTACCGCCGGGACATGGGCGGCGGCGAGTTCCGGCTGGTGCGCGACGCCTCCGCGCCGGTGACGGTCAACGGCCGCCACTGGGGCGCGGTTCGCGTCATCTATCGCCTGTAGCGGCCGCCACCGTAGCTTCGCGGCTCACTCCTCCGCCGGGATGACCTCCAGCGGCGTGGTGGCGATGATCCGCCGGCCTTCGTGCTGGATATAGCGCAGCTCATAGGCGCCCGGCTCCGCCGGCGTGGACAGGGATAACGGGTTGCCATCACGGGTGTAGGTGTAGCTCTCGTAGTCCCGCGGCCCGTCGTCCGGGCGCGCCAGGGTGACGTAGTCGTCCCGGTAGTCCGGTCCCTGCCAGCGCACCTGGATCGACCCACCGGCGGCTGCCCTGGCCGGCGCGTCGAGGCTCGCCTCCACGGGCTCGACGGTGATCCGGCGCTGCGCGAGGACCTTCCGGCCCTCGTGCTGGATGTAGCGCAGCTCGTAGGTGCCCGCCTCCGGCGGCATGGTCAGCCTCAGCGGGTTGCCGTCGCGGGTGTAGGTATAGCCCTCGTAATCCCGCGCCCCGTCATCCGGGCGGGCAACGGTGACGTAGTCGTCCTGGTAGTCCGGACCCTGCCAGGTAACCAGGACGGGCTCCGCGGCCTTCGCCGTCTCCGGGGCATCCAGGCCGGCCTCTACCGCCTCGACGGTGATCTCTCGCCGCGCCAGAACCTTGCGGCCCTCGTGCTGGATGTAGCGCAGCTCGTAGGTCCCCGCCTCCGGTGGCATGGTCAGCCTCAGCGGGTTGCCGTCGCGGGTGTAGGTATAGCCCTCGTACTCCCGCGCCCCGTCATCCGGGCGGGCGACGGTGACGTAGTCGTCCTGGTAGTCCGGCCCCTCCCAGCGCACCTGCACCGGCTCGGCCGCCTTCGCCGTCTCGGGGGCATCCAGGCTCGCCCCCACCGCCTCGACGGTGATCTCTCGCCGCGCCAGGACCTTGCGGCCCTCGCGCTGGATGTAGCGCAGCTCGTAGGTCCCCGGATCGGCAGGCATGGTCAGGGTCAGCGGGTTGCCCTTCCGGGCATAGGTGTAACCCTCATAGTCCCGCGGCCCATCGTCCGGGCGGGCGACGGTGATGTAGTCGTCCTGGTAGTCCGGGCCCTCCCAGCGCACCTGCACCGGTTCGGCGGCCCGCGCCGTCTCGGGGGCATCCAGGCTCGCCCCCACCGCCTCGACGGTGATCTCTCGCCGCGCCAGGACCTTGCGGCCCTCGCTCTGGACGTAGCGCAGCTCGTAGGCGCCGGGCTCCGGCGGCATGGTAAGCATCGCCGGATCGCCCTTGCGGGTGTAGGCGTAACGGATGGAATCCCGGGCCGCCGCGTCGGGACGCGCCACGGCGACGTAATCATCCTTGCCGTCGGGGCCGTCCCAGCGGACCTGGACGCTTGAGGCCGCCGGGGCCGATGCCGGACCGTCAAGGCTCGCCGGGGGACGCAACGGCGGCAGCGCCACGGTCACGGTGCGCTGCCCGCCGTCTTCCTCGACGGTGAGGTCCTGCTCGGCACTGGCCTCGTCCTGGATACGGAGTACCTCCGCGTGATAATCGGCGGGCTCCAGGGCCATGTTCACCGCCGCCATGCCCTCGTTATCGAGGAGCCGCTCGCCGTCGCCCTTCCGGGTCAGGCTCCAGCGCAGACCGTGGCCGATCACCGGACCGCCCTCGCCGTCCACGGCCTCGATGCGGATGTCGACGGTGGCCGGTGCGGCACTGACCGTCTCCAGCGCGCGGGAGAGCTCGTTGGCGGTGTCGGCGGTGAGGTAACGCCCGCCGGTGGACTCGGCGAGACAGGCGAGCTGGTCACGTGTGTCGGCCTTCTCGATGCCGAAGCCGACCACGTGGGCGGTGAAGCCCACCCCGGTCTCCTCCAGCCGCCGCCCGACTTCGCAGGGATCGAGGTCGCAGGTCTCACGGCCGTCGGAGATCAGGATCACGCTGGCGCGGTCCTCGCGGTACTTGAGCGTCTCCGCCGCCTGCCGGACGGCCGCGCTGAGCGGCGTCTTGCCCTTGGGCGAGAGCCCGTCGACCGCCTTGCGGATGGCCGCCCCCGTCCCCTTCCCGGGCTCGACCAGCACCTCGATATCGCTGCAGTCGCCCTTGCGACGGTGGCCATAGGCAACGAGGCCGAGCACGTCCGCCGGATCGCGGGCCTCGATCAGGTCACCGAGGACACGCCGGGCGATGGCGATCTTGGGCTCGCCGTCGATCCGGCCCCACATGGACCCGGAGGCATCGAGAACGAACACGGTATTGGGCGCGGCCGACGGGCCCCCGTCAGCGGCCGGGGCCGCCGTGGAAGCGGCGAGCGTCACGACGGCCGCGCACGCCGCGCGGTGGCAGGTTCGCAGCAGGGACATGGCAAGAAGGCTCCCCTGTCGGGCATGTGCAGACGCGCATCGACGGCGGCTGCCATGCTGTTCTCGTGATTTTCCGACAGGATTGCCCAGGGCGCGGCGGGACTCAACCCCCACGCCGGGCGTCACGGAGGATCAGAAGAAGCCGAGCTGCAGCCGTGCGGCCTCGGACATGCGCGCCTGCGTCCATGCCGGCTCCCAGGTGAGCTCCACCTCGGCGGCCACCACGCCCTCCACCTGCTCCACCGCGGCCTTGACCATGCCGGGCATCTGCCCGGCCACCGGGCAGGACGGGGCGGTGAGGGTCATGATGACGTCCACGAAGCCGTCCGCGTCAGCACGGATCTCGTAGATCAGCCCGAGCTCGTAGATATCGACGGGGATCTCGGGGTCGAAGACGCAGCGCAGGGCCTCGACGATACCCCCGCACAGCCCCTCGGGCCCCTCGATGACGGTTGCCTGTTCGCTCATGGTTCTCCGTCGCTCGCTACGCGCGGGACGGCCCGCGGCCTCGTGCGCTCACTCCGCGGTGAACTCGCCCGCTTCCCGGATCGCCGCGTCGAAGGTGTGCCACGCCAGGGTGGCGCACTTCACGCGCATGGGGAACTCGCGCACACCGGCGAGCACGGCCACCTTGCCCATGGACGGGTCCACCTCGGCGTCGTCCTCGGTCACCAGGTGGCGAAAGCGCTCGAACAGCGCCTTCGCCTCCTCCACCGTGTGGCCCTTGAGCGCCTCGGTCATGATCGAGGCGGAGGCGGTGGAGATGGCACAGCCGTCGCCCTGGAACCCGATGGACTCGATCACCCCGT
The DNA here is from genome assembly GCF_041949875.1 of Arhodomonas sp. KWT2. NCBI lineage: Bacteria > Pseudomonadati > Pseudomonadota > Gammaproteobacteria > Chromatiales > Ectothiorhodospiraceae > Arhodomonas > Arhodomonas sp. KWT2. The sequence continues at coordinate 43,792 of NZ_JBHFPQ010000043.1, forward strand.
TGTCGTCGACCTGCAGCTCCAGGTGGACGCGGTCGCCGCACAGCGGGTTGTAGCCGTCCGCCTCGTGGGAGTGCGGATCCACCGGATGGAAGTTCCGGGGGTGCTTGTTGTGGTCGAGGATGACCTCCTGATACAGATCGCGCAGCTCAGACATTCAGCCGAAGAACTCCTTGACTCGATGGAGGGCGTTGACCAGCGCGTCAACGTCTTCCCGGCTATTGTACAGGCCGAAGGAGGCGCGCACCGTCGCCGGCACGCCGAAGCGGTCCATCACCGGCTGCGCGCAGTGGTGCCCCGCGCGCACGGCGACCCCCTCCTGGTCCAGGATGGTGCCGATATCGTGGGGATGCACGCCGTCGAGGACGAAGGAGATCACCCCCGCCTTGTGCGCGGCATTGCCGATGATGCGCAGCCCCTCGATGGCCTCCAGGTGCTCGGTGGCGTAGGCCAGCAGCGCCTGCTCGTGGGCGCCGATGCGCTCCAGCCCGATGCCGCGTACGTAGTCCACGGCCTCGCCCAGGGCAATGGCGCCGGCGATGTTCGGCGTACCCGCCTCGAAACGCTGCGGCGGCGGCGCGAAATCGGACTTCTCGAAGGTCACATAGCGGATCATCTCGCCGCCACCCTGGTAGGGGCGCATGCCCCGCAGCAGCTCGAAACGCCCCCACAGGGCACCGACGCCCGAGGGACCGTAGAGCTTGTGCCCCGAGAAGCAGTAGAAATCGCAACCCAGCGCCTGCACGTCCACCGCCATGTGGGGCACGCCCTGGGCGCCGTCCACCAGCGTCGGCACGTCGGCCTCGCGCGCGGCCGCGATCATCTCGGCGACGGGATTGATCGTGCCCAGGGCGTTGGAGACATGGGTGATGCTCGCGAACCGCGTCCGCGGGCCGAGCCGGCCGCGGAAGTCGTCGACGTCCACCTCGCCGGTGTCGGTCACCGGCGAGACCACGAGCTTCGCCCCGGTCTCCTCGCAGATGAGCTGCCACGGCACGATGTTGGAGTGGTGCTCCATGCCGGTGATCAGGATCTCGTCACCCGGCTGCAGCTGCGGGCGCACGAAGCTGTGGGCGACGAGGTTGATCGCCTCGGTCGTGCCCCGCACGAACGCAACCTCGCGGTGATCCGGGGCGTTGAGCAGCGCCGCCACGCGCTTGCGCGCCCCCTCGTAGGCGTCCGTCGAGCGCTGCGAGAGCTGGTAGACGCCACGGTGGATGTTGGCGTAGTACTCGCGATAGCAGCGGGCCTCGGCGTCGATCACGCACGCCGGCTTCTGCGCGCTCGCCGCGCTGTCGAGGAACGCCAGCGGCCGGCCGTTCATCGGCCGGGCGAGGATGGGGAAATCCTCGCGATGGGCCGACACCGGCGCCTGATGCTCCGTCACGGGCTCCACGGTGCTCATATCACGCTCCTCACCGTCTCGTCGCCGGGCAGCCACTCGAGCAGCCGTCCCCGCACGTGATCGTGAACCGTCTGCAGCCGGATGGGCTGCAGCATCTCGCTGGCGTAGGCCAGGGTCAGCATGGCCTGGGCGTCCGCCGGGCCGATGCCCCGGGAGCGCAGGTAGAACAGCGCCTCGTCGTCGAGCTCGCCCACCGTCGAGCCGTGGGCGCACTTGACGTCGTCGGCGTAGATCTCGAGCCGCGGATTGGAGTGCGCCAGCGCCAGCTTGTCGAGCAGCAGGTTGCGGTTCTGCTGCTGGGCGTCGGTCTTCTGGGCGCCCTCGGCCACCCGCACCACGCCGTCGAACACCGTCTCCGAGCGGCCCTGGAGCACGCCCTTGAACAGCTGGTGACTGGTGCCGTGCTCGGTGTTGTGGTTCACCCACGTGTGGAAGTCGCAGAACTGCCGGCCACGGGTGAGATACAGGCCGTTGAGGGTCACGTCGGCGCCCGCGTCGTTGATGTCCGCGTGGACGTCGGTGCGCGCCAGGCGCGCCCCGGTGGCGAAGGCGTGCAGCGCCACCTGCGCGTCGCGGGCAGCGGCGACGTGGACCGTGCCCACGTGGAGATCGCCGTCGCCGGCCTCCTGCAGGCGGTAGCCGGTGACGATGGCGCCGTCCTCGGCGATGACCTCGGTGACCGGCGCGGTCAGCGTGTTGGCGCCGTCGGCACCGATGAAGTGCTCGATGAACCGCACCTCCGCGGCCGACTCCGCGTGCACCAGCACGCGGGGGTAGACGGCGCGGCCGTCGGCCTCGCCGGTGTCCACGTGCACCACGACCACCGGCCGCTCCACCGCCTGGCCGCGGGCAACGTGTACGAACGCGCCGTCGCGGAAGAAGGCGGTATTGAGCGCCGCGAACGGCTGCTCGGCGATGGGCGCACCGCTGCCGATACGATCGGTGACCGCCGCCGGGGCGTCGTCGCCGTACTCGGACAGCGGCGCCACGGTGAGCCCGCGGCCGGGTTCGCCGAGGTTCGACAGCCCGGTGTCCAGGGTGCCGTCGACGAAGACCAGCAGGTGCGCCTCGCCGGCGAGCTCGCCGACACGCCGCGCCAGCTCCGGCGATACCGAACCACCGCCGTCGGCGACCGGGAAGCTCTGCCCGGTCAGCGGCGCCAGCGGCGTCTTCCGCCAGGGCTCCTGCTTGGGGCCGGGCAGGCCGCGGGCCTCGAAGGCCTCGATGGCACGCCGACGCAGCGGCGCGAGCCAGGCCGGGCGGCCGTCGTCACCGGCATCGAAGGCCTGCCGGTAGACGCTCTGGGTTTCAGCCACTGCTTCCATGGGACCCCCTTACGCCGCCTCGTCGTCGAACAGCGCGTAGCCGGAGCGCTCGAGCTCCTCGGCCAGCTCCTTACCGCCGGTCTGCACGATCCGGCCGTTGACCAGCACGTGCACGGTGTCCGGCACGATGTGCTCGAGCAGCCGCTGGTAGTGGGTGATCACCAGGAAGCCGCGTTCGTCGTCGCGCATGGCGTTGACGCCGTCGGCGACCGTGCGCAGCGCGTCGATGTCGAGCCCGGAGTCGGTCTCGTCGAGGATCGCGAGCATGGGCTCGAGCACGGCCAGCTGGAAGACCTCGTTGCGCTTCTTCTCGCCGCCGGAGAAGCCCTCGTTGACCGGGCGCTGGAGCAGCGACTCGTCGAGCTTCACGGTCTTGGCGCGCTCGCGGATGAGCTGCAGGAACTCCATCGCGTCGAGCTCCTCCTGGCCGCGGTACTTGCGGATCGCGTTGAGCGCGGCCTTGAGGAAGTAGGTGTTGGACACGCCGGGGATCTCCACCGGGTACTGGAAGCCGAGGAAGATACCCTCCCGGGCGCGCTCCTCCGGCGCGAGCTCCAGAAGGTTGCGGCCACGGTAGCGGATCTCGCCGGCGGTGACCTCGTAACGCTCGTCACCGGCGAGCACCTTGGAGAGCGTGCTCTTGCCCGAGCCGTTCGGGCCCATGATGGCGTGCACCTTCCCCGGCTCGATGTCGAGGTCGATGCCCTTGAGGATCTCGGTGCCGTCCACCGAGGCGTGCAGGTTCCTGATCTCCAGCAGTGCCATGTCTGGCCTCCAGCGAATTCTTGCGGGTCCGGTTCGGCGGCGCGCCCTCGTCGCGGGGCGCTGCCACGGTGTCTCGTGCGCGGTTCAGCCCACGCTGTCCTCGAGGGTGACCTCGAGGAGCTTCTGCGCCTCCACGGCGAACTCCATGGGCAGGGTGCGGAACACCTCCTTGCAGAAGCCGTTGACGATCAGCGAGACGGCGTCCTCGGTGTCGATACCGCGCTGGTTGCAGTAGAACACCTGGTCGTCGCTGATCTTCGAGGTCGTCGCCTCGTGCTCCACCTGCGCGGTGGGGTTCTGCACGTCGATGTACGGGAAGGTATGCGCCCCGCAGGTCGAGCTCATCAGCATGGAGTCGCACTGCGAGTAGTTGCGCGCGCCCTGCGCCTTGGGCGTGATCCGCACCAGGCCACGGTAGCTCTGCTGGCCGTGGCCGGCGGAGATGCCCTTGGAGACGATGGTGCTGCGGGTGTTCCGCCCCATGTGGATCATCTTGGTGCCCGTGTCCGCCTGCTGGCGGTGGCGGGTCACGGCCACGGAGTAGAACTCGCCCACCGAGTCGTCGCCGCGAAGCACGCAGCTCGGGTACTTCCAGGTCACCGAGGAGCCGGTCTCCACCTGGGTCCACGAGATCTTGGAGCGGTCGCCGGCGCACAGGCCGCGCTTGGTGACGAAGTTGTAGATCCCGCCCTTGCCGTTCTCGTCGCCCGGGTACCAGTTCTGGACCGTGGAGTACTTGATCTGGGCGTCGTCCAGCGCCACCAGCTCGACCACCGCGGCATGGAGCTGGTTCTCGTCGCGCATGGGCGCGGTGCAGCCCTCGAGGTAGGAGACCGACGCCCCCTCCTCGGCCACGATGAGCGTGCGCTCGAACTGCCCGGTGTGGCCGGCGTTCATGCGGAAGTACGTGGACAGCTCCATCGGGCACTTCACGCCCTTGGGGATGAACACGAACGACCCGTCCGAGAACACCGCCGAGTTCAGCGCGGCGAAGAAGTTGTCGCCCTGGGGCACGACGGTACCGAGGTACTTGCGCACCAGCTCCGGATGTTCACGGATCGCCTCGGACATCGAGCAGAACACGATGCCGTGCTCGGCGAGCTTGTCCTTGTAGGTGGTGGCCACGGACACCGAGTCGAATACCGCGTCCACCGCTACGCCGGCGAGCATCTCGCGCTCGTGCATGGGGATGCCGAGCTTCTCGTAGGTCTCGAGCAGCTTCGGGTCCACCTCGTCCAGGCTCTCCGGGCGCTCCTTCGGCGCGGCATAGTACGAGATCGCCTGGAAGTCGATCGGCTCGAAGTTGACCTTCGCCCAGTCCGGCTCCGGCATCTGCTGCCACTGCCGGTAGGCCTCCAGGCGCCACTCCAGCATCCACTCCGGCTCCTCCTTCTTGGCGGAGATGAAGCGGATGATCTCCTCGTTCAGGCCCGGCGGTGCCGACTCCTGCTCGATGTCAGTGATGAAGCCCGCCTCGTAGCCGCGGGTGGTCACTTCTTCCAGGGTCTTAGACGTCGCTGACATAGCGGACTCCGGAAAACTCAATGGGAAATTCGTCACGGGCACCCGGCCCGGCGGTGCCAGGCATGTCGGGCTCCGGGGCACTCATCTCGGCGAGGGTGATGCACGAGAGCGCCTCGTGCACCACCCGGTTGATTCGGGTCCAGTTGCCGCTGACCGTACAGTAGTTGCTGTACTGGCAGGCCTCGACCCCTTCCTCCACACACTCGGTGAGCGAAATGGGGCCTTCCAGCGCGGCAATGATCTCCGCCACCGTGATCTCCTCCGGGCGCCGGGCGAGGCCGTAGCCACCCTTGGCACCACGGTACGAGACCAGGATGCCGGCCCGTGCCAGGTGCTTGAGGATCTTGCTGACCATCGGCTGCGGCAGCCCACGCCGGTCCGCGAGCGTCGCCGCGGTCACCCGCGCGTCGTCATCGCGTGCCAGCATCGACAGGATGCCGATGCCGTAGTCGGTTTCACGGTTAATTCGTATCATCGCAGTCCGGATTCTAACTCAAAACGGACTCTTTTGGTACAGATTAAACCGATGACCGGTCCAGCGGCTGGGACAGCCGCGGCGGGCGGACCTGGAGAAGGGGGCGGGAATGGCGGGGACGCCCCCGGACGGGGCGCCCCCGCAACGACAAGGCGGGCGCCTCAGAGGGTCTCGAGGACCTCCCGACGCTTGCGGCTGTACTCCTCATCGGTAATCAGGCCGTCCTCGTGGAGGGACTTCAGCAGCTTCAGCCGGTCCCGCGCGGTGCGCGACGGCGCCGCCGCCGGGGTATCGGCCGCCGCCGGCGCCGGCTGCTCCGCCGGATCGGTCCCGGCCTTCGCCCCGGCCTCGGGGAGTGCCGGGAGCTCCCCCTCCGAGGTCTTCACCGGGAGCACGACCCAGTCGGCGCGCTCCATGCGCGACTCCCAGCCGCGGCTCCAGACGGTGCCGCCCTCGTTGATCACCGCTTCGCGGGTGCCCACGCGGGCATCGGCGACGAACGCGCGCACCTCGTCCTCGGGCAATGGCTCGGAGACCGTGCCGAAGAGCACGTTGAGCCGGCCGTCCTCGACGAAGACCCGCGCCGTGGTCAGCCGCACGGGATCGAAGAAGGTGAAGCCGCCGCGCCGCGAGGCGGTGGCGAAGGCGACCGCCTGGTCCGGACCGGCCTCGGCAAGCCCGCGCACCAGGGTCGGCACCAGGACGTCGAGCTGGGCGACGCGAAAGAGCCGGATGGCGCGCTCGTTGTCACCGTCGCGCTCGACGCGCAGCTTGATGTCGTAGAGCGCCTGGCGCAGCCACTGGGGATCGACGTGTACCGGCTGATCATAGCCGCCACCGCGGGGCTCGGCGGCCACGAGCTTCACCCAGCCCCGGTCCGCGTCCGACCAGATGGTCTTCTGGCCGACGACCTCACCCGGCTGCGCCTTCTCCTGCCCCGCGCCGGGCGGCGGCGCGGTGACGCCGCAGCCGGTAACCGCGGCCGCCAGCAGCAGGCCCGCGGCCACACCCGTGATTCCCTTGGTCAGCGTGCCCATGGTCACTCCGTGTTCCGTTGTTGGTTTGACAGTCGTGCGTGGACGAAGACTATCACCGCTGTCCCCGTGACGTCCCCATCGCGCCGTGACGGAAACGTTACACTCGGCAGACAGGGATAACGAGACACCAGGAAAGAGCGCCCATGACAACGACCCACGCCAGTCCACCCTGGCTGATCGCGGACATCGGCGGCACCGGGGCCCGGTTCGCGCTGGCCTCCCCCGGGGACGGCTCGGTCCACCACGTCCGCGAGCTGGCCACCGCCGACTTCGCCGACCTCGCCGCCGCCGCGGGCCACTATCTCGACGGCCTGCCCGACGGGCCGCGCCCCCGCCAGGCCCTGTGCGCCATCGCGGCCCCGATCGCCGGGGACCAGGTCGAGCTGACCAACGGCTCGTGGCGCTTTTCCACGACGCAGACCCGGGACCGGCTGGGACTGGAGCGGCTGGAGCTGGTCAACGACTTCGTCGCACAGGCGCTGGCGGTGCCGGGGCTGTCCCCCACGGAGTGCGTGCCGGTGAACCCGGGCGCCGCGGCGCCGGGGGCACCGATGGCCGTGCTGGGTCCGGGCACCGGGCTCGGCGTGTCGGTGCTCGTGCCCTGCCCCGGTGGCGGCCATCACGCCATCGGCGGCGAGGGCGGGCACGTCAGCTTCGCCCCCTGCGACGAGCGCGAGGAGGCCGTCGCCCGGGCGCTGCGGCAGCGCTTCGGCCACTGCAGTGCCGAACGCGTCGCCTCCGGGGTGGGGCTCACCGCGGTCCACGACTGCCTCGCCGAAATCGCCGGCGCCCCCACCGGGGGCCTGTCGCCGGCGGAGATCATCGCCGGGGCGGACGCCGGCGACGCCCGCGCTGCAGAGACGCTGGCACTGTTCACCCGCGGGCTGGCGACGGTGGCCGCCGGGCTCGCACTGACCGTCGGCGCCCGCGGCGGCGTCTACCTGGGCGGCGGCATCCTGCCGCGCCTGGGAAACCGCTTCGACCACGCCATGTTCATGACCCGGTTCACCGCCAAGGGCCGGATGCGCGACTATCTCGCGACGATCCCCGTGTGGCGCGTGGACGCACCGCTGCCCGCCCTCGCCGGCCTCGCCCACGCCGTGACCGAACGGGGCTGAAGCGGACCCATCGCACGCCAGCATGTTACGATCAGGCATTAATAGTAGAACGACGATGACTAGGCACGGTCCATGACCCGTTCCACACAGACCGACGACGCGGCGGATATCGACCACCTCGGGCTCATGCTCGCGGAGACCGCCCAGCAGTGGCGCCAGGCCCTGGACACGCGGCTGCGCCCGCTGGGCCTCAGCCAGGCCAAGTGGCGCACCCTCATGAACATCTCCCGGGGTGGCGAGGGGCTCACCCAGCGGGAGCTCGCGGCCCGCACCGGCATCGAACCGCCGACGGTGGTGCGGCTGCTCGACCGTCTCGCCACCGACGGCTGGATCGAGCGCCAGGCCTGCAGCGACGACCGCCGGCGCAACCGCATCTACCTCACCGAGCGCGCCCACCGGGCGCTCGATCACATCATGAGCGTCGCCGCGGCACTGCGCGACGAGATGGTCGAGGGCCTCGACGAGGCGGAGCTGGAGACCACCGTCGCCGTGCTCGAGCGGCTGCGCAAACGCGCCGCGACGATCACGGAATCCGAGCGCGAGCGCGACTGAGCCGCGCCCGCGGCGGCTCAGCCGTGGGTGAGCACCAGCTTGCCAAGGTGCTGACCGGACTCCATGATCCGGTGCGCCTCCGGCGCCTGCGCGAAGGCCACGGTGCGGTCCAGCACCGGCGCCAGCGTTCCGTCCGAGAACCGCGGCAGCATTTCCGCCTCGAAGGCACGCACCACCTGGATGCGACGCTCCAGCGGCAGGCTGCGCATGGTCATCGCCCGGAGCGTGAGCCGGCGCATGAGCACCGCCCCGAGGTTCAGCTCGGTGCGGCTGCCCCCCATCATCCCCACCAGCACCAGCGTGCCCTCCGCGCGCAGCGCCTTGAGCGCCGCGGGCAGGCCGTCGCCGCCCACCAGGTCCAGGATCACGTCCGCCCCCTCGCCCGCGTTCGCCCCGCGCACCGCGTCCGCGAGTGACGCCTCACCGTCGTCGACGAAGGTGGCGTCCATGCCGTGGGCGCGCACCGCGTCCAGCCGGGCGGCGTCCCGGCCGGTGCCGAGACTCCGGGCCCCCATGGCGCGGACCAGCTGCACCGCCGCCGTGCCGATACCGGAAGTGGCGGCACGGACCACGCAGAAACCGCCCGGGCGCAGACCGCCCTCCAGGGCGATGGCGCGCCATGCGGTCAGGAAGGCCTCGGGGATCGCCGCGGCCCGGGCATCGTCCATGCCGGCGGGCACCGGCAGGGTCTCGCGCTCGTGCACGAGCACGCGCTCGGCGTAGGCGCCGCCGCCGACCAGCCCCATCACGCGGTCACCGACACGGCGTGCCACGCAGCCTTCGCCAACGGCCTCGACCTCGCCCGCATACTCCAGCCCGGGCACGTCCGCGACCACCCCCGGCGGCGCCGGATAGTGACCGAGGCGCTGGAGCACGTCGGCGCGGTTGACGCCCGCGGCGCGCACGCGCACCACGAGCTGGCCGGGGCCGGGGACCGGGTCCGGGCGCTCGGCAAGGGTCAGCGCCTCGGGGCCACCGGGTTCGGGGATGTGCCAGACCTGCATCGGCTCGTCTCCTATGGCGGGTGAATGCGTATTCGCGGACGCGGGCTCAGCGCCCGGCCCAGGCCTTGGGGTGAAGGCTGGCGAAGGCCACCCGGCCGTCGGCCTGGCGGCCACGCACGTGGGCCACGCCGATGCCGTGCCCCCGGTGGCGGACCAGCACGTAGGGTGCCTCGGGGACCTCGGCACGGTCGAGATACAGCGGCCGCCGCGCGATGTAGTCGGCAAGGCCCGCGTCGTCCACGTCCAGGGTATTCGCCTGCGCCGCCGGCGCCCAGGCCAGCGCGAACGCCGTGGTCGGCTTCGGCGGCCGGGCCTGCGTACCGAGCACCGGCAGACCGGTGGTCTGCGTCGCGAGCCCCGGCGGCAGGCGGTGGTCCGCGCTCACCGCGCTGAGGTAACGGCCGCCGCCACGGTGGGTGGTGACGCCGGCAAAGGCGTCCTCATCGAGCCCGTAGGTCGCGCCGAGCTCGTCGAGCACGGCGTCGTCCGCGCCCGCCGGGTGGACCAGCGCGCCGTCGGGTTCGGGACCGTCCACCTTCTCCAGCACCGCCGCGAAGAACCCGCCGGTGTCGTTCTGGTGCGGCCATACCCGCGCGGCCCCGGCGAGCGACGGATCGAAACCCGCACCCGCCCACTCGGTGATCCCCGGCGCGCAGTCGAAGCCGGACAGCCGGGCCGGGCGCACCGCGAGCTGGCCGGGAAAGGCGCGCAGCACCGCGTCCACCACCGCCTCGTTCTCCTCGGGCGCCACCGTGCAGGTGGAGTAGACGATGCGCCCCCCGACCCGCGCGAGCCGGACCGCCCGGGCGAGCAGCCGCCGCTGGCGCGCCGCCAGGCGCTCGCGCATCGCGGCATCGGCGACCTGGAAGTGCTTCATCGCGCGCTCGCCGACGACCTTGCGCCAGATCCCCTCGCCGCTGCACGGCGCGTCCACCAGGACGCGGTCGAAGGGGCCGTTGGAGAGCGCCAGGTCCTCGCCGGGGCGCAGGGTGATGCTGACGTTGAGCAGCCCCAGCCGGCGGATCGTACCCTGCAGCGGCGACAGGCGCCCGCGCTGGACCTCGTTGGCATGAACGGTGCCGCGATTGCCCATGGCCAGGGCGATCTGGGCGGTCTTGTTCCCCGGCGCCGCGCACATGTCCAGGACGCGCTCGCCGGGCAAAGGGTCGAGCAGCATCACGGGCACCGTCGCGACCGCCTCCTGGGACTGGTAGAGCCCCGCGAAGTAGCCCCAGTGGCCACCCGCCCCGAACCCTTCTGGCAGGCGCAGGGCACTCGGGTGCCAGGACAGCGGCGTGCTCCCGACCCCCGCCTCCGCGAGCAGGCGCCGCAACCCATCGCGGTCAATGCGCGTGGGATGCGGCCATACCGTGGGCGCCAACGGGCGGGCGAGGCTGTCCAGGAAGGCGTCCCAGTCGGGGACGATGGCGCGGTAGCGGCCGAAGACCTGCTCCGCCGTGGCATTCGGGGCGTCGTCGCTCATGGCACCATCGCGGCTGGTGGGGCGCGACAGTATGCCAGCCGACACGCCGCGCTTCACGGCTCAGATGACGTCGTGGCCGGCGGCGAAGTCGCGCAGCAGCGCGCCGAAACGGGCATGGTCGTCGTGCTGATCGAGACTGGCCCGCGCCCGGCGCTCCACCTCGGCACCGGCCTTCTCTCCGGCCCGGGGCAGCAACGCCGTGAAGAAATCGCGGTCGAATTCCGGATGACCCTGGACGGTGAGCACGCCCGGCGCCGCGCTCGCATAGTGCGGGCAGAACGCCCCCGCGGCGATGCCCTCGAGCCCGGGCGCGGGCTCGAGCACCTGGTCCTGGTGCACCGACAGCAGCGCCAGGGCCTCGCCCGCCGCCCAGGGGCCGAACGCGCGGGTGGCGGCGACCGGATAGATGCCCAGTCCCCAGCCCTGCGGCGAGCGCGCCACCCGCCCGCCCAGGGCGGCATGGACGATCTGGTGACCGAAACACACCCCGAGCAGGCGCTGCCCGGCGTCGCGGGCCGCGGCCACGAATTCCCGAAGCTCGCCCACCCAGCCGGTGTGCGCCCAGGCGTCCGCGCGCGAGCCGCTGATCACCCAGCAGTCGGCCTCGGTGACGCTCTCCGGCCGCTCACCGGCGTGGAAACGCCACGAGCGCACCGGGCCGGCGTCGCCGAGCATCGCCCCGAACAGCGCGCCGTAGCTCGGCCACGCCGTATCGAGACCCTCGTGGAGGTCATCGCAGAGCAGTACGCCGATACGCGGCGTGCTCATGCCCGCGCCTGCATCCGCCGCCGCAACCGCGCGAACCAGCCATGATGGGCCGGCGCCTGGGGTACCGCCGGGGTCTCGCGGGCGGCCTGCTCCGCTGCCCGCGCCGCCTCGGCGGCGAGACGCATCTCGTTACGCAGGAAATGGTTCATCGCCCCGCGGTTACCCATCGACTCCACGAACTCGAGATAGACATTGCGCACGAGTTTGAGATCCCGCCGCGCCGAGCCGGTCACCCCCCGGCGTTCGAGATGCATATCCAGCCGCGCACTCATGCCGAAGAGTTCGGCAAACTCCTCCAGCTTGGCGATCTGGCTGTTGATGTCCCAGCCAAGCTCTTCGGCCACCCGCAGAAACTGCTCATCCACAAACATCGCAACGACCCCCGCAACGGGCGGCGGGGCAAACACCCCGCCGCGAAAAAGACCCACTGACCCAAACGGAAATACCCCGGGGCCGGGAGCCGCCGGGGCCATCGAGCCGGTCATAGGTATTGCCGCTTCTCGGAGCGTGACGCATCTGGCCGCACGGCGCGCTCATGCGCCGGCGTGGCGGGCCAGGATCAGGCGGGGGCCGGACCACGCATCGGGCCTCCGACACACTCCCGGGGAACGGTACGGCAGTACCTATGACCGGATCGGAGACTATTTTCACGCTGCATCGCACAAACGGCAAGACGCTGAGTGATGGGAAATTTCAATCGTTCCATTGAGGCGGTGAATCGCTCGCAATGAGCAAACTCAAACCGGTATGGTTTTTTAGTTCCCAACGGTCATAACAAAGAATCCATTATTCCTTCAAAATATATATAGCCCTGCGTAAGGTTGCCGGAAACGCACAACCGGGGCGAGGGGCATGACGCAATCCCATGACGTTCTCATCGTCGGCGGAGGCACCGCCGGCATCACCGTGGCCGCCCAGCTGCGCCGACGGCGCAGCGACATCGACGTCGCGGTCATCGAGCCGTCCGACACCCACTACTACCAGCCCGGCTTCACCCTCGCCGGCGCCGGCGTAGCGCGTCTGCCGGAGCTCTCGCGCCCGACGGCCCGGGTGATGCCCGACGGCGTGACCTGGCACCGTGCCGCGGTGACCGCGGTGGATCCGGCACAGTCCCGGGTGGGCCTCGACGACGGCCGCGAGCTCGGCTACAGCCACCTGGTGCTCGCCCCCGGCCTCACGGTCGACTGGGACGCCATCCCCGGCGTCGCCGAGGCCCTCGGGCGCGACGGCGTCTGCAGCAACTACTCACCCGGCACCGTCGGCTACACCTGGGAGTGCCTGCGTAACCACCGCGGCGGCCGGCTGGTGTTCACGCAGCCGCCGATGCCGATCAAGTGCCCGGGTGCGCCGCAGAAGATCGCCTACCTCGCCGCCGACCACCTGCGCCGGCAGGGACACCGCGACGAGGCACAGATCGATTTCTACACCGCCGGCAAGGCGCTGTTCTCGGTGCCCGAGTTCGTGCCGCCGCTGGAGCGAGTGGCCGAGCGCCACGGTATCGACGTGCACTACGGCCGCCGCCTCACCGCGGTGGACGGCGCCCGCCGGGAGGCCACGTTCACCGGCGAGGACGGCGACGAGACCGTCGGCTACGACGTCCTCCACGTCACCCCGCCCCAGCGCGCCCCGGCGTTCGTGCGCGAGGGACCGCTGGCGGACGAGGCGGGCTGGATCGCCGTCGACAAGGCCACCCTGCGCCATCCCGACTACCCGGCGGTGTTCGCGCTCGGCGATGCCTGCAACACGCCGAACTCCAAGACCGCCGCGGCGGTGCGCCGCCAGGCGCCGGTGGTGGTGGACGGCCTGCTCGCCGAGCTCGACGGCCGCACCAGCGAAGCGGCCTACGATGGTTACGGCGCCTGCCCGCTGACCACGGCCTACGGGCGGGTGCTGCTCGCGGAGTTCCGCTACGGCGGCGAGCTCGCTCCCACCTTCCCCGGTAAGCCGACGGAGGAGCGCCGGAGCATGTGGCACTTCAAGAAGGACTTCCTGCCGCGCTTCTACTGGCACCACCTGCTGCGCGGCGGCACGCTGTAGGCGCGGCCCGGCAGCGGCTTCCGCTGCCTGTCGCCGCCGCGGACAGCACCGTGGGTGCCGCGCATCGACCGACCCGGCCGAGTCAGGAGCGGCCCCCGGCGTCGCGCCACTGGAGGAGCTGGGCGGCGACGGCGACGCCGATCTCCGCGGGCCGCTTACCACCCACGCCGGGCAGACCGATGGGAATGGTGAGCCCGTCGATGGTGGCCTCGTCGAGCCCGCGCTCGGCGAGGCGGCTGCGGAATCGCGCGCGCTTGGTCTTCGAGCCGATGGTCCCCACGAACGGGAAACGCCCGGCACGCAGCGCGGCGTCGACGATCTCCAGGTCGATGTCATGGCTGTGGGTCATGGCGATGACGAAGGCCCCGTCGGGCAGCGACTCGACCTCCTTCTCCGGCTGCTCGGCGAGCACCGGCTCGGCGACACCGGGCACCGCCTCCGGGAACATGCCGGGGCGAGAATCCACCCAGTGGATCCGGCAGGGCACGTCGGCGAGCACCCGGACCAGCGCCTGACCCACGTGGCCCGCGCCGAACAGGCCGATGCGGAAGGCGGCCGGCCAGACCGGCTCGAAGAGCAGCGACATGCGCCCGCCGCAGGCCTGGTCGATGGCGTCGTTGAGGGTGAAGGACTCCAGCGCCGGGCCGTCGATATTGCCCGCACCGGCGGCGAGGATCTCGCGCGCACGCTCCTGCGCCAGGTGCTCGACGGTGCCGCCGCCGAGGGTGCCGCTGGCACCCTCGGCGGTGACCAGCATCTTCGCCCCGGGCTCCCGGGGCGAGGAGCCCTCGATGGCGACGAGGGTCACCACGACGCAGGCCTCGTCGGCACGGTAGTGCCCGGCCAGGCGCTCGCTCCAGTGGCTCATCCGGCGACCTCCGGCTGCGCCGCGGCAACCCCGGCGCCGACGGTCCCGCGCACCGCCTGCACGGCCATGAGCACCGCCTCCGGCGTCGCCGGGGCGTGCAGCGGCGCGGCCACGCGATAGTCGGCCGCCGAGGCGACCGCGTCCTTCAGCGCGTGGAGTACGGAGATCGCCAGCATCAGCGGCGGCTCGCCCACCGCCTTGGAACGGTAAAGGGCCTCCTCGACGTTCTCGCCCCGCTCGTAGATGCGGGCGCGGAAGTCGGCGGGCAGATCACTGCACGCGGGGATCTTGTAGGTGGACGGCGCGTGGGTCATCAGCCGGCCGTGTTCGTCCCACCACAGCTCCTCGGTGGTCAGCCAGCCCATGCCCTGGATGAAGCCGCCCTCGATCTGGCCCATGTCGATAGCCGGGTTCAACGAGCGGCCCACGTCGTGGAGGATGTCCACCCGGGTGACGCGATACTCGCCGGTGAGCGTGTCCACCACCACCTCGGAGCAGGCCGCGCCGTAGGCGAAGTAGTAGAACGGCCGGCCGGTGCCGTCCTCGTTGATCTGGAGCTTCGGCGTGGCGTAGAAGCCCGCCGCGGAGAGCTGCACGCGGCGGAAGTAGGCGAGGCGTACCACCTCCGCGAAGGACGCGAGCTCGCGGCCGCCGGCGTACACGGCGTTGTCGCGGAAGGTGATGGCGGCGTCCGTGGACACGTCGAAGTGGTCGCGGATGACCGGAAGCAGCCGGTCGACGATCTTCGTCGCCGCGTTGTAGGCGGCGGCGCCGTTGAGGTCCGAGCCGGAGGACGCCGCCGTGGGCGAGGTGTTCGGCACCTTGCCGGTATGGGTGGCGGTGATCCGCACCCGCTCGAGGTCGATGCCGAAGACCTCCGCCACCACCTGGGCCACCTTGATGTGCAGTCCCTGGCCCATCTCGGTGCCGCCGTGATTGAGCTGGACGCTGCCGTCCTGGTAGACAAGCACCAGCGCGCCCGCCTGGTTGAGGTGCTTGGCGGTGAAGGAGATGCCGAATTTCACCGGCGTCACCGCGATGCCCTTCTTCAGCCAGGGGCTCGCCGCGTTGTACGCACGCACCGCCTCGCGTCGGCGGGCATACTCCGAGCTCGTCTCCAGCTCGCCGAGCAGCTCGGGGAGGATGTTGTCCTCCACGGTCATGCCGTAGGGGGTGATGTTGCGCTCGTCCACGCCGTAGAGGTTGCGGCGGCGCACGGCCAGCGGATCCAGGCCGAGCTCGCGGGCGATCTCCTCGATCACGTGCTCCATGCCCACCATCCCCTGGGGCCCACCGAAGCCGCGGAAGGCGGTGTTGGAGACGGTGTTGGTGCGCAGCCGCCGGGAGGTGATCTCGACGTTCTCCAGGAAGTAGGCGTTGTCCGCGTGGTACATCGCCCGATCGGAGACGGAGTGCGAGAGGTCCGGCGCGTAGCCGCAGCGCACTGCCTGCATGAAGGTGATGCCGCGGATGCGGCCGTCGTCGTCGAAGCCCACCCGGTAGTCGATGCGCAGATCGTGGCGCTTGCCGGTCATGGTCATGTCGTCGTCGCGGTCGAGGCGGTACTTCACCGGCCGCCCCGTGCGCTGCGCGAGCAGCGCGGCGATGACCGCGATCTGCGCCCCCTGGGTCTCCTTGCCGCCGAAGGCGCCGCCCATCCTCCGGGTCTCCACGGTGACCGCGTGGTCCGGCAGGCCGAGGACCTTCGCGACCAGGTGCTGCACCTCCGAGGGGTGCTGGGTGGAGCTGTAGACGAGCATGTCGCCGTCCTCCTGGGGGACGGCCATCGCCACCTGGCCCTCCAGGTAGAAATGCTCCTGGCCGCCCACGTAGGTCCGGCCCTCAAGATGGTGGGGCGCGGCCTCGATGGCGGCCTCCGGCTCACCACGGCGCCAGCGCTTGGGCGCCAGCAGGTCGGCGTCGGCGTCCAGCGCGGCATCCACGTCCAGGATCGCGGGCAGGTCCTCGTAGTCCACCTCGGCGCGCATCGCCGCGCGCCGGGCGGCGTCGATGCTGCCCGCGGCGACGGCGAACAGCGGCTGCCCGTAAAAGAGTACCTCGCCGTCGGCAAACACCTGGTCGCCCGGGAAGACCGGGCCGATGTCGTTGGTGGTGCCGAGCCCCTCCGGCGTGACCACGGCGGCGACGCCCCCGCCGTCGACCGCGGAGACGTCCAGCCGGTTGATGCGGGCATGGGCGCGCTCCGCGAGCCGGGCATAGGCGTGGAGCAGCTCCCGGGGCTCGGGCAGGTCGTCGACGTAGCGGGCGCTGCCGCTGACGTGCTTGTGGGCGCTGTCGTGGGGCCGGGCGACGTTCACGCCCGGGTTGCCCCGGCGGGTATCGGTCTCGCTCATGACGCGGCCTCCTCCGCGAGCACCCGCGTGCGGGCCTGCGGATCCGTCGTCTCGATGTAGAACTTGTGCAACAGCTGCGCGGCAACGAGCCGGCGGTACTCCCGGCTCGCGCGCATGTCCGTGATCGGGGTGAGCTCGGCGGCCAGCGCGGCCTCGCCGCGACGGACCCCGGCCTCGTCCCAGGCGGCGCCGGTGAGCTCGCGCTCGGTGCGCGGCGCCCGCCGCGGGGTGGCGGCGACGCCGCCGAAGCCGGTACGGATCGCCACCACCCGGCCGTCCGACAGGCGCAGGCGGAAGGCGGCGCAGACCGCGGAGATGTCCTGGTCGAAGCGCTTGGAGATCTTGTAGCAGCGGAAGTGCTCGTCCCCGCCGAGGGCGGGGATCCAGACACGCTCGACGAACTCCCCGGGGCGGCGGTCCTGGCGGCCGTAGTCGATGAAGTAATCCTCGATGGGCATCTCCCGCCGGCCGTCCGGGCCGTTCAGGGTCAGCCGCGCCCCCAGGGCGATGAGCACCGGCATGCTGTCGCCGATGGGCGAGCCGTTGGCGATGTTGCCGCCCAGGGTCCCGGAGTTGCGGATCTGCACCGAGGCGAAACGGCGCAGGAGCTCGCCGAAGTCCGGGAAGCGGCGCCCAAGCACGTCCAGCGCCTCGCCGTGGGTGACCGCCGCACCGATAGCCACGCCGTCCGCGTCCTCGTGGATGCCGTGGAGCTCCGCGACGTCGCCGACGTGGACCACCGTGTCCAGGTCCATGTGGCGCTTGGTCACCCACAGCCCCACGTCGGTGCCGCCGGCGAGCAGGGTCGCGTCCGGGTGTTCACCGAGGACCCTGGCCAGGCCGTCGGCGGACACCGGTGCGAAGTAGCGCCGCCCCTGCCACGCCAGCGCCAGGGTGTCGGTGCGGCGCAGCGCCGTCAGCCGCTCCGCCGTCCCGGCGGCCCGTGCACGGACCGGGTCGTCCCAGGGATAGTCGTGCATGGCGAGCGCGGCGTCGACGATCGGCCGGTAGCCGGTGCAACGGCAGAGGTTGCCCGCCAGGGTATCGTTGATCCGCTGCCGGTCCGGACGCCCGCCCTCGAGGTAGAGCGCGAACAGCGACATCACGAAACCGGGGGTGCAGAACCCGCACTGGGAGCCGTGGTGGTCCACCATCGCACGCTGGACCGGGTGCATGGCGCCGTCCGCGCCAGCGAGGTGCTCCACGGTGAGTAGCTGGCGACCGTCGAGCACCGGCACGAAGAGGATGCAGGCGTTGACCGCGCGATAGCGCATGCCACCCTCCCCGTCCGGCTCGCCGAGGACCACGGTGCAGGCGCCGCAGTCCCCCTCGGCACAGCCCTCCTTGGTGCCGGTGGCGTACTGGTCCTCGCGCAGCCACTGGAGCACGGTCCGGGTCGGGTCCACGTCGCGGAGCTCCCGCATCTCGTGGCCGAACAGGAAACGCACCGAATCCGTCATCATCTTCTCCCGCAGCCCGGCGGCCTGTCGAATCGCCGCCTGTACCCAAAGACTAGAAGCCTATTGTCGACATTCAAATCCGCCGATCCGGCCCTGCATGTCGCCGGACGGGAACCACCGCCCCGCATTCCACCGGCATCATCCGGTCATGGGGGCTATTTGACGACAGTATTAGACATTAATTGTCGACACAACATGAAGGCAACTTTCCCGGGGACCGGTGCGTGACGTAATGCGGCAAACGGGTTACCTTACGGGGCCTTACCCAATGCCCCAGGCAACCGTCACGGCCGACCTTGAACGACATGGTGCAATCGCTGGCTCAGGGACGTAGCACGCACTCGGCGGCACGCGCCGAGGACCGGATCTACGACGCAATCCGCCACGCCGTACTGGCCCAGCAGCTGCCGCCGGGCTCGCGTCTGCCGGAGCTGACACTGAGCGAGATCTTCGGGGTAAGCCGTTCGGTGGTCCGCCGGGCGCTGGTCCGGCTCGCGGGCGACCACATCATCCTGATGCGGCGCAACCAGATCGCGGTGGTCGCGAGACCGGGGCCGGAGGAGACCGCCCAGATATTCGAGGCGCGCCGCCACATCGAGAGCGAGGTGATCCGCCAGGTCGCCGGTCACCTCGGCGAGACGGCGCGCACGGAGATCGCCGGCCTGGTCGACGCCGAGCACACCGCCCACCGCGAGGGCGCCCACGAAGACCGCATCCACCTGTCCCTGCGCTTCCACGAGCGCCTCGCGGACTTCTGCCCCAATCAGGTGCTCGCCGGGATCCTGCGTGAGCTGATCCTGCGCACCTCCATCGCGGTCGCCCTGTACAAGGTCCCGGGGATCAGCGCCTGCTACCGCGAAGGCGACCACCGCGGCATCGCGGATGCGATCTTCGCCGGCGACAGCGAGCTCGCCGCCCGGCTCGCCCGCGAACACCTCGACCACCTTGAGCAACGCCTGACCCTCGCCGAGCGCGACGGCCAGGTCGACCTCGCGAGCATCCTCCGGCGCTGAGCGGGCGCCGCGCTCAGGAGGCGGCGCGGGTATAGGCGGGCTGGCCCTGGAGCCAGGTCTCGGCGATGCAGTGCTCGTCACCCAGCGTGAACAGCGCGAACAGCCGCTCCGCGACGGTCTCCGCCGCGGCGGTGCGCCGTGCGATCATGGGCGTCGCGGCGGGGTCGAGCACCACCAGGTCCGCCTCGCACCCGGCACGGAAACTGCCAATGCGGTCCGCCACGGACAGCGCCTCCGCCCCCGCCAGGGTCGTAAGGTAAAGCAGCCGCGCCGGCGACAGCGCCGTCCCCCGGAGCTGGGCCACCTTATACGCCTCCGCGGCGGTGCGGAGCATGCTCATGCTGGTACCGCCGCCGACGTCCGTCGCCAGGCCCACCCGCACCCCCGCGCTGCGCGCCGCGGCGTAATCGAACAGGCCGCTGCCGAGGAACAGGTTCGAGGTCGGGCAGAAGCCCATGACCGCCCCGGTCTCCGCCATGCGCCGGCGGTCGTCGTCGTCCAGGTGGATGCAGTGGGCGTAGAGTGCGCGCTCGCGCAGCATGCCGTAGCGGTCGTAGACGTCCAGGTAGCTCCGGCTCCAGGGGAAGAGCTCCGCCACCCAGGCGACCTCCTGGGCGTTCTCGGCCACGTGGGTGTGCACGTAGGTGTCCGGGTACGCCCGCGCGAGCTCGCCGACCCGCTCTAGCTGGGCGTCGCTGGAGGTGGGCGCGAAGCGCGGGGTGATGGCGTAACTCAGCCGGTCGACGCCGTGCCAGCGCTCGATCAGCGCGCGGGTGTCGCGGTAGCCCGTCTCCGGCGTGTCCCGGAGGTAGTCCGGGGCGTTGCGGTCCATCAGCACCTTGCCCGCCGCCAGGCGCATACCCCGCGCCCGCGCCGCCTCGAGGATGGCGTCCGCGGAAACGGCGTGCACCGTGCCCAGCACCAGTGCTGAGGTGGTGCCATTGCGCAGCAGCTCGTCGACGAAGAACCGCGCCGTCTCGGCGGCGAGCCCGGCATCGTGGAAACGCCCCTCTGCGGGGAAGGTGTAGCGCTCCAGCCAGGTGAGGAGCTGCTCGCCGAAGCTCGCGATCACGTCGGTCTGGGCGTAATGGACGTGGCAGTCCACCATCCCGGGTATCACCAGCCGGCCACGGTGGTCCGCCACCGGGGTGTCCGCGTCCAGCCCGGGGAGCACGGCGTCTGCCGGGCCGGTGCGCACGACCCGGCCGTCCTCGATGACGATCACGCCGTCCTCGAGGATCTCCAGCGCGTTCGGGTCGTCGCCCTCGCCCGGGTCGTGCAGGCAGTGGACGATGCAGCCGCGGATCGCACGGCGCGCCTCGGATGGGCTCATTGTCACCGGCGCGTCCCCCTCTGGGCGAACTGAACACAATCAAAGAGGATAACTGTATTCACTTCGCCGGGGGAACCACCCGGCACCCGCCCTCAGGTGCCCAGCTCCCAGTCGTTGGCGGTGATCGCCCGCGCACCGCCGGCCTCGACCACCACTGTCTCGCTCATGCCGATGCCCCACTCGCCGGGACGGCGCAGGCAAATGGGCAGGTGGAAGACCATGCCCGGCTCGAACACCGTCCCGACCCCACGGGCAATGAAGCCCGTGCCCTCCACCCAGGACGGCGGGAACTGCACGCCGACGGTATAGCCGAACACACCGGAGAAGAACACCGAGTCGGCGTGGGGCGCTAGCACCGCCTCCGCCGCCCGGGCGGCGGCGTCGAAGGTGTTGCCCGGGCGCATGGCCTCGCGCAGGCCCGCGACGAGATCGGCGCAGGCGCCATAGAGCCCGCGCATGGCCTGTGTGGGTTCGCCGCAGACCACGGTGCGCATCTGCGGCGCGGTATAGCGCCCGCGCACGGCGCCGTACTCCAGGAACACCGGCTCGCCGTCGGCGATCCGGTGACCGTTATGGTTGCTGTGGATGATGCTCGAGCGCACGCCGGCGGCGACGATGGGCTGCATGCTCATGAACTCGCTGCCCGCGGCGAGCATGGCGCGGGCGCCGGCGGCGGCGACCTCGGAGTCGGTCACACCGGGGGCGACGGTCTCCGCGGAGGCCGCCAGGCCCGCCTCGGTGATCCGTGCGCTCTCGGCGAGCACCGCCAGCTCGGCGTCGGACTTCACCCGCCGCACCGCCGCGACCAGCTCGCCGGTGGCGACCCACTCGGCCTCGTGGACGGCGCTCAGCGCGGCGAGCAGCCCGGGGCGCAGGCCCGGTGCCCACTCGTCGACGCCGACCCGGCGCGCTCCGGCCAGGGCTTCGGCGAGCTGCCGCGTGGCCTCGTGGGGGAACTCCCAGCGATAGCCCACGATCTCGTCGACGTGGGCCATGGTCACCGCCGGGCCGGTCTCGATGGAGGGCACCTGCAGCCACGTCCGCGAGGGCGTGACCACCAGCGCGATGGACACGGAGACCTCGAAGGTCGAGTAGCCGGTGAGATAGCACACCTCGGCGGCGTCGGTGACCAGCAGCGCCTCCAGGCCGTCGCGCTGCATGCCCGCGCGCACCGCCTCCAGGCGGCGCCGGTACTCCCCGGCATCGAACCGCGCCGGCAGCCGGCCGACGCGCTCGCTCAGGACCTCGCGATAACGTTGGTAGTCCATCGGTGCTCGTGCCCTCCCCGGGCCGTGGTGACTGACGCCCGCCGCGCGGCGGGCGGTCCGCCGGACAGCATGGCAGGCGTCTCCACACCGTGCCAGGGAGTGACCGATCTTCTCACTGGTTCACTGCACCAGCGGGGAGTCCGCGGCGTCGAGGTCGACACCCTCGATGTCCGCCTCGGCGGCGAGCAGCCGCACGTACTGGCCGAAGGCGCGGCGGCGCACCCGCTCGGTGAGGTAGTCGGCGATGCGCGGGCGCACCGTCTCGTAGTCCGGCAGGTGGCCGGGCTCGTGGCTCTGCACGTCGACGACGTGCCAGCCGTAGCGCGTCTCCACCGGGCGCGCCGCCAGCCCCTCGGGCAGCCGCCACACGGCGCGCTCGAACTCCGGCACGGTCGCCCCCGGGGCGATCTCGCCGAGCTCACCGCCGTACTCCCGGGACGGGCAGTCGGAGTGGCGCCGGGCGAGATCGATGAACGGCGCACCGTCGCGGCACTCGGCGATCAGCGCCTCCGCCTGGTCGCGCTGGCTCACGCGCTTGTCGGGATCGTCGGGCAGCGCCGCCAGCAGGATGTGCCGGGCGTACACCCTCGGCGGTTCGCGGAAGCGCTCGCGGTTGTTCTCGTAGTAGGCCCGGCAGTCGTCGTCGCCGGCCTCCGGGATGGTGACCTCGCGTTCGATGAGGGCGTCGATCACGCCGTCGTCGGCCTCGGCCTCGGTGGCGAGGCCGGTCTCCACCGCCCGCTGACGCAGCAGCTCGCGCACGGCGAGCGCCACCGCCGCCTGGCGCTGGCGCTCGGCGATGTCCCCGCCCTCGTAGTTGGCGGACTCGATATTCACCGCCTCGTCGCTGATCTCGATTGCGTTGATCGTGATAGGCATCGTTGCCCTCTCGTGTCGCGCCGGGTCATGGCGACCCGGCTGATGGTGTCGGTCCGCGGCCGCCGGCCCGCGGTCTCAGCAGCCCCCGCCGCCGTCGCCACCACCGCCACCGGCCGTGCCGCCACCCGCGGAGCCGGAGGCGGTGGGCAGCCAGCCCATCATGTGGACGGCGATGGCAAGGGCGTCCAGCGGCACCGGCCGCTGGACGGTAAGGTCGAGCTCCAGCGCCGAGAACGGGTTGGGCACGGCCTCCGCAACGGCCAGCCCGTCGGCGAACAGCGTGCGGTCAAGCCCACGCCGGCCGGCGCTGTGACGGCGGCAGAGCACCTTGTAGCCGGTGCCGTCCAGGCGGTAATGCGCAGTCCAGCTCCGCCGCTGCTGGATGCCGCCGCTGTCCACCGTGGTGTCGGTCTCCAGCTCAGCCACCACGCCCGCCCCGGCGCGCCAGGTGACGCGGCGCCGCGGCCTGCCGAAGAGGCGGCCCAGAACGTCGCCGGCGATCTCCCCGGCACCGCGGTCGCGGGGGTAATCCAGGCGGTAGCGCCGGCCGGTGAAACGCAGCTCGGTGAAGCCGGGGCGCAGCAGCCCCGGCTCGACCAGGCTCGCCAGGCGTTCGTCCACGTCCGCGATCACGAAGGTCTCGTCGTCCCCGCGGAAAGTGCCGGCCAGCGACAGCTTGGGGAAGTGGACGGTAAGCTCGCCCTCCACCGGGCGCTTGTGTGCGGATTCCCCGTCCATCACTGCGCCTCCCCGACCGCACGGAGACGCCGTCCGTCACCGGTGTGAAGGATCAGCGCGCCGTCGTCGGCAATGCCGAAGCGGCGCACGTCGGCGAGCAGGCGCAGCAGACGCGGCGCGGCACCGTTACCGGCCGCCGCCAGCCCGCTCAGCCTCAGCGTGGCGGGCGTCAGCGTGTAGGTGCCGGCATAGCGCCGCCCCGCCGCCCGCCCGGTGACCCGCCCGTCCCGGCGAAAGCGCAGGGTATAGGCGCCGGCGTCCGTGTGCCCTGCCGCCGGCATCCCGGTCACCCGCCAGCGGCGGCCGGCGAGCAGCGCCCGGGGATCACCGCCGCAGCCGCGCAGCGTGCGGCCGTCCAGGCTCACCTCGACCCGGTGGGGATGGGGCATGCCGGTCATGTCGTCCGCGCACGGCCCCTCGCGCACGGTCACCGTGACCGCGTCGGCGCCGCCGCTGCCCGGCGCCCGGTAACGGCGCCCGCCGGCCACCGGCTCGGGCGCCGGCGCGGGACGGTCGACGCGCCGCTCGCCGTAGTCCGCCACCAGGACCAGGCGGCTGTCCCTAAGCTCCAGGTGCCAGCCCGGCTCGTTGCCCCGCGCCTCGTAGGGCCGGCTAAGCGCGGCGACGCACTCCGGCAGCACCCGGCCGTCGAGCACGACCCGGGCGCGGGCGCCGTGGGACCAGACACTGACCGCGCCACCCCGGCCCGCGTACTTCGCCCCCGAGGCGGTACGCACCCGCTCGAGCCGGTAACGCCGGCAACCGGCGTTCAGCCAGGCGGTGGCGCCGGTACCGACGAGGTCTACGGCGGTATCGCCGCAGCGATAACGGGTCACGGGCGCCTGCTCCGGCGGCCCCGCCGCGGCACCGCCCACGTCCGCGCCGTCACCCGCGGGCACGGCACAGCCGGTGAGCGGCGCAAGCACCGCGATCACAGTGAGTCGGGTCAGTCGTGGCGTCATCGGCCTTCTCCGGGTCGCTTACGGCTCGGCCGCAGCATGCCTGATCGACGGCGCCCGGCGCACGCCCCGCCGCCCGCAGGCGGCGGGGTGGCGGAGGCTCAGCCCTGGCGCTGACGCACCAGCTGGTAGCTGCGCCCGAGGTACCACACCGGCGCGCTCCAGATGTGGACGAGCCGGGTGAACGGGAAGACCAGGAAGGTCGTCAGCCCGAGGAACAGGTGCAGCTTGAACACCAGGCTCACGTCGGCGATGTACTCCGCCGCGCCGGGGCGGAAGGTCACGATGTGCTGCGCCCAGTCGGCGAGCTCCAGCATCGTGCCACCGTCCAGGTGGGTCGCCGAGACCGGGATGGTGAGCATGCCCAGTACCAGCTGCACGTACAGCAGCAGGATGATGAAGGTATCCATGCGGCTCGAGTTGGCCCGCACGCGCTCGTTGGTCAGCCGGCGCTGGATCAGGATCCAGCCGCCGACCAGGGCGAGGGTGCCGAAGATGCCACCGGCGGTCATCGCCATCACCTGCTTGCTGCCGGGGGTGAGGCCGAACCACGGGTACATCCAGTGGGGCATCAGCAGCCCGACGAGGTGGCCGAAGAACAGCAGGATGATGCCCACGTGGAAGAGGATGTTACCGATACGGAACCGCCGGCTGGAGTCGAACAGCTGGCTGGAGTTGGTCTTCCAGGTGTACTGGCTCATATCGAAGCGCACGATGCTGCCGAGCAGGAAGACCGTGCCCGCGATATACGGGTAGTAGCCGAAAAGCAGGTTGTTCAGGAACGACATGGTCGCCTCCTCGATTGTTCAGGCCGTGCCGCTGCGCGGCGCGCCCCACTGCACCGGTTGCGCCCCGCCCTTGCGCCCGGCGGCGGCACCGCAGCCGCCCTCCGGGCCAAAGGTCACCGGCGCCTCCATCCACACCGCGTCGAGCGCCTCCGGGGTGTCGTCCCGGGGCTCGGCGGCCACACGCTCGCGCACCGACTCGTCCGCCTCCACCGCGGCAAAGGCGAGCAGCGGCTCCAGGAGTACGGCGTAGGGGCTCTCCCGCTCGGCGAGCCGGGCGTGGAGGAGCTGGATCAGGTGCCCCACCTCCTCCAGCCACGCCAGGGCCTCGCCGTCCGGCAGCGACGCGCAGAACTCCAGGAACAGCGGCACGTAGTCCGGCAGCTCACTGACCGCGATCTCGAAGCCGGCGGCCCGGTAGGCGAGCTGGAGGTCCACCATGGCGGCCCCGCGGTCGCGGGACTCGCCGTGGACGTGCTCGAAGAGATACAGCGAGCGGGCCCGGCCGCGGTCGAAGGTCTCGACGTAGCGGGACTGCACGTCCAGCAGGTCGCTGTCGCGCAGCTCCGCCGCCAGCGCCCCGATCCGCCGGCGGGACTCGCCGGTGACCAGGGCCTCGGCGTCGAGGGCCTCCAGGATCTCGTCGACGTGCCGCTGCAGCGCCGCGTCGGGATAGTGCAGCAGTGCCGCGATTACCTTCAGTGTCTGCATGGTGCCCTCCTCAGGAGACCTTGCGGGCCCGCGCCAGCAGGTCCTCGCGGTTGGGGAACGCCCGCTTGCGCGGGTTCTTGGCACCGAAGAGGTTCGGCCGGGTGACGCCCTGGGTGTGGCAGCCGTCGCCGAAGCTGAAGCCGCAGCCGCTGCGCTCGCCCCAGGGGTCGTCGGTGCTGAGCTCCCGGTGGTTGGTGGGGATCACGAAGCGGTCCTCGTAGTTGGCAATGGCCATGACCTGGTACATCTCCTCCATGGCCGCCTCGCTGAGGCCCACCTGCTCCAGCAGCTCCCGGTCGGTGACGCCGTCGACGGTCTGGCGCCGGCGGTAGAGGCGCATGGCAAGCATGCGCCGGAGCGCCGAGGCCACCGGGCGCTCGTCGCCGGCGGTGAGCATGTTGGCGAGGTAGGTCAGCGGGATGCGCAGGCTCTCCACGTCCGGGATGAGGCCGTCAAGGCCGACGTGGCCGGCGTCCGCCGCGGCGCTGATCGGCGAGAGCGGCGGCACGTACCAGACCATCGGCAGCGTGCGGTACTCCGGGTGCAGCGGGAAGGCGACCTTCCACTCCATCGCCATGCGGTAGACCGGCGAGACCTTCGCCGCCTCCAGCCAGGAGTCGGGCACGCCGTCGCGGCGGGCCTGGGCGATGACCTCCGGGTCATTGGGGTCGAGGAACACCCGCAGCTGGGCCTCGTAGAGGTCCTGCTCGCTGGCCGTGGAGGCGGCCTCCTCGATGGCGTCGGCGTCGTAGAGCATCACCCCGAGGTAGCGGATGCGGCCCACGCAGGTCTCGGAGCAGACCGTGGGCTGGCCGGCCTCGATGCGCGGATAGCAGAAGGTGCACTTCTCCGACTTCCCGGACTGCCAGTTGTAGTAAATCTTCTTGTACGGGCAGCCGGAGATGCACATGCGCCAGCCCCGGCACTTGTCCTGGTCGATCAGGACGATGCCGTCCTCCTCGCGCTTGTAGATCGCCCCCGACGGGCAGCTCGCCACGCACGTGGGATTGAGGCAGTGCTCGCAGAGACGGGGCAGATACATCATGAAGGTGTTCTCGAACTGCCCGTAGATCTCCTTCTGCACGTTCTGGAAGTTGTAGTCCTGGGAGCGCTTCTCGAACTCGCCGCCGAGGATCTCCTCCCAGTTCGGCCCCCACTCGATCTTGTCCATGGGCTTGCCGGTGATCGCCGAGTACGGCTTGGCCGTCGGCTGGGCCTTCGACTCCGGGGCGTTGTGCAGGCGCTGGTAGTCGAAGTTGAACGGCTCGTAGTAGTCGTCGATCTCCGGCAGGTCCGGGTTGGCGAAGACATTGGCGAGCACCCGCCACTTGCCGCCGATGCGCGGGCGGATGCCCGCGCGGTCACCGCGGCCCGTGCGCTGCCAGCCACCCCGCCAGCGGTCCTGGTTCTCCCAGTCCTTGGGATAACCGATGCCGGGCTTGGTCTCCACATTGTTGAACCAGGCGTACTCCATACCCTCGCGCGAGGTCCACACGTTCTTGCAGGTCACCGAGCACGTGTGGCAGCCGATGCACTTGTCGAGGTTGAGTACCTTGCCGATCTGTGCGCGCACCCTCATCGCGTGTACTCCTGTTCCAGAATGCTTTCGTCGTCGCCTTCCAGCCAGTCCACCTTGTCCATCCGCCGGACGATCACGAACTCGTCGCGGTTGGAGCCGACCGTGCCGTAGTAGTTGAAGCCCCAGCTCTGCTGGGCGTAGCCGCCGATCATGTGGGTGGGCTTGAGCACCGCCCGGGTCACGGAGTTGTGGATGCCGCCGCGGGCGCCGGTAATCTCCGATCCGGGGGTGTTCACGATGCGCTCCTGGGCGTGGTACATCATCGTCATCCCGTCCGGGACGCGCTGGGAGACCACCGCCCGCGCGACCAGCGCGCCGTTGGTGTTGAACACCTCGATCCAGTCGTTGTCCTCGATGCCGGCACGCTTGGCGTCACCCTCCGACATCCACACGATGGGCCCGCCGCGGGAGAGCGTGAGCATGAGCAGGTTGTCCGAATAGGTGCTGTGGATGCCCCACTTCTGGTGCGGGGTGATCCAGTTGAGCACCAGCTCGGGGTTGCCGTTGCCCCGCTCGCCCAGCAGCGGCCGGACGGTGCGCGTGTTCACCGGCGGACGGTAGGTGGTGAAGCCCTCGCCGAAGGCCCGCATCCACGCGTGGTCCTGGTAGAGCTGCTGGCGGCCGGTGAGCGTGCGCCAGGGGATGAGCTGGTGGACGTTGGTCCAGCCGGCGTTGTAGCAGACCTCCTCGGACTCGATCCCCGACCAGGTGGGCGAGGAGATGATCTTGCGCGGCTGGGCGACGATGTCGCGGAAGCGGATCGACTCGTCTGCCTTGTGCGCTGCCAGGTGACTGTGCTCACGGCCGGTGAACCGCTCCAGCGCCCCCCAGGCCTTGACCGCGACGTGGCCGTTGGTCTCCGGGGCGAGGCTCATCACCGTCTCGGCGGCGTCGATGGCGGTGTACATCTTCGGCCGGCCCTTGTGGTGCTCGCCGTCGTGCCAGCGGCCGTTGAGGCGGCCGAGGAACTCGACCTCCGCCTCGGTGTTCCAGCTGATGCCCTTGCCGCCGTTGCCGAGCTGGTCCATGAGCGGGCCGAGGGCGGTGAAGCGCTCGTAGAGCGCCGGGTAGTCGCGCTCGACCACGGCGATGTTGGGCATGGTCTGCCCGGGCACCGGGTCGCACTCGCCCTTGCGCCAGTCCTGAACGTCATAGGGCTGGGCGAGCTCCGCGGGGGTGTCGTGGAGCAGCGGCACCGTGACCAGGTCCTTCTCCACGCCGAGGTGACCGGTCACCAGCTCGGAGAACCGCTTCGCCAGGTCGCGGTAGATGTCCCAGTCGCTGCGGGACTCCCACGCCGGGTTCACCGCCTCGGAGAGCGGGTGGATGAACGGGTGCATGTCCGAGGTGTTGAGGTCGTTCTTCTCGTACCACGTGGCCGTGGGCAGAACGACGTCGGAGTACAGGCAGGTGGTGGACATGCGGAAGTCCAGCGTCACCAGCAGGTCGAGCTTGCCCCGCGGCGCCTCGTCGTGCCAGGTGACCTCCGCGGGCTTCTCGCCGTCGTCGAGCTCATGGAGGTCCTCGGCCTGGACGCCGTCGCTGGTGCCGAGCAGGTGGCGCAGGAAGTACTCGTGGCCCTTGCCGCTGGAGCCCAGCAGGTTGGAGCGCCACACGAACATGTTGCGCGGGTAGTTTGCCGGGTCGTCCGGGTCCTCGCAGGCCATGTGCAGGCGCCCGGAGCGCAGCTGCTCGACCACGTAGGCCTTGGGGTCCTCGCCCGCCTCGATGGCCTCGCGGGCCACCTCCAGGGGGTTGCGCCCGAGCTGGGGCGCGGACGGCAGCCAGCCCATGCGCTCGGCACGGACGTTGTAGTCGATGAGGCTGCCCTGCCAGTCGTCGGCGTCGGCCAGCGGCGAGAGGATCTCGTCGACGCGCAGCCGCTCGTAGCGCCACTGGTCGGTGTGGGCGTAGAAGAACGAGGTGCCGTTCATCTGCCGCGGCGGCCGGGCCCAGTCGAGGGCGAAGGCCACCGGCAGCCAGCCGGTCTGCGGACGGAGCTTCTCCTGGCCCACGTAGTGGGCCCAGCCGCCCCCGCTCTGGCCGACGCAGCCGCACATCACCAGCATGTTGATGATGCCGCGGTAGTTCATGTCCATGTGGTACCAGTGGTTGAGCCCGGCACCGAGGATGACCATGGAACGGCCGTTGGTCTTGTGGGCGGTCTCCGCGAACTCCCGGGCGACCTGCACCACGTCGCGGCGGTCGACGCCGGTGATGTGCTCCTGCCACGCGGGGGTGTAGGGGAGATCGTCGTCGTAGCTCGAGGCCACGGCATCGTCGTCGAGGCCGCGGTCGAGGCCGTAGTGGGCCATCATCAGGTCGTAGACCGTGGCCACGCGGGCGGTCTCGCCGTTGGCCAGGGTCACGCGGCGCACCGGCACGCGGCGCTCGAGCACGTCCGGGTGCTCGGTGCTGTTGAAGTGCTCGTGGGCGATGCCGCCGAAGTACGGGAAGGCGACGGTGGCGACATCGTCGCGGCTGTCGAGCTGGCTCAGGCGCAGGGAGATCTCCCGGCCCTGGCCGTCGCGCTGCTCCAGGTTCCAGCGCCCGCTCTCGTCCCAGCGGAAGCCGACGGAGCCCTGGGGCACGACCACCTCGTCGCTGGCCTCGTCGAAGGCGACGGTCTTCCAGTCCGGCTTGCCGTCCTCGCCCAGGGCCTCGGCGAAGTCCGCCGCCCGCAGGAAGCGTCCCGGCACGGTGTGCCCGGCGTTGTCGTCGAGGCGCACCAGGAAGGGCATGTCCGTATAGCGCCGGCAGTAGTCGACGAAATAGTCGCTGGGATTGTCGAGGTGGTATTCGCGCAGGATCACGTGGCCGAGGGCCATCGCCAGTGCGGCGTCGGTGCCCTGCTTCGGCGCCAGCCAGCGGTCGGCGAACTTGGTCGCCTCGGCGTAGTCCGGCGAGACGGTGACCATCTTGGTGCCGTTGTAGCGCGCCTCGGTCATGAAGTGGGCGTCCGGGGTGCGCGTCTGCGGCACGTTGGAGCCCCACATCATGATGAACTTCGAGTTGTACCAGTCCGCGGACTCGGGCACGTCGGTCTGCTCGCCCCAGGTCATCGGCGACGCCGGCGGCAGGTCGCAGTACCAGTCGTAGAACGACAGGCACACGCCGCCGAGCAGCGAGAGGTAACGCGTGCCCGCGGCGTAGGAGAGCATGGACATGGCCGGGATCGGCGAGAACCCGGCGATGCGGTCCGGCCCGTAACGCTTGATGGTGTGGATGTTGGCCGCGGCGATGAGCTCGGTGACCTCGTCCCAGTCGGCACGCACCAGCCCGCCGAGCCCGCGCACGGACTGGTAATCGCGTACGCGCTCGGGGTCCGAGGTCAGTGCCGCCCAGGCGTCCACCGGGTCATTGTGCTCGGCACGCGCCTCACGCCATGCCCGCAGCAGCCGGCCACGGATCATGGGGTACTTCAGCCGGTTCGCCGAGTAGATGTACCAGGAATAGCTCGCCCCGCGCGGACAGCCCCGGGGCTCGTGGTTGGGCAGGTCGGGACGGGTGCGCGGATAGTCGGTCTGCTGGGTCTCCCAGGTGACCAGGCCGTCCTTGACGTAGATCTTCCAGGAGCAGGCGCCGGTGCAGTTCACCCCGTGGGTGGAGCGCACGATCTTGTCGTGCTGCCAGCGCTGGCGGTAGGCCTTCTCCCACGAGCGGTCCTCGTAGGTGGTCTGGCCGTGGCCGTCCGCAAACTGGTCCTGGACCTTGCGGAAGAACATCAGGCGGTCGAGAAAGTGACTCATGGTCGGGCCTCGTTCAAGCGTTGTCTGTCGTCATCGGGGCCGGCCGGGACCCGCTCTGGGGGCGGGCCTCCGGCAGGGACCGTGCTCAGCAGGGGATCTCCGCGTCGTGACGCTCGTAGAACCACCACGTCACGACGACGCAGGTGACGTAGTACGCGACAAAGGCGTACAGGGCGGCGGTCGGACCGCCGGTCAGGGCGATGGACGTGCCGTACGCCTTGGGGATGAAGAAGGCACCGTAGGCCGCCAGCGCCGAGCTGAAGCCCAGCGTCGCCGCCGACTCCTTGTTGGCGTCCTTCACGGCCTGGGCCCGTGCGGCCTCGTCCTTGCCCTCGCTCCAGCGCCCGTGCTGGGTGTGGAAGATGATCGGGATCATCCGGAAGGTGGAGCCGTTGCCCACGCCGGTGGTCACGAACAGCACCATGAAGGCCAGGAAGAAGCCCCAGAAGTTGCCCGCGGTGCCCATCACCGGCAGGAAGTAGACCACCCCGAAGACCGCGGCGATCATCACCACGAAGTTCCACAGCGTGACCCGTGCACCGCCGATCTTGTCGGCCATCCAGCCACCCACGGGGCGGATGAGCGCACCCACCATCGGCCCGAGGAAGGCGTACTGCAGCGGGTCGACGTCGGGGAACTGGGTCTTGATGAGCATGGGGAAGCCGGCGGAGTAGCCGATGAAGCTGCCGAAGGTGGCGATGTAGAGCCAGCTCATCAGCCACTGGTGCTTGCGCCGGAAGATCACGGCCTGGTCACGGAACGAGGCCCGCGCCGAGGCCACGTCGTTCATCCCGAACCACGCGATCACGGTGAACAGCACGATGAACGGCACCCACACCAGCCCGGCGTTCTGCAGCCACAGCCGGCCGCCGTCCGCGAGGGTCTGGTAGGAACCGAACATGAACGACAGCGAGCCGGTGGTGATCACCGCCGGCACCACGAACTGCATCACCGACACGCCCAGGTTGCCGAGACCGGCGTTGAGGCCGAGGGCGGTGCCCTGCTGGCTCTTGGGGTAGAAAAAGCTGATGTTCGCCATGCTGGAGGCGAAGTTGCCGCCGCCGAAACCGCACAGCAGCGCAATCGCGGCAAACTCCCAGAAGGTGGTGCCCGGGTCCTGCACGGCCACGCCCATCCACAGCGCCGGCAACGCCAGCGAGGCCGTGGAGATCGCCGTCCAGCGGCGGCCGCCGAAGATCGGCACCATGAAGCTGTAGAAGATGCGCAGGGTCGCGCCGGAGAGCCCCGGCAGCGCCGTGAGCCAGAACAGCTCATTGGTGGTCAGGGTGAAGCCGATGTTGTTCAGCCGCGTCGCCACCGCGCTCCAGACCATCCACACGCAGAAGGCCAGCAGCAGGCAGGGGATGGAGATCCAGAGGTTACGTGTGGCGACGGCCTTGCCCTCGCGCTCCCAGAACTCGGCGTCCTCGGGGCGCCAGTCGGTGAGCACCCGGCCCTGGTGCCCGCCCTTGTTTGCCGTGTTATTGATGGCCATGGTCGATAACTCCCGATGGTTGCTTGCAGCGGCCGGGGCGCTCACCCCGGCCGCCGTGTTTTCTTTCAGGCGCGGGCCCCGGCGCCCGAGCCGCCGTGCTCGGGGGTGGAGGCCGACGCGGACTGACCGTGTCCGGCCTCACCCTGCTCCTGGATCTCCGGGAGGTAGCGGTAGCGCTCCTCGGAGAGCTCGGGAATGCGCCGGCGCTCCATGCGGCGGATCGCCACGTGCATCCAGATGAGCATCACCGCGACCAGCACGAACAGCACCATGTAGGAGCTGGTCCACACGCCGGTGAGGTCGAGCACGATCCCGAAGAGGATGGGCAGGAAGAAGCCGCCAAGACCGCCGATCATCCCCACCAGACCGCCGACGGAGCCGACGTGGTCGGGGTAGTAGACCGGGATGTGCTTGTAGACCGCGGCCTTGCCCAGGGACATGAAGAAGCCGAGCAGCACGGTGATCGTCACCACACCCCACAGCGGCATGGCCAGGCTGAACGCGATCGGGCCGTTCTTGCCCTCGACCACGTAGCGGGTCTCCGGATAGGCGAGCAGGAACAGGCACACCAGCGAGGCGATGAAGGTGAGGTACATCACCGTGCGCGCCCCCAGGCGGTCGGAGAGATAGCCGCCGAGGGCACGGAAGACGCTGGCGGGCAGCGAGTACAGCGCGGCGAGCGTGCCGGCGACGCCGATGCTGAGCCCGTAGGCGCCGACGTAGTAACGCGGCAGATAGGAGGCCAGGGCGACGAAGCCGCCGAAGACGAAGAAGTAGTACAGCGCGAAGCGCCACACCTGCACGTAACGCAGGGGCTCGAGCTGGGTGAGCGCGGAGGTGCCCCGGGCACCGGCCTTCCGCCGGGCCACGGTCATCGGGTCCTCCTTGGTGAGCACCCAGAACACAACCGCCATGATCGCCAGGATCACCGCGTAGACCTCCGCGGTGCGCTCCCAGCCGAGGGCGACCAGCAGGAACGGGGCACCGAAGTTGGTCACCGCCGCACCCACGTTACCCGCGCCGAAGATCCCCAGTGCCGTGCCCTGGCGCTCCTTCTCGAACCAGTAGGAGGTGTAGGCGATACCCACGATGAACGAGCCGCCGGCCAGGCCCACACCGAGGGCGGCGATCAGGAACATCCAGTAGGTGTGCACGTAGGAGAGCAGGAACACGCACACCGCGGTAACGAGCATGAGGATGCTGAACACCCGCCGGCCGCCGTACTGCTCGGTCCAGATACCGAGAAAGATCCGGCTGATGGAGCCGGTGAGCACCGGCGTCGCGATCAGGATACCGAACTCGGTCTCGTTGAGCCCGAGCTCCTGCTTGATCTTCACCCCGAGGACCGAAAAAATCGTCCACACCGCGAAGCACACGGTGAACGCGACGGTGCTCAGCGTCAGCGCCCGATACTGATCGGGCCTCGTTACGCCTTCCAGGTTCTTCATGGCAGCCTCCCTGACACGAGGGGAATGATTGACTGGGTGTCAGCGTGGGCTCGTGAAGGCGGGCGCCCCTTGATCCAGGTCAATCATGAATCTCCAATATTCCCGGAAAATCAGTTACATATATATTACTGGGTATCCCGGAATAGCATGCCAAGTCACTGTTACTTCAGGTGAAAAACCCTCTGGAATACCACTTTATGGGTAGAACGGATGAAGGGAGCGGTTCATTGGAGGTAGAGACGGACGGCTCGTGGCCCCTCGGGTCACTCTCCCGCCGCTCGCTGCTGGTGCGCGTGGGACTGGCGATGACGGCCATATCGACGCTGGCGATCGTGAGCATGCTCACCTCTATCATCATCGCGGAGACGGCCAAGGGTGACGCCGCGGCGATCAACATCGCGGGCACCCTGCGCATGCAGACCTACCGCCTGGCCGATGCCCTCCGCGCCGACGCCCCGGACGAACGCCTGCGCGAGTACGTCCGCGAGTTCCGCGAGACGCTGGAGGCGCCGGCGCTCACCGGTGTGATCCCGGACGAATCCACACACCCGCTGACCGAGACCTATCACCGCGTGCACCGGCGCTGGGACGACGAGCTCGCCCCGGAGGTGACCGGCGACGCCGCAGGCCGCCAGCGCTACCTGGCCCAGGCCCGGGGCTACGTGGGCCGCCTGGACAGCATGGTGCGGCTGCTCCAGCAGGAGGCGGAGAAGAAGATCCAGCTCCTGCGCCTGGCCCAGGGCCTGAGCCTGTTCGTCACCATCGCGCTGGTGTTCTTCAGCATGTACCGCATCCTCACCGACGTCGTACCGCCGCTGCGCGAGCTCGTCCGCGTGGTCGAGGCGGCGCGCCGGGGCGACCTCGGCGCGCGCACCAGCTATCGGGGCGACGACGAGATCGGCCTGATATCGCGCACGTTCAACCGTATGGCCGCCAACCTGCAGGCCATGTACGGCAACCTCGAGGAGCGCGTGCGCTACAAGACGGCACGCCTGGAGGAGAGCAACCGCGCGCTGCAGGTGCTCTACGACACCGCCCGGCGGCTGAGCCAGCACGCCGACCGGGACGCGGACTACGCCGATGTCCTCGCCCGCCTGGAAACCGCCCTCGGCGTGGGGCCACTGGCGCTGTGTCTCACCGGCGGGGGCGGCTCTCGCCGTATCGTCGCCGCCGACGGATCCGGGGCCGTCGATGCCCCGCCCTGCCCCGCGGCGGACGCACTACCGGCGCCGGGCGGCGCCTGCCTGGTGGGGGACGGCGTGCTCGCCGTGCCGCTGGCGGAGGGCGATGACCACCACGGCGCCCTGCTGGTGCGCCCCCCGGGCGGCAATGCCCTGCCCGACTGGCAGCTGCGCCTGTGCGAGACGGTGGCCGGCCACATCGCCACCGCCCTGGGTCGCCAGCGCCGCGAGGCCGACCGGCGCCGGCTCGCACTGATGGACGAACGGGCGGTGATCGCCCGGGAGCTCCACGACTCCCTCGCCCAGGCACTGTCGTACCTCAAGATCCAGACCGCCCGGCTGGAGGCCCAGCTCCGCGGCGACCCGGTGGACCGCCCGGCGGCGGCGGCGATCCTCGCCGAGATCCGCGAGGGCCTCAGCAGTGCCTACCAGCAGCTGCGCCAGCTGCTGAGCACCTTCCGCCTGCGCCTCGGCGAGGGCGGCCTGGAACAGGCCCTGACCGCCGCGGTCGACGAATTCGCCGACCGTGGCGGCATCGGCATCACCCTGGATCACCGGGTCTCCGACGGCATGCTCACCCCCAACGAGGAGCTGCACACCGTGCAGATCGTGCGTGAGGCCCTCGCCAACGTCGTCCAGCACGCCAACGCCCGCCACGCCCGCGTGCGGCTCTGCCCGGAGGGCGACCGGATCGTGGTCACCGTGACCGACGACGGTACCGGTATGCCCCCGGAGCCACACCGGAGGAACCACTACGGCACCACCATCATGCAGGAGCGCGCCCGCGGGCTCGGCGGGGAGATCACCTTCGGAAACGCCCCCGAAGGCGGTACCGTGGTACGACTTGCCTTTCAGCCCGCCCTGCGCCGCGGTGGGCCCGGACCGGGAGTGAACGAATGAACGACGAGCTCACGCGGGTACTCATCGTCGACGACCATCCGCTGTTCCGCCGGGGCGTGCGCCAGCTCCTGGAGATGGACCCCAGCCTGAAGTGCGTGGGCGAGGCGGCGGACGGCGAGACCGCCGTGCGTCTGGCCTGCGAGCACGAGCCGGACCTGGTCCTGCTGGACCTGCAGATGGAGGGCATGGACGGCCTCGCCACCCTGCGCGCGCTGCGTGAGCACGACCGCCATGCACGGGTGATCATGCTCACCGTCTCCGACAGCGAGGACGACGTCATGGCCGCCCTGCGCGACGGCGCGGACGGCTACCTGCTCAAGGATATGGAGCCGGAGGACATGCTCGAGCGCATCCGCGAGGCGGCCACCGGCAAGCTCGTGCTCAGCGACCGGCTCACCCGGCTGCTGGCCACCGCCATCACCGGCGGCCGCGACCACGACAGCGCGCGGCTCGCCGAGCTCACCTCCCGCGAGCGCGAGGTCCTCGGCGGCATCGCCCAGGGGCTCAGCAACAAGCTCATCGCCCGGCGGCTGGATGTCAGCGAGGGCACCGTGAAGGTCCACGTGAAGAACCTGCTGCGCAAGCTCGGGCTGAAATCCCGGGTCCAGGCCGCGGTATGGGCGGTGAATCAGGGGCTGCGCTAGACGGCCGGCGTGGGAGGCGGCGGGGACGTCGGGACGACCCGGGAGCGGGCCGCCCCGGCTCGGGGACGGTCAGTGGACGGTGGCCTGGCGCTCGCGGGTCTCCTTGAGCACCCCTACCACGTCCTGCTCCCAGCTTTTCGCCAGGGGGGACTGCGCGACGATGGCGGAGACCTCGTCGTCACTGACCGGTGAGCCGCCCTCGTCCTCCACGCTGACACGCATGCGCTGTTCGTCACGCAGCTCGTAGGCACGCTCGCCGCTCTCGGAGTCACCCACGCGCAGGGTGACCTCGTCGCTGTCCACCACGGCGCGCCAGTTGACCTGCGCCATCCAGCCCTGGGCGTTGGAATAGATGGATACGCCCGCAAGCTCATGGCGCTCGTCACGCTGGTCGCCGTCGAGGACATGGACACTGCTGGTCATGTGCTCGAACGGGGCGTCCTCCAGCATGCGCTTTAGCTGCTGCTTGGGGATCGAGTGGTCGCGATTCATCAGCGTCACCTGGGGTTGAGCGCATCGGGTTTGTTCAATGATATGCGTTCGCCACCCCCCTAACACAAGCCCGCCGGTGCGATCCGGGGACCGCACCGGCGGAGGGAGAATCACCGGCTTGCTGCCGGCGAGCGGCGGCTACTGCCGCGTGACGTAGTCGGAGTGCACCCAGCCGTTGCGGCCGCTGTTCTGCACCTGAACCTGCCACCATGCCCCCTCACGCTCGCCGGTCGGCACCACCGGCGTACCCTCGGCGAGGGTGGTGATCACCGGCGCCGAACCGTTCGGCCCGGAGCGCAGATTCAGCGCCGCCGCGGTGACATAGACGCCCTTGTCCTGGCGCTGGGAGCTGGGCTGGATCGCGCGCATCTGGCTGACCAGGTTGTTGTGGGCGTCGACGAAGGCGGCAATCACGATCTTGCCGATCTCCGTGTCCTGGTAGGAGCCGCCACCACCGGCCACGCCACTGGCCCAGCCGAAGCCGCCGAAGCTCACGTCCGTCTTCTTCGCCGTGCCGGTGGCCGCGGCCTCCTGCACGCCGGTACGGATATTGGTGAGCAGCAGCGTGGTCTGCGCCTCCAGGTTCTCGGTCTTCACGCCACCGGCGATAGCGCCCGCGACGCCGGGCAGCAGCGCACCGAGACCGCCGAAGCCGCCGCCGGAGTCCGGGTCCTTGAACGCCACGTTGGGCGTGAGGATGAAGTCCGCCGCGGCCATCTGGCCCTTGCCCATGTTGCTGCCGGACTGCAGCTCGCCGCTCTGGGCGAGCCGGCGCTCCTCGCGCAGCGCCTGCGAGGCCTGGCCCCGCTCGACCACCTTGAAGCAGCCGCTCTGGGCCATCATCACCCGGATCAGCGGCAGCGGACTCTGCAGGCCGGCGTCACGCAGGCCATTGTAGTTGCCCTCGTACAGCGCGGCGGTACCGATCGGCCGGCTGCAGCGAACGAGGTCCTTGGAGGCGTTCTGCGCCCCCGCCGCGCCCCCCGAACCCGTGACCGTCGACGACGCACCGCCGAGCACCGGGTTGGTGTTGCAGCC
Source organism: Arhodomonas sp. KWT2 (assembly GCF_041949875.1). Classification (NCBI taxonomy): domain Bacteria; kingdom Pseudomonadati; phylum Pseudomonadota; class Gammaproteobacteria; order Chromatiales; family Ectothiorhodospiraceae; genus Arhodomonas; species Arhodomonas sp. KWT2. The sequence goes on from NZ_JBHFPQ010000043.1 coordinate 82,176, forward strand.
CGTCAGGGCCACCGCCATGGCGACCGCACCGGCCGCCGCCCAGAGTTGCTTACGCATTAGTCCCCTCTCCTTAAGTCATCCAACAGCAGGAAAATCCGATCCGCCGGCGCGCCGGCGGCACCGCTGCCGGGGAAAGACCGCCCCGGAAACATTTCTGATTGTGTAGCGCAAGGCTACACCGCACGGCTTGCGCCGTGCCAGACACACACCGGCAGCGGCGCCCCCTGCGACGCGGGACTATGCCCGGCGGCGCGGGTGCAGTATGCTTCGCAAAAATCGAACGTTGCCGGCAGAGCACGCGCGCGGATAGGCCCGAGAACCCATGTCCAATACCCCCAACCAGAAACGCCGCCGCGCCGAGCGCGCGCGCGACTTCCTCGAAGTGCTGATCGACCGTCATCCGAATGCCCTGAGCCGCGAGCGCGACCATGTGCGCCCGCTCGCCATCGGCATCCAGGAGGCGCTGCGGGCCGATCTCGACGCCGACGGGGAGCTCGACGAAACGCCCAACTGGCTGCTCAAGCAGGCCCTGGCGCGTTATACCCATTCGCCCGCCTACCTCGAGGCGATCATCGCCGGTCATCGTCGCGTCGGCCTCGACGGCGCCGATGCCGGTGCCGTCACCGAGGAGGCCGTGGCCCACGCGCGCACCCGGCGCGACGAGCAGAAGGCGCGTGCCGCCGAACGCCGTCGGCAGGCGCGCAAGTCCCGCAAGCGCGGGGACGGGCAGCAGAACGTGCAGGAGCGCAAGCTCCAGCGCCTCGCCGACAAGTTCAACAGCCGGTGAGCGCCGCTTGAAACGCGGCTCAGGCGCCCCGATAACCCGGGACAACCGGACAGCCGGCCCCCGCCGGCGCGCGTCCGCGCCAGTGACCCCATGCGTGACCAGCACCTCCAGGGAGGCCCCACGAACCTGCCATGACCGCGACCAGTAACTCCCCCCGCGCCGCCCGGCCGCAGATCGATCTCGACGGGCTGAGCATCGAAGAGCTCCAGGCGCTGCAACAGCGGGTCGACGCCGAGCTCGACGCCCGCTCTTTCGAAGAAAACCTCCGCCGCGAGCTCGATTCGCACATGCGCCGTCAGCAACGCACCGCTCCCTCCGGCGGCACGCCGCGCGGCGGATCACGCCGGGCGTGACGGGCACAGGCCCCGCCGGAAGGTGTTCCGGGCCGTTCAACAATCTGTTAATGCATAAACACATAAAGATTTATACTTTTTCGATCTAAACAGCGCCGGTCTATGCTGTCCGCCAGCTCGCCAAGAGGGATCCAGCGGAGGACGACAGCATGGCGCAAGGCCCCTTACTCGAGACTAACAGCCCGCTCAGCGCCGAGCAGGCCGAGCAGCTCAACGCGCTTATCGCCTCCCTGCGCGACGACCAGATGACCTGGCTGAGCGGCTACCTGGCAGGCCTGTCCACGGCCAGCCCCGCCGCCAATGCCGAGTCCGGCGCGCGCACCGCACCCGCGGGCGAGGCGCTGCCGGAGATCACCGTCCTCTATGGCAGCCAGACCGGCAACGCCGAGGGCATCGCCGAGCTCGCGGTCGAGCGCGCGGAGGCCCGCGGCTTCGCCGCCCGCCTCGCCGACATGGCGGACTTCGGCAAGAAGGACCTCAAGGCGGCCGCCAACCTCATGGTCGTCGTGAGCACCCACGGCGAAGGCGACCCGCCGGACACCGCCGAGGCCGTCCACGAGCTGGTAAACGGCCGCAAGGCACCCAAGCTCGCCGACGCCCGCTTCGCCGTGCTCGCCCTCGGCGACTCCAGCTACGAGAACTTCTGCCAGACCGGCCGGGACTTCGACACCCGCCTCGAGGCCCTCGGCGCCGAGCGCGTGCTCGAGCGCGTCGACTGCGACGTCGACTACGACGACGACGCCTCCGCCTGGGTCGACGCCGCCCTGGACCGCTTCGCCGAGCTCACCGGCGCAAGCGCGCCGGCGGCGAGCAACGTCATCCCCATGGCCGAGGCCCGCGGCGGCGGCACCGCGGCATGGAGCAAGAAGAACCCGTTTCCCGCGGAGATCCTGGACAGCGTCGTTCTCAACGGCCGCGGCTCGGACAAGGAGACCCGCCACATAGAGCTCTCGCTGGAAGGCTCCGGGCTGACCTTCGAGCCCGGCGACGCCATCGGCGTGGTGCCCCTGAACGATCCGCGGGTGGTGGACGAGCTGCTCGCCGCCACCGGCCTGGACGGCGATGCCGCCCTGGAGGGCGGCGAGACGCTGCGGGAGACCCTGCAGCGCGACTACGAGATCACCACCCTCACCCGCCCGTTCCTGGAACGCTGGGCGGAGATCGCCGGCGCTGACGGGCTCCGGCGCCTGCTGGGCGAGGACGCCCGCGACGAGCTGCGCGAGTGGATGGACGGGCGCCAGATCATCGACGTGGTCGAGGCCTTCCCCGCCGAGGGCGTGACCGCCGAGGCCTTCGTGGCGGCACTCCGGCGTCTGCCGCCGCGGCTGTATTCCATAGCCTCCAGCCAGCAGGCCGACGAGGACGAGGTGCACCTCACCGTCGCCGTGGTCCGCTACGAGACCCATGGCCGCGAGCGCGAGGGCGTGGCCTCCACCTATCTGGCCGACCGCCTGGAGCCGGGCCAGACCGTGGGTGTCTACGTCGACCGCAACAAGAACTTCAAGCTGCCCGCCGACCCCTCGGCGGCGACGATCATGATCGGTCCGGGTACCGGCGTCGCACCGTTCCGCGCCTTCCTCGCCGAGCGTGAGGAGACCGGTGCGGACGGCCGCAACTGGCTGTTCTTCGGCGACCGTCACTTCCAGACCGACTTCCTCTACCAGGCGGACTTCCTCGCCTGGCGGGACAAGGGCGTGCTCGAGCGCATCGACGTCGCCTTCTCCCGGGACCAGGGCGGGAAGGTCTACGTCCAGGACCGCCTGCGCGAGAGCGGCGCCGAGGTCTACGCCTGGCTCCAGGAGGGCGCCCACATCTACGTCTGCGGCGATGCCGACCGGATGGCAGGCGACGTTCACGCCGCGCTGACGGAGATCGTCCGCGAGCACGGCGGGCTCGACGAGCAGGGCGCCGCCGACTACCTTCGCACCCTGCAAAAGGACAAGCGTTACCAGCGGGACGTCTACTAGGACGGCTCCGGAGCGCACCGCCACAACGGCTCGGCCCGGCGGACGCACGAGCCGGCACGCGCCGCGGCGGTGCGGCTCCGGCGTCCACCGGAACGGCGTCATCACACTGCGGCCGCGCCGCCCCGCTCCACGGGAAAGGGCGCGCCGGCACGGCATCACGGCAACAGCCAACGGGCCCTGACCATGAACGACATCAGCCGACCGCTCGAAGAGCTCAGCCACAACGAGACGCTGAAGGCCGACAGCGACTACCTGCGCGGCAACCTGACCGCCGAGCTCGCCGACCCGGTGACCGGCGGCGTGACCGAGGACAGCCTGCAGCTGACCAAGTTCCACGGCATGTACCTGCAGGACGACCGCGCCCTGCGCAGCGAGCGCCGCCGTCAGAAGCTGGAGCCGCTGTACTCGTTCATGGTCCGCGTACGCCTGCCCGGCGGCGTGGTCACCCCGGCGCAGTGGCTGAAGATGGACGAGCTCGCGCGCACCTACGCCAATGGCACCCTGCGGCTGACGACGCGCCAGACGTTCCAGTTCCACGGCGTGCTCAAACGCGACATCAAGCAGCACATCCAGGGCATCGACGCCGCCGCGCTGGACTGCATCGCCGCCTGCGGCGACGTCAACCGCAACGTCATCGCCACCGCCAACCCGCGGCGCTCGGCGGTGCACCGGCGCACCTTCGAGCTCGCCCACGAGATCAGCGCCCACCTGCTGCCGCGCACCCGCGCCTACCACGAGATCTTCCTGGGCGAAGAGCGCGTCGCCGGCGGCCCCGAGGAGCAGGAGCCGCTCTACGGCCCACAGTACCTGCCCCGCAAGTTCAAGATCGCCCTCGCGGTGCCGCCGGAGAACGACGTGGACGTATTCGCCCACGACATCGGCTTCATCGCCATCCTGGACGACGACGGCACCCTCGTCGGCTATAACGTCACCATCGGCGGTGGCATGGGCATGACCCACGGCGAGACCGCGACCTTCCCCTGCGTGGGGGAGGTCATCGGCTTCTGCACCCCCGACCAGGTGGTCGAGGTCGCCGAGAAGATCATGCTCGTGCAGCGTGACCACGGCGACCGTGCCAACCGCAAGCACGCCCGGCTGAAGTACACCGTGGACGACCACGGCGCCGACTGGTTCCGCCGCGAGGTGGAGAAACGCCTGGGCCACGAGCTCGAACCGGCCCGGGCGTACCGCTTCGACGACAACACCGACCGCCTCGGCTGGTACCAGGGCGACGACGGCGACTGGCACTACGGGCTGTTCGTGCAGAACGGCCGGGTCGCCGACTTCGACGACGAGCGCCGGATCATGAGCGGCCTGCGCGCCATCGCCGGGGTCCACGAGGGCGACATCGCCATCACCACCAACCAGAACGTGGTGATCGCCGGCGTGGCCGAGGGCCAGCGCGAGCGCATCCAGTCGCTGATCGAGGAATACGGCCTGGAGCGCCACGCCTCGGCCCTGCGCGCCGCCTCCATGGCCTGCGTGGCCTTCCCTACCTGCGGGCTGGCCATGGCGGAGAGCGAGCGCTACCTGCCGACCTTCGTCGACAAACTCGAGACGCTGATGCGCGACGCCGGCCTGGATCCGGAGGCGGACCCGATCGTCACCCGCATGACCGGCTGCCCCAACGGCTGTGCCCGGCCCTACATCGCCGAGATCGGTTTCGTGGGTAAGGCGCTGGGCAAGTACAACCTCTACCTCGGCGGCAACCGCACCGGCTCGCGCCTCGCCAAGCTCTACCGCGAGAACATCGACGAGGCCACGATCCTCGAGACCCTGGGCGCGCTGCTCGGCGACTACGCCCGGGAGCGCGGGGACGGCGAGTGCTTCGGTGACTTCGTGGTGCGCACCGGCGTGGTCCCGGAAGTCACCGCGGGACGCCACTTCCACGATCCGCTGCCTGCCGTAGAATAGCCCCCTCGGGGCACGGCCCCCGGCCGCGCGCGCCCCAACGGCGCGCGCGGTGCCCGTGCCGGAGCGCCGGCAGCCATCACACCGGGAGGAACGCGTTGACCTGGGAAGCCTGGCTCACGATCGCCGTCGTGCTCGCCGTGATCATCGGCCTCGCGCGCAACGCCGCCTCCCCCACCACCCTGCTGTTCGGCGCCCTCGGCGTGCTCATGACCGCCACCGCGCTCACCGGCACCGACCAGCTGCTCGCCCCCGCCGAGGCCGTGGCCGGCTTCGGCAACCCGGGCCTGGTGACCGTGGGGCTGCTGTTCGTGGTGGTCGCCGGACTGGTGCGCACCGGGGCGCTCGCGATCATCAGCGAGCCCATCGTGGGCAGGCCGCGGCGGCTGCTAAGCGCCCAGCTGCGGCTGCTGCCGCCGGTCTCCGGGCTGTCGGCATTCCTCAACAACACCCCGGTGGTCGCGATGTTCCTGCCGGTGGTGAGCGACCTCGCCAAACGTACGCGTCTGCCCGCCTCGCGGCTGTTCCTGCCACTGTCCTACGCCTCGATATTCGGCGGCATGTGCACCCTGATCGGGACCAGCACCAACCTGGTGGTCGCCGGACTGATCCAGGGCGAGCCGGCGGTGGCCCCGGTCGCGCTGTTCGACCTCGCCTGGGTAGGCGTGCCCGTGGCCCTGCTGGGGCTGGTCTACATCCTGGTCGCGAGCCCCCGGCTGCTGCCGGACAACCGCGCCGCGCTGGACATCGACGCAGACCCCCGGCGCTACACCGCGGAGGTGGTGGTCGACCCGGACGGGCCGCTGGTGGGACGCAGTATCGAGCAGGCGGGCCTGCGCCACCTGCCCGGCCTGTTCCTCGCGGAGATCGAGCGCGACGGCCAGGTCCTGCCCGCGGTTGCCCCCAGCGAGCGGCTCCAGGCCGGCGACCGGCTGGTCTTCGCCGGGGTGGTGGAATCGGTGGTGGACCTCCAGCGCATGCGCGGCCTCCAGCCCGCCACCGACCAGGTGCACAAGCTTCAGGGCCGGCGCGACCAGCGCTGCATGGTCGAGGCGGTGGTCTCCAACGAGTGTCCGCTGGTGGGCAGCAGCATCCGCGCCGGGCGCTTCCGCAGCGAATACAACGCCGCCGTAGTGGCGGTGGCCCGTGGTGGCCGGCGCCTGTCCGGCAAGATCGGCGACATCGTGCTGCAGGCCGGCGACACGCTGCTGCTGGAGACCCACCCGAGCTTTCTCCAGCGCCAGCGCAACGGCCGCGACTTCTTTCTGGTCAGCCAGGTGGAGGATTCCGCACCCCGCCGCCACGACAAGGCCTGGATCGCGCTCGGGCTGCTCGCCGCCATGGTCGCCGCGGCCGCCAGCGGCGTGCTCACGATGCTCAACGCCGCCCTGCTCGCCGCCGGCGGCATGGTCCTCACCGGCTGCACCAGCAGCGCCGAGGCCCGGCGGCACGTGGACTGGTCCGTCCTGCTGGTGATCGGTGCGGCACTGGGCGTGGGCCAGGCGATGGCCAACAGCGGCGCCGCCACCACTCTCGCCGACGCGCTGGTGAGCGCGGCCGGGGGACGGCCCTGGCTGGTGCTGCTCGCGGTGTTCGCGGTCACCTCGCTGTTCACGGAGATGATCACCAACAACGCCGCCGCGGTGCTGGTCTTCCCGGTGGCGCTGTCGGCGGCGCAGGGCCTGGGGGTGAACCCCACACCGTTCATGATCTGCCTGATGATCGCCGCCTCGGCGAGCTTCTCCTCGCCACTGGGCTACCAGACCAACCTGATGGTCTTCGGCCCCGGCGGCTACCGCTTCGCGGACTACCTCCGCTTCGGCCTGCCGCTCAACCTCCTCACCATGGCGGTGGCGGTGACGATCGCACCGCTGGTCTGGCCGTTCTAGCGGCCGCGGAGCGGGCGCCCGCGGCCGACGCGATCCCGGGTCAGCCCACCACCATCGGCCCCATGGGACGACCGCCCATGAGATGGACGTGCAGGTGATAGACTTCCTGGCCACCGTGCTCACGGCAGTTGACCAGCAGCCGGTAACCGGACTCCGCGATCCCCTCGCGGCGGGCGAGATCGCGCGCCACCACCACCATGTGCCCGATCAGCGCCTCGTCCTCGTCGGCGATGTCGTCCACCGTCTCGATGACCTTGTTCGGCACGATGAGGATGTGTGTCGGCGCCTTGGGCGCGATGTCACGGAAGGCGGTGACCCGATCGTCCTGGTAGACGATGTCCGCGTCCATCTCGCCGTCGACGATCTGCTTGAAGATATTCGCCATGGATCGACTCCTGTCGTTTGCCGGGCCGCCATTCTACATCGCCCCCGGCCCGGCGTAGGTGCTCAGGCGGCGCGCGGGGCGAACATGATGATTGCCATCCCGGTCAGTGCCACCGCGGAACCGAGCAGATCCCACGCGGTCGGCCGAATCCCGTCCACAGCCCACAGCCAGACCACGGCGGTGGCGACGTAGACCCCGCCGTAGGCCGCGTAGACCCGCCCTGCCGCGGTGGGGTGGAGAGAAAGCAGCCAGACGAACAGCGCGAGGCTCGCGGCCGCCGGCAGCAGGAGCCACGGGCTGCGTCCCTCGTTGAGCCAGAGATACGGCAGGTAACAGCCGGCGATCTCCGCCAGCGCCGTCACCACGAAAAGCGCCAGGGTATTCACCTCGGCGGCCTCACTCCGGCAGCGACACCGGGCGGATGCCGCGCAGGGTCTCGCCGGTGAGCCGGCGCGCGGCGGCGATGAAGCCGCTCAGGTACGGCAGCGTGGCCTCCTCCTCGCGCACCGCGGCATAGAGCGTGCTCCACAGCCCGCCGGGCCCGAGCCGGCAGACCTGGATCTGGCCCCGGGCGAGGTGCTCCTCCAGCGCCCAGCTCGGCATCGCGGTCACGCCGCGGCGGCTCGCCACGAGCTGGACGATCATCACCGAGAGCTCGGAGGTACGCACCGCCGCGGGCGCCACACCGGCCGGGTCCAGGAAACGGCTGAACACGTCCAGCCGCGACCGGCACACCGGGTAGGTGATCAGGGTCTGGTCCGCCAGGTCCTCGGGCTCGATGTGGTCCTGGGCGGCGAGCGTGGAGCCCGCGGGCACGGCCAGCTGGACCTCGTGGCGGAACAGCGGCGAGTAGTGAATGCCGGTGAGCGCCGGGTCCGGGTCGGAGGTGATAACCATGTCGATATCGCCGCGCACCAACGCCGGCAGCGGGTGGAAATTGAACCCCATGGACAGGTCCATCTCCACCTCCGGCCAGCGCTCGCGGTAGCGTTCCATCGTGGGCAGCAGCCACTGATAGCAGCTGTGGCACTCGATCGCGAGGTGAAGCCGCCCGCCCTGGCCCGCGGCCAGGTTGTTGAGCCGCTGCTCGACGGTCTCCACCTCCGGGAGCACGCGGTCGGCGAGCTCCAGCAGCATCTGCCCTGCCGGGGCGAGGCGCAGCGGCCGCGAGCGGCGGAAGAACAGCTCCGCGCCGACGCGGGACTCAAGCCCCTTGATCTGGTGAGAGAGCGCGCTCTGGGTGAGATTCAGCCGCTCCGCCGCGGCGACCAGGCTGCCCGTCTCGCAGATCGTCTTCAGGCTGCGCAGATGCCGCAGCTCCAGCCAACCGCCCATCATTCCTCCGCTATCGCGTCACGCGGGCCCGTGTCCCGCCGGTGAGTTCGGGCAGCGCCGAGGGCGCCACGGGGAAGACCGCGAACGGCGAGCCCGCCGCGGCCCAGACACGCTCGAAGCGCCACAGCGCGTCGTCCAGCCAGCAGCGCAGCCTTTCCGGATGGCCTACCGGGGGGACACCGCCGATGGCGAAGCCGGTATGCTCGCGCACGAACGCGGCATCCGCGCGGCCGATGCCCTCGCCGGCGAGCTCGGCCAGCAGCACCTCGTCCACGCGCCGGTCGCCGCTGGCGATGACCAGCAGCGCATCACCGCTGTCGACACCGCGGAAAACCAGGCTCTTCGCGATCTGGCCGACGTCCACGCCCAGCGCCGCGGCGGCCTCGGCCGCGGTGCGGGTGGACTCGTCCACCGACTCGATGGTGACCTCGCGGCCACGCTCGGCGAGCGCCCGCGCCACCCGTTCAGGTCCCTTCGCCATTCTCGTCCTCCGTGTCCAGCGGCAGGGTCAGTATGCGCTGCGGCCCCGCCGGTCCGCCGTGATAGAGCGCCCCCGTGTCGCGGAAACCGAAACGCCGGTACGCCGCCTCGGCCTTGTCGTTGCGCAGGTTCACCGTCAGGCTCAGCCACCGATAGCGCCGGGCCGCGATCGCGACGATCCCGCGCAGCGCCCGGGTCGCCACACCCCGCCCCTGATGACGGCGGTCGATGCGCAGCCCCTCCAGCCAGGCCTCGTCGCCGCGCCGTCCGGGATAGTCCACACCCTGTACCGGCGGCACCAGCGCCATCAGCCCCACCGGCCGGCCGCCGGCCTCGATGCCGTACAGCGCCTCGGCATAACCCTCGCGGAAGTGGCGCCGCATCAGCGTCGGCGCGTCGCTCACGAATGCCCCCTGGCCCTCGCCCACCGCGACGCCCTCGTAGCCGTGGGCATTCTCCGGGGTCAGCCGGACCAGCCGCACCGCCGGCCGCGAGGCGGCGCGCCGGGCACGGAAGAAGCGCTGCAGCCGCTCGCCGCAGGCATCGGCCATCACCCCGCCGTCGACCTGCAGGCGATGATTGTGACTGGCGTGCCCGTGCAGCGCCAGCGCGCCGCCGCAGGCGCCGGTCTTCGGGTCCGCGGCGCCGAAGACCACGCGGCGCACCCGCGCGTGGACCAGCGCCCCCACGCACATGGGGCAGGGCTCCAGGGTCACGTAGAGCGTGGCGTCGGGCAGGCGGTAGGCGGCACGCCGACGGGCGGCGTCGCGCACCGCCACGATCTCCGCGTGGGCCGTGGGGTCGTGGTCGGCGATGGGCCGGTTCCAGCCCTCGCCGATCACGCTCCCGTCGCCGGCGACCACCACCGCCCCCACGGGCACCTCGCCCGCCTCGGCGGCACGCCCGGCAAGGGCCAGGGCGCGGGCCATGAAGCCCTCGTCCGCCGCGGCGCCGGCCTCGGATGACGCGTCGTCGTTCACGGCACCGCGGGGACGGCCCGGCCGCCGACGGACATCACACCCCGCCCGGTCGTCAGCTGGTCACCCAACCCGGCATGGTCAAGGGGTTTCACGGTGATCGACCCGGGATTCATAACGTCGCTTTGCCATCAACGGCACACATCTTCTGCTGGCGTGGGAGAGGGAGCGCTTCGCGGGGAGACGACTCTGCTCGACACCGTCATCAATCGGCCTCAAGGATACAGGAAGCCGGCGGGCGTTGTCCGCCGCCCCGCCCCCGTCGCGCCCGGTAGCAATCCCGTTCAATACACCGGCCGCGCGGCGTTCCAGCCTGGCCGGCACGAGATCAAGACACCGAGGACATCCCCCATGACCGTGACCCTGTCGCTGTCCATGGCCGCCTTCGCACTGGCGGCCTCCCTTTCCCCCGGCCCGGTGAACCTGGTGGCGCTGAGCGCCGGGACACGGCATGGATTCCGGGCTAGCCTGCGCCATGTCACCGGCGCGACGGTCGGCTTCACCCTGCTGCTGGTGCTGATCGGTCTGGGCCTTCACCGGCTGATGGTCCGCTGGCCGGGCATTATCGAGGGGGTACGCTGGGCCGGCGTGGCCTTCCTGCTCTACCTGGCCTGTCGCCTTGCGGCGGACGACGGCCGCCTGGAGACGGCCGCCCCCGCGGCGGCGCCGTCATGGCTGGTGGGCGCGACCATGCAGTGGCTCAACCCCAAGGCCTGGCTGGCCTCGATGGCTGGCATGGGGGCCTATGCGGCGGGCGGTGACCTCGGCCTGGTGGCGTGGTTCGCGACCCTGTTCTTCGTGATCTGCTACCTGTCGATCGGCTGCTGGGCCTATGCCGGTGCCCACCTGAGGCGGTTCCTGGACCGTCCGGCGAGGGTGCGCCTGTTCAATCGCGGCATAGCGGTGCTGCTGGCGGCGAGTGCGCTCTATCTGCTGCTGTGACCCGCGGCATACTGTCCCGGCGTGGCCGCCTGCAGACGCTTGAAGGTGCGCTGGAAGTGTGCCTGATCGGCGAAGCCGCAGTCCGCGGCGACCTCGGCGATGGGACGGCCACGGCGCACCTGGCGACGAGCGAACCGAACGCGCCGGTCGGTGAGGAAGGCGTGGGGCGTCAGCCCGAAGTGGGCCTTGAAGCATCGCACCAGGTGGGAGCGGGACAGGCCGGCGACACGGCAGATGTCGTCCAGCCCGATGGCCTCCGTACAGTGGGTGTCGATGTAGTCCGCCGCGCGACGCAGACCGAGGGGGTCGTTACCGGATGGTGGCATCCTCGGTGTGAGGCAGCGCTGCATCTCCACGACCAGCGCGGTGGCCTCGGTTTCCCTGGCCAGGCGACCGGCATCCGGATCGAAGAGGGTGTCGCAGAGGGTCGTCAGGCGCCGATACAGGGCCGGGTGGCGACTCGAGCGGGCAGTGTATAGCTGTACGTCGAGGTGGCCGGGCGCACCGAGTTCCCGCTGCAGTGCGCCGAGCCAGGCGGTGTCCAGGTAGAGCATGTCGTACGACCAGGGGCGCTCGTCGATGGGATTGCAGGCATGCACCGCTTCGGGATTCATGACCACCACGGTACCGGGGGCGACCGTTTCGGCATGGCCCTGGTTCCAGTACGTGCTGTTGCCGCCAGTAACCGCGCCGATGGAGAAGCTCTCGTGGCTGTGCCTGGCGTAGCAGACACGCCGGCCGTCCGTGACCCGACGGGCCTCGAGGAAGGGCAGCGCCGGATCACGCCAGAAGCGCGGATGGTCGTGACGAAGGCTCATGGGGCCCTCCCGGATCGATGGACTACAGCCTATGCGGTGTCGCCGGGAATGGCGAGCCCACACCGTGGACCAGGCGGCCGACAATTCCGATCTGGAGTCTATCGAGAAACATCAGGTGTAGGGCTTTCTGCCCTGCTGATACCATACCGCTCTTGAAGATGATCCCGGAACTGCTGGCAAGGAGCCGAGTTGGACACTGACAATCGCCCCTTGAGCGCACTGGAGCGATACCACGCCCGTTCGATTCATCTGCGCCTGATCCTCTTCAAGTGGCTTGCCCTGTTCTTCGGGGTTGTCCTTACGCTTCTCGGTCTCATGCTGCCTGTGGCATTTGCTTTCGACAGGCAGAGCGTTCCCCTTCCACTGCTCCTCCTCCTCGTCCTGCTGGACCTCGTTATCATAGCGCTGGGCCTTTTCATTACCGCCCATGGGCTGTGGCGGGATACAAAGCTGAGGGAAACAGCGACCCAGCTGCATGGCAAGCTGACCGAGAAGAAGCATACGGTGGTCAACCCCAATACCGGCAGCCGCACCACCCATCGCCTGTACTTTATCGACGATATTCAGATCTCCTGGCCGTCGGGATCCGAGACTGTCTACCTCCCGCTGGTCGGCCGTGACATCGAACTGACGGTCGCAATGATCGATGTGAAAAGCCGGAACAGGCTCAAGGCGTTACGCCAGCGCGTGGGTATCGACAAGCTCGCCGGGCCCGGGAAACACCCTTCGGGGATCGCGGTCGTACTCAACTACCGGCAGGCAGTCAATATCCACGGGGTGCTCGATAAATATGGACACAATTACCTGCTTGGCTATCAGCTCAGGTGGGCCATCGGGGCCGGCCTTTTCGTGGCACTGACCTTTTTCCTCCTGATGCAGCCCTACACGTTAACCTTTCTCAGCCAGACCAATTTTCTCCTGATGCTTCTGGTGCTCATCGGTTACGCGATAGGAGGGGCCCTAGCCATGGGCCTCGTCATTGAAGGTTACCAGAAGCTGCGCAAGCGGCTTGATCCCGACTATGACGATACGCCCCACGAGGAGAGACTGAAGGGATAACTGGTGACTCCGATCCACGGAAACACCGCTTCATTCCGTTCCGGCGGCATCGGACCGCGGTCACGGATGCCCCCGCCTGGCCTGCAACCCATTGCTCGTGCGTACGCCCCCCGGCAGTCCTTCGAACGCTCCAGCGGGACCGTTCCCGATGCGATCTCCCCTGTTTGAAACATCGCCGATTCCCGGAACGACACACCCTCGCCCGGCGGATCTTCAAGCCGCTCCCGACGTGTAATCACTCCCACTCGATGGTCGCCGGCGGCTTGCCGGAGATGTCGTAGACCACGCGGGAGATGCCCTCGATCTCGTTGATGATGCGCCGCGAGACGTGGTCCAGGAACTCGTAGGGCAGGTGTGCCCAGCGCGCGGTCATGAAGTCAACGGTCTCCACCGCCCGCAGCGCGATCACGTACTCGTAGCGGCGGCCGTCGCCGGTCACGCCCACGGACTTCACCGGCAGGAACACGGCGAATGCCTGGCTGACCTGCTCGTAGTGACCGCCGGCACGCAGCTCCTCGATGAAGATGGCGTCCGCCTGGCGCAGGGGATCGGTGTATTCCTTGCGCACCTCGCCGAGGATGCGCACGCCGAGGCCCGGCCCGGGGAAGGGATGACGGTGGATCATCTCCGCGGGCAGACCGAGCTCCAGGCCGATGCGCCGGACCTCGTCCTTGAACAGCTCGCGCAGCGGCTCCAGCAGCTTGAGGTTCATCTTCTCCGGCAGCCCGCCCACGTTGTGGTGGGACTTGATCACGTGGGCCTTGCCGGTGGCCGCGCCGGCGGACTCGATGACGTCCGGGTAGATGGTGCCCTGGGCGAGCCACTGGACGTTCTCGAGCCGGCCCGCCTCCTCGTCGAAGACGTCGATGAAGGTGTTGCCGATGATCCGGCGCTTGTCCTCCGGGTCGTCGACACCGGCGAGGCGGTCGAGGAAGCGGTCCTCGGCGTCGACGTGGATCACGCGCACGCCCATGTGCCGGGCGAAGGTGGCCATGACCTGCTCGCCCTCGTCGAGGCGCAGCAGGCCGTTGTCCACGAACACGCAGGTGAGCTGGTCGCCGATGGCCTTGTGCAGCAGCGCGGCGACCACGGAGGAATCGACGCCGCCGGAGAGCCCGAGCAGGACGTTCTCGTCGCCCACCTGCTCGCGGATACGGGCGACGTTGTCCTCGATGATGTTGCCCGCCGTCCAGTCGCCGGCGCAGCCGCAGATCTCGTGGACGAAGCGCGAGAGGATGCGCTGGCCCTGGGCGGTGTGGGTGACCTCGGGGTGGAACTGCACGCCGTAGTAGCCGCGCTCATCGTCGCCCATGCCGGCAATCGGGGCGCTGTCGGTGCTGGCGACGACCTTGAAGCCCTCCGGCAGCGCGCTGACGCGGTCGCCGTGACTCATCCACACGTCCAGCAGCCCGTAGCCCTCGGGGCTCGCGTGATCCTCGATATCGCGCAGCAGCCGGGAATGGCCGCGGGCGCGTACCCGCGCGTAGCCGAACTCCTTGTGCGAGGACGGCTCCACGGCGCCTCCGAGCTGGGCGGCCATGGCCTGCATGCCGTAGCAGATACCGAGCACCGGCACCCCGAGCTCGAAGACCGCCGCGGGGATCCGCGGGGTGTCGGCGAAGTGCACGGACTCCGGGCCGCCGGAGAGGATCACGCCGCTCGCCCCGAAGCCGCGGACGGCCTCCCCGGTGCAGTCGCAGGGGTGGATTTCGCAGTACACGCCCGCCTCGCGCACCCGCCGGGCGATGAGCTGGGTGTACTGGGAGCCGAAGTCGAGTACGAGGATGCGGTGGGCGTGGATATCCTGGGTCATGGGCTGTTCCGGAATCTCGGGAATGGGGGTAGACTTCGCGCGCGAATTCGAATTGCGAAGGATACCGTATAGAGGCGTCACGCACGATACGACAGCCATGAATCTGATCACCTTCAACGCCTACCGCGCCCTGGGCCTGCCCGGCGTGCGTTACCTCCGCCCGGAGTCCTTCCCCGCCTGCCGCAGCGAGCTCCTCGACGCCGACTGGCTCCTCTTCCCCGAGTACTGGCAGGTCAACGCCCTCGTCTACGCGATGCAGCGGCGGATCTTCCCGAGTCCGGCGAGCTATCACCTCGGCCACGACAAGATCGAGATGACCCGTGCCCTGCAGGCGGCCTTCCCGGCCCACGTGCCCGAGACCCTCATCCTCCCGGCGAACGCCCTCGCCGTGGAGCAGGCACTCGACGTGCTCGGGCTGCCGCTGGTGGCGAAGGTCCCGCGCAGCTCCATGGGCCGGGGCGTGGCGCTGATCGACAGCGCCGCGGCGCTGCGTGCGTGGGCGGCGGAGCACGACGTGCTCTACGTGCAGGAGGTCCTGCCGGCGCAGCGCGACCTGCGCGTGGTCTACGTCGGCGACCGGGTGGTGACGGCCTACTGGCGCGAGGGCGCCGAGGGCGCGTTCCACAACAACGTCGCCCGCGGCGGGCGGCTGGTGTTCGACGACGTCCCCGACGCGGCGGTGGCGCTGGTCGGGCGCATGGCACGGCACCTGGGCATCGATCACGCGGGCTTCGACCTGCTCACCGTGGGCGGCCACTTCTACGTGCTGGAGTTCAACGTGTTCTTCGGCAACGAGGGGCTCAACGCGGCGGGCGTCCCGCTCGCACGCCATATCCTCGACTATCTCCGCGACGGCAACCGCACGCCGCCGGGAGACACGCCCCTGCGGCTCGCCGGCTGACGCCCGGGTTCAGGCCGCCGGGCGCAGCAGCCGCCGCGCGGCGATCAGCCCCAGCAGCGGACCGATCACCAGCGGCGTGAGCAGGTAGCGCGCCGGCAGCACGAACTGCAGCCAGTCCAGCAGGCCGAGGGTGACGATGCTGATGGCGAAGCCGACCGAGTTCACCAGCGTCAGCGCCGAGCCCACGAGCTCGCGGGGGGCATTGGCGGCGTTCAGCGTCGAGAACTGGGGCGAATCGCCGGCGACGGCAATCCCCCAGACCAGCAGGATCCCGACGAAGGCCGTCGGTCCGGCCTGGAAGATCAGCGGCGAGAGTGCGCAGCACACCCCCGAGACGAGGAGCTGCACCCAGGCAACCCGGCCGCTGCCCCACCGCCGCGCCAGCAGGCCGCCGCCGGCGCAGCCCAGCGCCCCCATGGCGATCACGCCGAAGGCCAGCAGCGGGATCGCCCGGGGATCGCTGCCGTGGGCGGCGAACCACACCGGCGCGAACGCCCAGAACGCGTAGAGCTCCCACATGTGGCCGAAATAGCCGAACGCCGAGGCACGGAAGGCCGGGGAGCGGAAGGCGAGGAACACACCGCCGAAGCGCACCGGCCCGCTGCGGGCGAGGTGCGGCCCCTCCGGGGCCAGGGCCATCACCGCGCCGGCCACCACCCCGGCCAGCGAGGTCGCGGCGATCACCAGCGGCCACAGGGCGCCCGGCAGGATGCTGCGCAGCAGGTGGCCGGAGGCGGTGCCGAGCACCAGTGCCCCCACCAGGAAGCCCAGCGCCCGGCCCAGCCCCTCCCGGTACCAGCCGGCGGCGATCTTCATCCCCACCGGATAGATCCCGGCGAGGCACACCCCGACGACGAACCGGGCCACCACGACGGCGACGGCCTGGTCCGCGAGGGGGATCACCGCGGCGTTGGCAGAGGCACCGGCCAGCGCCGCGACCAGGAAAACCCGGCCGGGGTGGAAACGGTCCGCCACCGCCAGCAGCGCGTTGACGAGGGTGCCGGCGATGAAGCCGAGCTGCACCGCGGCGGTGACCCAGCCCACACCGCCGGGGACGTCCCAGTGCGCCTGCAGTGCCGGCATCACCGCGTTGGGCGCGAACCACATGGACGTGGCCAGCAGCTGGGCGGCCACGATGGCGGGCAGGAACCAGCGGGGGCGCCCGGCGGCGTCCGTGCCCCCGCTGTGGTGCCCCCGCTGTGTCCGGCGATCCACGCGCGTTCGCCCGGGTTCAGTCGACCCGGTAGTTCGGCGCTTCCTTGATGATGTTCACGTCGTGGACGTGGCTCTCGCGCACGCCGGCACCGGTGATGCGCGTGAACTCCGGACGGGTGCGGAAGTCCTCGATGGTGGCGCAGCCGCAGTAGCCCATGCTGGCACGCAGGCCGCCCATGAGCTGGTGGACGATGGCCGTGAGGCTGCCCTTGTAGGGCACGCGCCCCTCGATGCCCTCGGGCACGAGCTTCTCGACGCTGTCGGCCTCCTCCTGGAAGTAGCGGTCGGAGGAGCCCTGGGCGCCGGACATGGCACCGATGGAGCCCATGCCGCGGTAGGACTTGTACGAGCGGCCCTGGTAGAGCTCGACCTCGCCGGGGGCCTCCTCGGTGCCGGCGAACATGCTGCCCATCATCACCGCGTGGGCGCCGGCGACGATGGCCTTCGCCATGTCCCCGGAGTAGCGCACGCCGCCGTCGGCGATCACCGGCAGCCCCGAGCCCTCAAGCTCGCCGGCGACGTTGGCGATGGCGGTGATCTGGGGCACGCCCACGCCGGCGATCACGCGGGTGGTGCAGATCGAGCCGGGTCCGATGCCGACCTTCACCGCGTCGGCGCCGGCCTCGTAGAGCGCGCGGGCGGCGTCCGCGGTGGCGATGTTGCCGGCGATCACCTGCATGTCCGGATAGGTCCGCTTGATCCAGCGCACCCGGTCGGCGACGCCGCGGCTGTGGCCGTGGGCGGTGTCCACCACCACCACGTCGGCACCGGCCTCGACCAGCGCGTCGACGCGCTCCTCGGTGCCGGAACCGGTGCTCACGGCAGCGCCGACGCGCAGCCGGCCGTGCTCGTCCTTGCAGGCGAGCGGGTAATCGCGGGACTTCTGGATATCCTTGACGGTGATCATGCCGCGGAGCTGGAAGTCGTCGTTGACCACCAGCAGCTTCTCGATACGATTCTGGTGCAGCAGCTCCAGGATCTCGTCGCGCTCGGCCCCCTCGCGCACGGTGACCAGGCGGTCGCGCCCGGTCATCGCCTCGGTGACCGGTGCGTCCAGGCGCCGCTCGAACCGCAGGTCACGGCTGGTCACGATGCCCGTGAGATTGCCGGCGCCATCCACCACCGGAACGCCGGAGATGCCGTGCTGGCGGGTGATCTCGAGGACCTCGGCGATGGTGGTCTCCGGCGGCACCGTGATCGGCTCCTTGATGATGCCGCTCTCGAACTTCTTGACCTGGCGGACCTCCCGGGCCTGGGCCTCGGGGGTCATGTTCTTGTGCACGATGCCGACACCGCCCTGAGCCGCCAGCGCGATCGCGAGGCGGGCCTCGGTGACCGTGTCCATGGCCGCGGAGACCAGCGGGATGTTGAGCTCGATGCCCCGGGTCAGCCTGGAACCGAGGTCGGCGTCGCGGGGCAGGACGTCGGAATAGGCCGGAAGGAGGAGGACGTCGTCGAAGGTCAGGGCTTCCTGGGCGATTCGCATACGGCGGGCACCTGCTCGTCATGGCGGGATTGATGAATAACCGGCCATTATAGTCCGCGCGCGAGTCACGGTAAACGCGCGCGGCCCGCGCGGAGAGACGCCCGCCGGCCCCACCGCGACGACGGTGCACACGGCATCGCCCGTCCCCGGCCCTGGTAGTATCATCCGCGGACGGCGGGCGCCTCACCGCCCCATTCACGAGCCGCCGATACGGGACCATGAACGAGTCAGACACCGACACCGCCGCAACGCAAGACAACCGACGCGACGCCGAGACGCGGGAGGCCCACCGGGTCACACTGCTCGGCGCGGGCATCGACACGGCCATCGGTGTTGCCAAGGTCGTCGCCGGCGCGCTGGTGGGCTCCGCTGCACTGATCGCCGACGGTATTCACTCGTTCTCGGACGTGCTCACCGATGCGTTCGTGATCGCCGCCACCCACTTCGGCCGGCGCGGGCCGGACAGCAATCACCCCTACGGCCACGGCCGTATCGAGACCCTCGCGACACTGTGGCTCGGCAGCGTGCTGATCTTCGTCGCCGGCGGCATCGCGTGGGCGAGCATCTCCCGCCTGGTCCACGGCACACCGGTGCACGCCCCCGGCGCCTGGGCGATCGGGGTCGCGGTGATCGGCCTCGTCTCCAAGGAGTGGATCTACCGCTACACCCTCGCTGTCGCCCGCCGGATCGGCTCGCGGTTGCTCGAGGCCAACGCCTGGCACTCACGCTCTGACGCCCTCTCCACCGTCGTCGTGCTCCTCGGCCTGATCGGGGCGCAGTTCGGGATCGGCTGGCTTGACGCCGTCGCCGCCACGGTGGTGGGCATCATGGTCGGACAGATCGGTGGCCAGCTGCTGTGGGAATCCAGCCAGGAGCTGGTGGACACGGCACTGCCGGAGGCCGAGCAGGAGACCATGCGCGAGGTCGCGGAGGCCGTCGAGGGCGTGCGCGGCGTCCACGAGCTGCGCACCCGCACCCTCGGCAGCGAGGTCGTCGCGGACCTGCACATCGTCGTGCCCGCAAGGGTCACCGTCTCCGAGGGCCACGAGATCGGCAACGAAGTTGCCCGGCGCCTGCGCGAGTCATTCCCGCGGCTCACCGACGTCACCTTCCACATCGATCCCCAGGATGACGAGGCCAAGCCGGAGCACGGCCTGCGCCCCGGCCTGCCCCTGCGGCGGGACGTGGAGGGCGAGCTGGAGGCGGTCTGGTCCGGTTTACCCGCCTGGCGGGACCGCGTGGCGCTGGACCTGCACTACCTCGACAACGAGATCGACATCTCGCTGTACGTCGACGACCTCCCGGACGGCCAGGACCTGCACCAGGCAGCCGCCGTGCTGCGCGAAGCCGCCCGGGGACTCGAATGGATCGGCGACCTGCGCGTCTGGAAGGGCCCCGGCCGGGGCTGAGGGGAGGGATCATGGCCCGCCGCCTGCTGATCGTCGCCCACGCACCCTCCCCCAACACCCGGACGCTGCTGGAGGCCGCCGAACGCGGCGCGCGCAGCCCCGAGGTATCCGGGGTGGAGGTCGAGGTGTCCGCGCCGCTGGAGACGGGCCCGGAGTCCGTTCTCGCCTGCGATGCCATCCTGCTCGGCACCACCGAGAACCTCGGCAGCATGAGCGGCGCGCTCAAGGACTTCTTCGACCGCTGCTACTACCCGGTGCTGGAGCGCCAGCAGGGCCTGCCCTGCGCGCTGTACATCCGCGCCGGCCGGGACGGCACCGGCACCCGGCGCCAGGCCGAGACCATCATCACCGGCCTGCGCTGGCGCTGGGTGCAGCCGCCGCTGATCCTGCAGGGCACGTGGGACCCGGCCTTCGCCGATCAGGTCGAGGAGCTGGCGGAGGGCCTCGCCGCAGGGCTGGAGACCGGCATCATCTGAACGCAGCCTTGACGGCGGCCGCCGGACGGTCCGGCGGTTGCGCTGTGCAGCATCATCCGTGCTTGCCCGGGCACACCCCGACCTTGGTATTCTTCCCGCCCATGGTCGACAACGCGCCGCCGCCACAGGACGTCTACACCGTCTCCCGGCTCAACCGCGAGGTGAAGCTGCTGCTGGAGAGCGGCTTCCCCCTGCTCTGGGTCGAGGGCGAGGTCTCCAACCTGGCACGTCCACGCTCCGGCCACATCTACTTCAGCCTCAAGGACAGCGAGGCGCAGGTGCGCTGCGCCATGTTCCGCAACCGCAACCTCCACCTGCGCTTCCGCCCGGCGGACGGGACGCGCGTGATCGCACGCGTTCGCGTGAGCCTCTATCCCGCCCGCGGCGAGTTCCAGCTCATCGTCGAGCACATGGAGCCGGCCGGCGACGGCGCACTGCGGCAGGCCTTCGAGCAGCTCAAGGCGCGGCTCGACCGCGAGGGGCTGTTCGCCGCCGAACGCAAGCGCGCCCTGCCGTCGCGGATCCGGCGCCTGGGGGTGGTCACCTCGCCGACCGGCGCGGCGATCCGCGACGTGCTCCACGTGCTCCGGCGGCGCTTCCCCGGCATGCATGTCATCGTCTACCCGGTACCGGTCCAGGGCGAGGGCGCGGCAGAGGCCATCGCCGCACGGCTGGCCCAGGCGGGCCGCCGCGGCGAGGTCGACACGGTCCTGCTCACCCGGGGCGGCGGCTCGCTGGAGGACCTCTGGGCGTTCAACGAGGAGGTCCTCGCCCGCGCGATCGCCGCCTGCCCGCTGCCGGTGGTCTCCGCCGTGGGCCACGAGGTGGACGTCACCATCTCCGACCTGGTCGCCGACCAGCGCGCACCGACCCCCTCCGCCGCTGCCGAGCTCCTCTCGCCGGACGCGGCAACGCTGCGCCAGGCGGTCGTCGAGCGGCGCCGCCGCCTCATCGCCGCCATGCGCGATGTGCTCCACCGGCGGCGCACGACACTCACCGGGGTGGACCACCGGCTGCGCCTGCAGCATCCCGGCCGGCGCCTGCAGGAGCGCGCCCAACGGCTCGACGAGCTGGAGCAGCGCCTCGCCGGCGCACAGCGGCGGGCCATCGCCACGCGGCGGCAGCACCTGGCCGGCCTGGCCCGCCGGCTCGCGCCCCACGATCCGCGCCGGCGGATCCCGGAGCGGCGCGAGCGCGTGGACGAGCTCACCCGGCGGCTGGGCAACGGTGTCCGGCGCACACTGGCCGCCAAACGCACCGGCCTGACACACCAGATGCACGCCCTCCAGGCCGTCAGCCCCCTGGCAACCCTGGAGCGCGGCTACGCCATTGTCGCCGATGCCGGAAATGGCGTGCCGCTTCGTGACGCCACCGAGGCGGGCGACGGCACCCGGGTGCTGGCCCGGCTCTCCCGCGGCGAGCTCCTCTGCCGGGTGGAGTCGCACCGGCCGGCCGGCGGGGAGACGCTGCTGCCCGCACCGGACAATCCGGACTCCACGGCGTGAACGCGCCGGAGGACCCGACAATCGCCGTGGGAGGCACCAGCCGTCACCCCACGGCATAGCGATGCCAAAACGTCTAGGATGGTGCGATCGGCCCGGACTGCCGGACCGCAGCACCGATATGAGCCGTATCAACCCTTAACGAGGCGCCCATGCACTTCGAGAAACCCTCTGTTGTCGACCACCCGCTGTACCAGCCCGTCATCTCCGCCTATCGCTGTGACGAGACGGCGCACGTGCGCAAGCTGCTGGACGCCGCGGATCTGCCCGCCGAGTCCAAGGAGCGCATCGCCGAACGCGCCCGGGGCCTGGTCCAGGAGGTCCGGCGCAACAGCCGCGACAGCGGTATCGACGCGTTCATGCACGAATACGAGCTCTCCAGCCAGGAGGGGGTCGTGCTCATGTGCCTGGCCGAGGCGATGCTGCGGGTGCCGGACGCGGAGACGGTCGACAAGCTCATCGAGGACAAGATCGGCGGCTCCAACTGGGAATCGCACCTCGGCGCGAGCACCTCGTGGTTCGTCAACGCCTCGACCTGGGGCCTGATGCTCACCGGCCGCGTGCTCAAGAGCCAGGACAACCCGGAGCGCAACTTCCGCACCATCATGCACCGGATGGTCCGGCGCAGCGGCGAGCCCGTGATCCGCCAGGCGGTGCGCCAGGCCATGCGCATCATGGGCCGGCAGTTCGTGATGGGCCGCACCATCAACGAAGCGCTCAAGCGCGCCCGCCCCCTGGAGAAGGAGGGCTACCGCTACTCCTACGACATGCTCGGCGAGGCCGCCCGCACCGAGGCGGACGCCCTGCGCTACTTCGAGGACTACCGCCAGGCCATCGAGGCGATCGGCGCCGTCGCCGGCGACCGCGGTCCGTACGACTCCCCCGGGGTGTCGGTGAAGCTCTCCGCGCTGCACGCGCGCTACGAGCTCAGCCACCGCCGCCGCGTCATGGAGGAGCTGCTGCCACGGCTGCGCGACCTCTGCCGGCTGGCCGCCCACCACGACATCAACCTCACCATCGACGCCGAAGAGGCCGCGCGCCTGGACCTGTCCATGGAGATCATCGAGATGGTCTCCTCGGACCCGGAGCTGGGCGACTGGCAGGGCCTCGGCCTCGCCGTGCAGGCCTACCAGAAGCGCGCCTTCCCGCTGCTGGACTGGCTCGCCGACCTGGCACGGCGCCACGGCCGGCGCTTCATGGTGCGGCTGGTCAAGGGCGCATACTGGGACACCGAGATCAAGATCGCCCAGGAACAGGGCCTCGACGGCTACCCGGTGTTCACCCGCAAGGCGAACACCGACGTCGCCTACCTGGCCTGCGCGCGCAAGATGCTCGCCGACCGCGAGGCGTTCTACCCGCAGTTCGCCACCCACAACGCCCACACCCTCGCCTACGTGCTGGAGGTGGCCGGCGATAACCGCGACTTCGAGTTCCAGCGCCTGCATGGCATGGGCGAGGCGCTCTACGACCAGATCGTCGGCGAGGACAACCTAGACCTGCCCTGCCGCATCTACGCCCCGGTGGGCAGCCACGAGGACCTGCTTGCCTACCTGGTGCGCCGGCTGCTGGAGAACGGCGCGAACAGCTCCTTCGTCAACCGCATCGTCGACGAGAAGACCCCGGTGGACGAGATCATCGCCGACCCCATCGCCCAGGTCCGTCGTCACCATACGATCCCGCACCCGCGGATCCCCCTGCCCGCGGACATCTACGGGCCGGAGCGGCGCAACTCCATGGGCGTGGACATCAGCGACATCACCCACCTGAACTGGCTGCACGAGGGCATGCAGCGCGCCGACGCGATGGACTGGCAGGGTGGCCCGATCATCGGCGGCAGCACCCGGCTCGGCGAGGGCGAGGCGGTACGCGCCCCGGCGGACCGCACCCGCGTGGTCGGCCAGATCACCTGGGCCACGCCCCAGGACGTGGAGGACGCCATCGCCCGCGCCCAGCGCGCCTTCGACGACTGGGACCGCACCCCGGCGAGCGAGCGCGCCGCCTGCATCGAGCGCTACGCGGACCTCCTCGAGGCCGAGATGCCCACGCTGATCGCCCTGTGCGCCCGTGAGGCGGGCAAGCACATCCCCGACGGCATCGCCGAGGTGCGCGAGGCGGTGGACTTCTGCCGCTACTACGCAGCCCAGGCCCGGCGGGAGTTCGACGGTCCCATGCCCCTGCCCGGCCCCACCGGCGAACGCAACACCATCGAGCTGCGCGGCCGCGGCGTGTTCGTGTGCATCAGCCCGTGGAACTTCCCGCTGGCGATCTTCACCGGCCAGGTGACCGCCGCCCTGGCGGCCGGCAACGCGGTGATCGCCAAGCCCGCGGAGCAGACCAGCCTGATCGGCCACTACGCCGTCAGCCTGCTCCACCGCGCCGGCATCCCCGGCGACGTGCTCCAGCTGCTGCCCGGCGACGGCCCCACCGTGGGCGCGCCGCTGGTGGCGGATCCGCGCATCTCCGGCGTGGCCTTCACCGGCTCCGTGCCCACCGCCCGCGGTATCAACCAGACCCTGGCCCAGCGCGACGGGCCGATCCTGCCGCTGATCGCCGAGACCGGTGGCCAGAACGCGATGATCGTGGACTCCTCGGCGCTGCCGGAGCAGGTCGTCGCGGACGTGCTCAAATCGAGCTTCCAGAGCGCCGGCCAGCGCTGCTCCGCGCTGCGGGTGCTCTACGTGCAGGAGGACATCGCCGACAAGCTGCTGGTGATGCTGCGCGGCGCCATGGCGGAGCTCAGCATCGGCGACCCGTGGTCGCTCGCCACCGATGTCACCCCGGTGATCGACGAGGACGCCCGGCGGATGCTGAGCGAGCACGCGGAGCGCATGGAGAAGGAGGCGACCCTGCTGCACCGCTGCGAGCTCCCCGTCAACGGCGGCAGCGGCACATTCTTCCCCGCCCAGGCCTACCAGCTCGAGAGCATCGAGCAGCTCGGCGAGGAGAAGTTCGGCCCGATCCTGCACGTGGTCCGCTTCCGCGCCCGGGACATCGACCGCGTCGTCGACGAGGTCAACGCCATGGGCTACGGGCTCACCTTCGGCATCCACAGCCGCATCGACACCACGGTGAACCGCGTGGTCTCGCGGATGAAGGTGGGCAACGCCTACGTGAACCGCAACATGATCGGCGCGGTGGTCGGCGTGCACCCGTTCGGCGGCGAGGGGCTCTCCGGCACCGGCCCGAAGGCCGGCGGCCCGCGCTACCTCTACCGCTTCGCCACTGAGCGGGCGCTATCCATCGACACCACCGCCGCCGGCGGCAACGCCTCGCTGATGTCGCTGGAGGACGAGGGCACCGGGGAATCCGGCGAGAACCTGCTGCTGCCCGAACCGCAGCGCTTCAACGAGTAACCACCCACACGAGAGACGCGACAACGAGCAAAAGGGGATCCCCATGGAAGACGCACTGACCACGGCCACCTGGTTCTGGCTGCTCGTGCCCATGCCGCTGTGCGTGGCGCTGTCCGTCATCACCTGGCTCGGTGCACGCCGGGGCTAGAGGAGGCGAGGCGATGGAAGTCACGATGAATCTCCCGACGGTGACCACGTTCGTGGTCTACCTGGTGGCGATGATGGCCATCGGCATCGCCGCCTACCGCCTGACCAGCAACATGTCCGACTACGTCCTCGGCGGACGCAGCCTCAACGCCGGCGTGGCGGCCCTGTCCGCCGGCGCCTCGGACATGAGCGGCTGGCTGCTGCTCGGCCTGCCCGGTGCGATGTACGCCTCGGGCATGAACCAGATCTGGATCGCCATCGGCCTGACCATCGGCGCCTACCTGAACTGGCAGTTCGTTGCCCGGCGGCTGCGCGTCTATACGGAGGTCGCGGACGACGCCATCACCGTGCCCGACTACCTGGAGCGGCGCTTCGACGACACCAGCAAGATCCTGCGGGTGATCTCGGCGGCGGTCATCCTGCTGTTCTTCGCCTTCTACACCTCCTCCGGGCTGGTGGCCGGGGCGAAGCTGTTCGAGGCGAGCTTCGGGCTGTCCTACACCGCTTCGCTGTGGATCGGCGGCCTGGTGATCATCTCCTACACCTTCCTCGGGGGTTTCCTGGCCGTCTCGTGGACCGACTTCATCCAGGGCATCCTGATGTTCCTGGCCCTGGTCATCGTGCCCCTGGTCGGCATCCAGGCGATGGGCGGCTGGGGGTCCACGGTCTCCCAGGTCGGCAGCATGGACCCGAGCTTCAACGATGCCCTGAGCGGCATGACCCTGTTCAGCATCGTCTCGCTCATGGCCTGGGGGCTCGGCTACTTCGGCCAGCCGCACATCATCGTGCGGTTCATGGCGATCCGCAGCCATCACGACGTGCCCACCGCGCGGCTGATCGGCATCGCCTGGATGGTGCTCGGACTGTTCGGCGCCATCTTCACGGGCTACGTGGGCTACGCCTATTTCGCCGACAACCCGCTCCAGGACAGTGAGAAGGTGTTCATCCTGCTCTCCACCACGCTCGCCAACCCGTGGATCGCCGGCGTTCTGCTCGCCGCCATCCTCGCGGCGGTGATGTCCACCATCGACTCCCAGCTGCTGGTCTCCTCCAGCGCCCTCGCGGAGGACATCTACAAGCCGTTCGTCCGGCCCAACGCCACGCAGAACGAGCTCGTCTGGGTGGGACGCCTCGCGGTGGCGGGCATCGCGCTGATCGCTCTGATCATCGCCGGCAACCCGGACAGCAAGGTGCTGGGGCTCGTCTCCTACGCCTGGGGCGGCTTCGGCGCGGCCTTCGGCCCGGTGATCATCGGCTCGCTGTTCTGGCGGCGGATGACGCGCAACGGCGCCCTGGCGGGCATCATTGTGGGTGCCGTGACCGTGGTGGTCTGGAAACAGCTCTCCGGCGGCATCTTCGAGATGTACGAGATCCTGCCGGGCTTCGTGCTCTGCGCGGTGGCCATCGTAGTCGCGAGCCTCCTCGGCCAGCCCACCGGTCACATGACCGAGACCTTCGACAAGGCCGCAGCCGAGTGGCAGGGCTGACCCGCACCGCCATGCGGTGAACGGCGGATGGGGGCACCCCCATCTGCCGTTCACCCCCTACCGACGGGCACCGGGCGGGCATCCACCGACCGCTGCGCCCCCTCCCGACCCTGGTATGCATACGAACGGCTTCCCGCTATGCTGTGCGGACCCGGGCCGCCCCGGCCATGTCCCTGCGGAGGCCACTGCCGGCACGGGGCCAAACGATGCAACCAGGCCAGACCCACGCTCACGACAGGGAGATTTCATGGGCCTCGAGTTCGCCGCCTGGCACCTGTGGCTGATCGCCGCCCTCGCCGCCCTGCTGCTCGAGCTCCTCGCCGGCGGTGAGCTGTTCTTCCTGGCGCTGGCTGCCGGCCTCGCGGTCGGGGGCCTGGTCGCCGGATTCACCGGCTTTCCCCTGACCGTCCAGATTATTACCGCCGCGGTGGTCGACATGGCGCTAACGCCGCTGGTCATCCGGCGCGTCCGCCGCCGGCGCGAGCGTGTCCGGTACGCCGTCGCCGGCGAAGGCGGCGAGGCCGGCCGGATCTGCACCGTGATCGTCCGAAACGGCCGCGCGGTGATCCACCTGCGTCATGACGCCCTGCCCGTGCGCTTCGAGGACGGCAGCATCCCACCGGCGGACAGCCGTGTCCGCGTGCTGCGCATCGAGGGCATCACCGCCATCGTGGCGCCGGCGGACTGACGCCGACGCCACACCGCCCCCCGCAGAGACGAGGAGACTCACAACCATGGGCCTGACCATCGCGGGCATCCTGGCCGCCGTCGCCATCGCCGTCATCATCAAGGGCATCATGCTCGTTCAGCAGAGCGAGGCCGTGGTGATGGAACGGCTGGGTTCCTACAGCAAGACGCTGACTCCGGGTATCAACTGGGTCATCCCCTTCATCGACCGCCCGCGGGCGATCACCGTGCGCCGCTATCGCGAGAAAGGCGGGGAGATGACCGCCTTCGTCGAGCGGGTCACACGCATCGACCGCCGCGAGACGGTGCTGGATTTTCCCGGCCAGAACGTGGTCACCCGGGACAACGTGACCGTCACCGTCAACGGCGCACTGTACTTCCAGATCCTGGACCCGAAGATGGCCGTCTACGAGGTGGAGAACTTCATCCAGGCGGTGGAGGTGCTCGCCAAGACGTCCCTGCGCTCGGAGATCGGCAAGATGGAGCTGGACAAGCTCTTCGAGAGCCGGGACGAGGTTAACAACGCGCTGCAGACCACCATGGACGAGGTCGGCGACAAGTGGGGCGTGAAGGTCAACCGCGTGGAGATCCAGGATATCGCGATGCCCACGGAGGTCGAGGAGGCGATGCGACTCCAGATGGCCGCCGAGCGCAAGCGCCGCGCCACGGTCACCGAGGCCAACGGCCAGAAGGAAGCGGAGATCGCCCGCGCCGAGGGCGAGAAGCGCGCCGCCGTGCTCACCGCCGAGGGCGACCGGGAGGCGGCCATTCTGCGCGCAGAGGGCGAGAGCAAGGCGATCACCCGGCTGACCGAGGCCACCGGCGACGCCGCCGGCATGGACACCATCATCGGCTACCTGCTGGGGCTGGAGTACCTCAAGAAGCTCCCGGATATCGCCAAGGAGGGCGACCGCGTGCTCGTCCCCTACGAGTCTTCGGCCCTGCTCGGCGCCCTCAGCAGCTTCCGCGAGCTCGGCGGCAACGCCGAGGCGGCCCGCTCGTTCCTTGCCATGGGCGAGGGCTCGCGCTAGCACCAGTGGCGGGCGGGGCCGGCAACGGCCCCACCGCCGGCGCCGTCACTCCACGACGACGAGCTCGCCCTTCATCTGCGAGGCATGACCGGGGAAGGTGCAGTAGAAGCTGTAATTCCCGCCCTTCTCCAGCTTCGAGGGGTCGAAGGTCGTCGAGGTTTGCTCGCCACCGCCGATAAGGTCCGTCGCGGCGATCACGCGCTCGTCGCCGGGCTTCACGTAGCCGTTGTCCACGCCGGCGGTATTGCCCGCGTTCACCACGTCCCACATGTCGTTGGTCTCGCTGAGGACCCAGTCGTGGCCCATGGCCTGGAGCGAGAGGTCGCCCACGTGCTTGAGCACGACCTTGAACGTCTCGCAGGACTGGCTGACCTCGATATGCTCGGTGCTGAACTGCATGGCGTCGTTCGCTTCCACCGTGGCGGTGCAGTTGGCAGCGAAGCTCGCCGGCGCGGCGGAGAACAGCACCAGGGCGACGAGAAGACAGGAATAACGCATGGGAACCTCCTGAAGTGGGAGAGAGGAATGGCAATGGCCGAATCCGTGGCGATCCCCATGCTGCAACTTAGAACCATTCCACGTATTGATGGATATCAATCGCCACGTCGGGTCCGCCCTGGCCCCCGGCCCCGGGCAGGTGGTCGAGGCCACGGCACCCGAACAGCCACCGGTCCGCGCGAAGGGCGCCCCCGCGGACATCGCCGGGAGGAACCCGGCACCCCGGCGGGCCTCCGGGGTCGGGAGGGGCGCCGGCGGCGCGCCCCGGGCACCGCCGCCGGCCTGGGGAGCGGGTCAGTCCGTGACCACGAGCTTGCCGGTCATCACCGACGCGTGGCCGGGGAAGGTGCAGTAGAAGCTGTAATCCCCGCCCTCCTCCAGCTCGGAGGGATCGAAGGTCACCGTCGTCTGCTCGCCACCGCCGATGAGGTCCGTGGCGGCGATGACCCGCTCGTCGTCGGGCTTCACGTAACCCTTGTCGATGCCCGCGGCGATGCCGTCATTGACCACGCCCTGCTTGTCCGCGGTGGTGCTGAGGACCCAGTCGTGACCCATCGCCGCGCGGGGCAGCTGGCCGACGTGCTCGAGGGTCACGGTGAACGTCTCGCAGGACTGACTGACCTCGATGCGGTCGGTGTCGTACTGCATGGCGTCGTTGGCCTCGACGGTGACCTCGCACTGCGCCGCGAAGGCCGCCGGCGCCGCCAGCAGCAGTATCAGGGCTAAGAGGGCTCGAGGGTGGTGCATGGGTCGACCTCCTGGAAGGCTGTTGCTGAGAGATCGCCCCACCATACCCCCTAAAACGCGAACGCGAAATATTCTTATTAACAAAACGTGTCTGCGTATGTCTCGGCGGACCCGGTCCCCGGGATAGGCACGCGGACGGGCTATCCCCCGAAGGGATCGGGGTCCCGCAGCGCCGATGCCAGCGGCCCGACCGGCAGCGGCTGCCCCCAGACGTCGGTGTGCACGAGCTCGTCCAGCGGCAACCGCGAGCGCCAGCCGCGGCTCTCCAGCTCCGGCCGGGTCAGGAACTCGCTCACGTAGCCCACGCAGAGATAGGCCAGCGGATAGACCGCTTCGGGCAGCCCCAGCGTTCCGGCCAGCTCCCCCTGATCAAGGATGCTCACCCAGCCGACGCCAATGCCTTCCGCCCTGGCGGCAAGCCAGAGGTTCTGCACGGCCAGGCAGGCGCTGAACAGATCCGTCTCCAGGATCGTGTTGCGCCCGAGCACGTTGGTCCCGCCGCGAGATCGGTCGCAGGTCACGCAGAGGTTGAGCGGGCTTTCCAGGATGCCCTCGAGCTTGAGGCTGCGGTAGAGCCCGGCACGTTCACCGCCGTACTGCGCGGCAGCCCGCTCGTTCTCCCGCTCGAAGATCCCGCGCACGGCCTGCCGTACCGCCGTGCTCTCGATGACGATGAAGTCCCAGGGCTGCATGAAGCCCACCGACGGCGCATGGTGCGCCGCCTGCAGCAGACGCGCCAGCACCTCCGGCGGGACCGGATCGGGCAGGAACTGCGAGCGCACGTCCCGGCGCTCGCGAATGGCCCGGTAGAGGCCGTTGCGGTCGGTATCGGGGAATCGGTTGTCCGGCTGTGTCATGTCACTCCAGGTCGTCGGCGCCGGCTGGCGATGAGCGACCCATCCTTGCACGAAAGGCCGGCGCGACCTACCTCGACGCACCACGGAGACCAGGCCCGACGCGACGCGGGTCCGGTCTCCGTGATCGCCGCATCCGGATCACCGGTGCTTGAAGTCCGGCTTGCGCTTCTCCACGAACGCGGCCATGCCTTCCTTCTGATCCTCCGTGGCGAAGGTCGCCTGGAAGAGGCGGCGCTCCTGGCGCAGACCGTCGCGAAGCGGGGTCTCGAAGGCCTGGTTGACGGACTCCTTCACCAGCATGGTCGACGGCAGGGAGTGGCCGGCGATCTTCGCCGCGGTGCGCACGGCATCCTCGAGGAGCTGCTCGGCCGGGACGATGCGGGCCACCAGGCCGGCGCGCTCGGCCTCCTCGGCGTCCATGTTGCGGCCGGTCAGGCACATCTCCATGGCCTTGGCCTTGCCCACGGCGCGGGTCAGGCGCTGGGTGCCGCCGGCGCCGGGCATCGCGCCGATCTTTATCTCCGGCTGACCGAACTGGGCGTTGTCCGCTGCGATGATGAAGTCGCAGGCCATCGCCAGCTCGCAGCCGCCACCCAGTGCATAGCCGGCGACGGCGGCGATCAGCGGCTTGCGGAAGCGATCCGGCGCACTCCAGCCGTCGGTGCCGGGGAAGTCCCGGCGGAAGAGGTCGACGAAGTCGGAGCTCGCCATGTCCTTGATGTCCGCGCCGGCGGCGAAGGCCTTCTCGCTGCCGGTGAGGACCACCGCGCCGATGGCGTCGTCCGCGTCGAAGGCGGCGAGCGCCTGCCCGACCTCGTGCATGAGGGCATCGGAGAGGGCGTTCATGGCCTTGGGCCGGTCGAGGGTGACGATGCCGACGCGGCCGCGGGTCTCGGTGGTGATGTACTGGTAGCTCATGGGGCTGTCTTCGCCTCCTGTATTCAGGCTCTGGTGATCCGGGGTACGGGCGCGGTCTGCGCCGGCGGCGCCCCGGAGGGCGTGCCCGCGGTGACGTTCAGGACCCGCGCCGGCGCCGCTGGTACAGCGGCTCGACGTCGCCGACGTCCATGCGCGGACGGTCCGGCTCCATCTCCGCCTGCGGCGTGACCTCCACCATACTGCCCGCCGAGCGCAGGGTCAGGTTCTGGTAGGTCCGGGTGCCCTCGCGCTTCCACTCGACCTCGTCGTCGGTGAGCTCACGCAGGACCCTGGCGGGGACCCCGACGACCAGGCTGCGCGCCGGCAGCTCCACGTCGGCGCGCACGAACGCGGAGGCCGCGACGATGGTGGACTCGCCCACCACGGCGTTGTCCATGACCACGGCGTTCATCCCGACCATGGCGTTCTCGCGCACGCGACAGCCGTGGAGCACCGCACCGTGGCCGATATGCCCGTCCGGCTCGACGACGGTGTCGGTACCGGGGAAGCCGTGCATCACGCAGGTGTCCTGGAGGTTGCTGCCCTCCTCCAGGATCAGGCGGCCGAAGTCGCCACGCAGCGAGGCACACGGGCCGACGTAGACACCGGGACCGACGATGACGTCGCCGATGAGCACGGCGGAGGGATGGACGTAGGCGTCCGGGTGGACGACGGGGCGGATCCCGTCGATGGCGTAACAGGGCATGGGCTCTCCTCCTGGATCACTCGCCGCGGGGCACGCATCAGCCGGGGCGGGAGGATGGCCTGCCGGTCCCGGAGACGCCGTGACTGCCTCCCGGCAGGCGTGTCGGCGCCCCTCCCCGGCCACCGAAACGCCGCCACCGGTAAGCCACCCCGCCCCCGGTCGGGCGGTGCGGCGACGTTAGCTTACGCCGCGTGCCGCCGCGTCTCCACCACGCGGAAGCGGTTGGCCACGAACGCGCTGTCGCACAGGCAGGCATTCGCCGCCGGGTTGGCGCCGGTGGCGTGGTAGTCGCTGAAGGCCGCGGTCTGGTTGACGTAGACACCGCCGGTGAGGTTCACGGACAGCGACACGCCGGCGTCCAGCGCCGCCGCCTCCATGCGCTCCAGCACGACCTCGTCGCTGGCATACACGCCCCAGGTGATCGCCCCCCTGGACTTCGCGAGGCGGCGCGCCCGGTCGATGCTGTCATCGGTGCCGTCGGTCGCGATGACCATGGCGATCGGCCCGAAGAGCTCGCGGCCGTAGGTGTCCTCGTCGGCGCTGTCCACCTTGAGGATAAGCGGCGTGCGTACCCGCGCATTCTCGAACTCGGGGTGCTCGCGGGCCTCGGAGGCGAGCACCACCTCGCCGAGGCTGGTGGACTCCTCGATGCGGTCCGCCGTCACCGGTGCCTGGATGGCGCCGAGCACCGCGGTGGCCCGGTCGTTGTCCGAGAGGAACTTGCGCACGCCCTCGGCGATGGCGCTAGCCACCTCGTCGAAGGACAGGTGCCCCTGGTCGGTCTCGATACCGTCCCGCGGCACAAAGATGTCCTGCGGCGTGGTGCACATCTGCCCGGAGTACAACGACAGCGAGAACGCGAGGTTCTGCACCATGCCCTTGAGGTTGTCCGTGGAGTCGATGACGATCGAGTTCACGCCGGCCTTCTCGGTGTAGACCTGCGCGTGGTGGCAGTTGCGCTCCAGCCACTCGCCGAACTCGGAGCTGCCGGTGAAGTCGATCACGCCGATCTCCTCGCGCAGCGCCAGCTCCTTGGTCACCGGCGCCTCGCGGGTATCCACCACCATGGAGACGAGCCACGGGTCGAAGCCCGCCTCGCGCAACACCTGCTGGCAGACCTCAACGGTGATCGCAAGCGGCAGCACCGTGTGCGGGTGCGGCTTGACGATCACCGGGTTGCCGGTGGCGAGGCTCGCGAACAGGCCCGGGTAACCGTTCCAGGTCGGGAATGTGGACACGCCGATCATCAGCGCGAGCCCGCGCGGGATGACGCGGAAGTGCTTGTCCATCTCCAGCGGGTCACGCTTGCCCTGGGGCTTGACCCAGCGCGCGTCGCTGGCAGTGCGGGTCTGGGCCTCGAGCGCGTACGCCACCGCCTCCAGACCGCGGTCCTGGGCGTGGGTGCCGCCGGCCTGGAAGGCCATCATGAAGGCCTGCCCGGTGGTATGCATCACCGCGTGGCCCATCTCGAAGCTGCGCCGGTTCAGACGCTCCAGGATCTCCGCGCACACGCCCGCACGCTGCTCCGGGCCGGCGTCGCGCCAGGCCTTGAGCGAGGACTGCATGGCGGGGATCAGGGTGTCAATGTCGACCCGGGGATAGCGGATACCGAGGTCGAAGCCGTAGGGGGAGTGCTCCTCGCCGATCTCGCCCTCGATCCCCGGCATCTCCAGCTCGAACGGCCGGTTCAGCCGCGCCTTGAACGCCGCCTCGCCCTCGGACGCGGCGTTCTCGCCGTAGATCTTGCCGCTCGGCATCTCCGGGTACGGGCTCCAGAACTCCCGCGTGCGCGTGACCTCGATCGCCTTGTCCAGCGTCTGCTGGTGCTTCGCGTAGAAATCCTGTGCCATCTCGCCTCCTGGGGTGCCGCCCGCCGATGATTCACCAACGGGCCTGGTCCATACTTCTCGTCGGCGCCGCGTGCCGGCTACGGCGCGGGGACGGGCGCGGACGATGCCTTAAGGTCGCCCGTATTTTGATACGTATTTGACCTCTGTCAATGAAATTCTTGTATCCTATTAAACCGTTGCTGTATTGTTCGGCGACCTGAACCGGCGCCCGAAACCCGCCGCAAGGCGCGTCATGACGGGGATGCCGGCGGGAACGAGGCACCCCCGTACGGGGCTGCGGGACGCGATACCGAATACCGGCCGGAAAAGACTCAGGCCGTGTTCCTCCGACCCGCCACGGCGCCGACAACCCGTTTGCAGGAGGAGGGGCAGACATGGCCGACTTCGAGGACATCGTCGTGGCGCACGCGACGGATCATGTCCTGCAGATCACCCTGAACCGACCCAAGGCGCGCAACGCCCTGCGCACCAATCTTCTCCGCGAGATCGCCGAGACCCTGGACGCCGCCGCGAACGACGACGCCGTCCGCGCGGTCGTGCTCACCGGCGGGGAGAAGGTCTTCGCCGCCGGCGCCGACATCGGCGAGCTCGCCTCCCTGGATCTCAAGGGCGTGGTCGAGGACGCCCGCCCCGGCTACTGGCAACGCATCGCCGACTTCCCCAAGCCCATCGTCGCCGCGGTCAACGGCTACGCGCTCGGGGGTGGCTGTGAACTCGCCATGCACGCGGACATCATTATAGCCGCCGACGACGCCCAGTTCGGCCAGCCGGAGATCAATCTCGGCATCCTGCCCGGCGCCGGCGGCACCCAGCGCCTGATCCGTACCGTAGGCAAGCCGCTGGCGATGAAGATGGTACTCGCCGGGGAATGGATCGACGCCCGCACCGCGCTGACCAGCGGGCTGATCGCCGAAATCACGCCCCGCGAGGCCACCATCGAGCGCGCCCAGGCGCTGGCCGCCACCATTGCCGCCAAACCGCCCATAGCGGTCCGCCAGGCGAAGGACGTGCTGCTCAAGGCCTTTGACACCGGCCTCGGCGCCGGCCTGCGCCTGGAGCGCCAGGCGTTCACCATCCTCGCCGCCACCGAAGATCGCCAGGAAGGCCTCAGCGCCTTCATGGAAAAGCGCAAGCCCGAGTTCAAGGGACGGTAGACCGCCATGAGCTACGAGACCATCGAATACGCCGTCGAGGCCGGGGTCGCCACGCTGACCCTCAACCGGCCCAAGGCGCTGAACAGCTTCAACGCACAGATGCACGAGGAGGTCCGCGCGGCGATCAAGTCCGCCGAGCGTGACGAGGGCGTGCGCTGCCTGCTGATCACCGGCAGCGGCCGCGGCTTCTGCGCCGGCCAGGACCTCTCCGACCGCAACGTTGCCCCGGGCGGCGACGCCCCGGACCTCGGCGAGTCCATCGAGAAGAACTACAACCCGCTGATCCGCAAGCTCCGCGCCCTGGAGATGCCGGTGATCTGCGCGGTCAACGGCGTCGCCGCCGGCGCCGGCGCGAACCTCGCGCTCGCCTGCGACATCGTCCTCGCCGCGCGTTCGGCGAGCTTCATCCAGGCGTTCTGCAGGATCGGCCTGCTACCGGACTCCGGCGGCACCTGGCACCTGCCGCGACTGGTGGGCCACGCCCGCGCCATGGGCCTGGCGATGCTCGGCGACAAGCTCTCCGCCGACCAGGCCGAGGCCTGGGGCATGATCTGGCGGGTGGTCGACGACGAGCAGCTCGCCGCTGAGGCCGACGCCCTCGCCCGCCACCTCGCAGGCCAGCCCACCAAGGGCCTGTCGCTGATCAAGCGCGCGATCAACGCCTCCTGGCACAACGACCTGGACCAGCAGCTCGACCTCGAGCGTGACCTCCAGCGCGCCGCCGGACGCACCGACGACTACCGCGAGGGCGTGGCCGCCTTCATGGACAAGCGCGACCCGCAGTTCCAGGGGAAATGAGCATGAGCGCACTGAGCACCGACACCGTCATCGGCGTCATCGGCGCGGGCACCATGGGTGCCGGCATCGCCCAGGTGGCCGCCACCGCCGGCCACCCCGTGCTGCTGTTCGACGCCGTCGAGGGCGCCGCCGCCAAGGGCATCGAGCGCACGCGCTCGGGCATGCAGCGCCTGGTCGAGCGCGGGCGCATGAGCGCCGAGCAGGTGGACGCCATCTGCGCGCGGATCACGCCGGTGGATACCACCGCCGGACTCGCGCCGGCGGGCCTGGTGATCGAGGCCATCGTCGAGGACATCAATATCAAGCAGACGGTGTTCGGCGAGATCGAGACCATCTGCGGTGAGGACGTCATCCTCGCCACCAACACCTCCTCGATCTCCGTGACCGCCATCGGCGCCGGGCTCCGGCGCCCCGAACGCCTGGTGGGCATGCACTTCTTCAACCCGGCGCCGATCCTCAGGCTCGTCGAGGTCATCAGCGGCATCGCCACCGACCGCGCGGTGGCGGAGACGGTGCACGCGACCGCCGCCGCCTGGGGCAAGCACCCGGTGCACGCCCGCTCCACGCCCGGGTTCATCGTCAACCGCGTCGCCCGGCCCTTCTACGCCGAGGCGCTGCGGGTGCTCGAGGAGGGCGGCGCGGACGTCGCCACCATCGACGCCGCGCTCAAGGGCTCGGGGGGCTTCCGTATGGGGCCGTTCGAGCTCATGGACCTGATCGGCCAGGACGTGAACTTCGCGGTCACCAACTCGGTGTTCAACGCCTACTACCAGGACCCGCGCTTCCTGCCCTCGCTGCTGCAGCGCGAGTACGTCGAGGGCGGGCTGCTCGGGCGCAAGTCCGGGCGCGGTTTCTACGACTACCGCGAGGGTGCGGACAACCCCGTCCCCGCCGCCGCTCCGGCCGCCCCGCGCCCGGAGCGGGTGGTCGTCGAGGGCGACATGGGTGTCGCCGAGCCGCTGGTGGAGGCGATCGAGGCCGCGGGTATCGCGGTCGAGCGCCAGGACGGCGAGGACGGCTACCTCCACGTCGGCCCCACCACCCTCGCCCTCACCGACGGCCGGCTGGCCACGGAGCGGGCGTTCGAGGAGGACCTCGAGGAGCTGGTGGTCTTCGACCTGGCGCTGGACTTCGCCGACGCCGCCCGCGCGGTGATCGCCGCCGCGGACCAGACCCCCGCCGCCGGTGTCGAGCGCGCCGCCGGGCTGTTCCAGGCCCTCGGCCGGGAGGTCTCGGTGATCGACGACGTGCCGGGACTGATCGTGATGCGCACCGTGTGCATGCTCGCCAACGAGGGCGCGGACGCGGTGAACCAGGGGGTGTGCGACGCCGCGGGCTGCGACACCGCCATGAAGGGGGGCGTGAACTACCCGCGCGGGCCGCTGGCCTGGGCGGAGGCCATCGGCCTGCCCGAGGTCTGCCAGGTGCTGGACAGCCTCGCGGTGGTCTACGGCCTGGATCGCTACCGTGTCTCGCCGCTGCTGTGGCGAAAGGTCTATGCAGGAGCCGGATTCCATGAGTGATGAAGCGACCGTCGAGACCGTCTCGGCGCAGGAGATGGCCGAGCGCTGCGCCCGGGCCATGTGGGACGACGATACCGCCTCGCGCGGTCTGGGAATGACGCTCGAGGCCGTGAGCCCCGGGTATTCCCGGCTGTCGATGACCGTGCGCGACGACATGGCCAACGGCCACGACAACTGCCACGGCGGGTTCATCTTCACGCTGGCGGACTCGGCGTTCGCCTTCGCGTGCAACTACAACAACCTCATCACCGTCGCCCAGGGTGCGTCCATCGACTACCTGGCGCCGGCGAAGCGCGGCGACCACCTCACCGCAATCGGCGAGGAACGCAGCCGCGGCGGGCGCACCGGGGTCTACGACATCCGGGTGGAGAACCAGGACGGCCGCGTGGTCGCGCTGTTCCGCGGCAAGTCCTATCAGACCCGGGGCCGGATCGTGCCCGGGCTGGAGGTGAAGGAATGACTCAAGCGTATATCTGCGACGGCGTGCGCACGCCCTTCGGCCGCTACGGCGGCGCGCTGGCGGCGGTGCGCGCGGATGACCTGGCCACCGTGCCGCTGAAGGCGCTGATGGCGCGCAACCCGGACGTCGACTGGGCGGCGGTGGAGGATGTCATCCTCGGCTGCGCCAACCAGGCCGGCGAGGACAACCGCAACGTCGCACGCATGGCCGCCCTCCTCGCAGGCCTGCCCGAGGACGTCCCCGGGAGCACCGTCAACCGCCTGTGCGGCTCCAGCCTGGATGCCGTCGGCACCGCCGCCCGCGCCGTGCGCGCCGGGGAGGCGGAGCTGATGATCGCCGGCGGCGTCGAGAGCATGTCCCGGGCGCCGTTCGTCATGGGCAAGGCCGAGAAGGCCTTCTCCCGGCACGCCGACATCTACGACACCACCATCGGCTGGCGCTTCGTCAACCGCCTGATGGAGGAGCAGTTCGGCACCCACTCCATGCCGGAGACCGCCGAGAACGTCGCCGAGGACTACGGCGTCTCCCGCGACGACCAGGACGCCTTCGCCCTGCGCAGCCAGAAGCGCACCCACGCCGCGATGGAGTCGGGCCGCCTCGCCGAGGAAATCACCCCGGTGACGATCCCCCAGCGCAAGGGCGATCCGGTGGTCGTGGACAGCGACGAGCATCCCCGTCCGGAGACCACTGCGGAGGCATTGGCCAAGCTGCCGACGCCCTTCCGTCGCGAGGGCGGCAGCGTCACCGCCGGCAATGCCTCCGGCGTCAACGACGGCGCCGGTGCGCTGATCGTGGCCTCCGAGGGGGCGGTTAAGCGCCACGGCCTCACCCCGCGGGCGCGGGTGCTGGGCATGGCCACCGCCGGCGTGGCCCCGAGGGTGATGGGCATCGGCCCCGCCCCGGCGAGCCGCAAGCTGCTGGAGCGCCTCGGACTCGGCATCAAGGATATGGACGTGGTCGAGCTCAACGAGGCCTTCGCCGCCCAGTCGCTGGCGGTGCTGCGCATGCTCGGCGTCGCCGACGACGCCGGACATGTGAACCCGAACGGCGGCGCGATCTCCCTGGGCCATCCGCTCGGCGCGAGCGGCGTGCGCCTGGCGCTGGCGGCGGTCAACGAGCTGCACCGCCGCGGCGGGCGCTACGCCCTGTGCACCATGTGCATCGGCGTCGGTCAGGGTATCGCCATGGTGATTGAGCGGGTCTGAGGCCCGCACCGGCCGCCGGGGAACGGCGGCCGGGCAACGCGACCAAGAATACCGGCAAGCATCCCTACCCCGGGGAAGGAGAGTCCCAGATGAAGAGCCCCAACGTCCCGCTGCGAACGCTGCTCGAGCCCGTCGAGACCTGCACCCTCGACGAGCTGCGCCACGTCCAGCTCGAGCGCCTGCGCTGGTCGCTCAACCACGCCTACAAGAACGTCCCGTTCTACCGCGAGAGCTTCGACCGGGCCGGGGTGCATCCCA
Organism: Arhodomonas sp. KWT2; assembly: GCF_041949875.1. Classification (NCBI taxonomy): domain Bacteria; kingdom Pseudomonadati; phylum Pseudomonadota; class Gammaproteobacteria; order Chromatiales; family Ectothiorhodospiraceae; genus Arhodomonas; species Arhodomonas sp. KWT2. The sequence continues at coordinate 121,560 of NZ_JBHFPQ010000043.1, forward strand.
ATGAGCTCAACAGCCTCGCCGACCTCGCGAAATTCCCCTTCACCTACAAGAACGACCTGCGGGACAACTACCCCTACGGCATGTTCGCCGTGCCCATGAGCGACGTGGTCCGCATCCACGCCTCCAGCGGCACGACCGGCCGTCCCACCGTGGTGGGCTACACCAAGAACGACATCGACACCTGGGCGGACGCCGTGGCCCGCTCCATCCGCGCCGCAGGCGGGAGTGCCAACGACATCGTCCACGTGGCCTACGGCTACGGCCTTTTCACCGGCGGGCTGGGCGCGCACTACGGTGCCGAGCGCCTCGGTGCGACGGTGATCCCGATGTCCGGCGGGCAGACCGAGAAGCAGGTGCAGCTGATCACCGACTTCAAGCCGTCGATCATCATGGTCACGCCCTCCTACATGCTCAACATCGCCGACGAGTTCGAGCGCCAGGGCATGGACCCGCGCCAGACCTCGCTGCGTGTCGGCATCTTCGGCGCCGAGCCCTGGACCGACGCCATGCGCCAAGAGATCGAGGAGCGTTTCGACATCGACGCGGTGGATATCTACGGCCTCTCCGAGGTCATGGGTCCGGGTGTGGCCCAGGAGTGCGTGGACACCAAGGACGGCCCCACCATCTGGGAGGACCTCTTCTACCCGGAGATCATCGATCCGGAGACCGGCGAGGTGCTGCCCGACGGCGAGGAAGGCGAGCTGGTGTTCACCAGCCTCACCAAGGAGGCGCTGCCGATCATCCGCTACCGCACCCGCGACCTCACCCGCCTGCTGCCGGGCACCGCCCGCACCATGCGGCGGATGGGCCGCATCACGGGGCGCTCGGATGATATGCTAATCATTCGCGGTGTTAATGTTTTCCCCAGCCAGATCGAGGAGCGGATCTGCAACCAGGGGCAGCTGGCGCCGCACTACCAGATCGAGGTCTGGCGCGACGGGCACCTGGACAAGATGGCTGTCTACGTCGAGCCCCGGCAGGATCTCGGCGAGGTCGGCGACGAGGAGAAGGTCGCGCTGGCCAAGGACCTGCAGCATCACATCAAGTCCTACATCGGCATCAGCACCGAGGTCCGCGTGCTGAACGCCGGCGAGGTGGAGCGCTCCCAGGGCAAGGCCAAGCGGGTCATCGACAAGCGGCCCAAGTAGCGCCGCCCCCGCTCGCCACCCGCCAACGGCCCGACGCAGTCGGGCCGTTTTGTGTGCAGCGATACTAACCTTCCAGGGCGTATACGTCCTGAAAGGTTAGTCACAACGACGGGCCGAAGGAGGAACGCATTGCTGGAACCCAAGTCCAGGACGACCACCCTGCTGCTCGCGGCGCTGGTCGCCATCGGCCCGCTCGCCACGGATCTCTACCTCCCCGCCCTGCCGGCCATCAGCCGGGCGCTCGAGGCGAGCAGCGACGAGGTCCAGCTCACGCTGAGCGTGTACATGCTCGGCTTCGCCCTGTCCCAGCTCATCTACGGCCCGCTCGCTGACCGTTTCGGCCGCAAACCGGTGATCGTCGGGGGGCTGGCGCTGTTCGTGCTGGCCACCATCGGCTGCGCGCTGGCCCCGACCATCGAGACGATGATCGCCCTGCGCTTCCTCCAGGCCCTCGGCGGGTGCGTCGGCCCGGTGCTCGGGCGCGCGGCGGTTCGCGACATCCACGGTCACCGCGAGGCGGCCCGGGTGCTCTCGCACCTGGCGACGGCGATGGCCCTGGCACCCGCCGCCGCCCCCGTGCTCGGCGGCTACCTGCTCGTGGCGGCCGGCTGGCCCTCGCTGTTCGTGGTACTCGCGGTCTACGCCGCCGTCGTGACCGCGACCGTGGCCCTGGCGCTGCCGGAGCCCCTGCCCGCCGCCTACCGCCAGCCCATCCGTCCCGGGGTCATCGCCGCCAACTACCGCACCCTCGTCCGCTCGCGGGTGTTCGTGGGCTATTCCCTGGCGGTGGGCTTCGTCTTCGGGGGTCTGTTCGCCTTCCTCTCCGGCTCGTCGTTCGTGCTGATCGAGTTCCTCGGCGTGGCGGAGGAGCACTACGGGCTGTATTTCACCCTGGTGGTACTCGGCTACATGGGCGGCAGCATCATCGGCGGGCGGCTGAGCCGGCGCTGGGGGATCGAGCGACTGATGCTCGCCGGCAGCCTGCTCTCCGCCGCCGCGGGCTCGGCCATGGCGGGCCTGTCGGCGGCCAGCGTCTATACGGTGGCGGCCGTGATCGTGCCGCACATGCTGTTCATGACCGGCGTGGGCATCGTCATGCCCCAGGCCATGGCCGGCGCCATCGGCCCGTTCCCGCAGATGGCCGGCTCCGCCTCCGCGCTGCTCGGGTTCATACAGATGGCCATCGCCGCCGGCGCCGGTGCGCTCGTGGGCCAGTTCCACGACGGCACCTCCCACTCCATGGCCTTCATCATCGCCGCCATGGGGCTGGCGACGCTGGCAAGCTTCCTGCTCATCGCCCGCCCGGCGGAACGCGCCCCGGCGCGGGAGACGGCAACGCCATCATAGGGGCGGTTCCGGGCGTTCAGCCGCCCATGTACAGGCTCATGAGCTGGGCGTCGTCGCGGATCTGCTCCGGCGAGCCGCCGAACTGGCGGCGGCCGCCGGCGAGGACATAGATATGGTCCGCCACGGGAAGCGCCTCGCGGATGTTCTGCTCGACCATAAGCACGCCGACACCGCGGTCGCGCAGGGTGCGCACCCGCTCGATGGTGTCGTGGACCATCGCCGGCGACAGCCCCGCCGAGGGCTCGTCGAGGAGCACGAAGCTGGGCTCGGGCACCAGCGCCCGGGCGATGGCCACCATCATCTGCTCGCCGCCGGACAGCGAGCCGGCGGCGACATGGCGGCGCCGGCCGAGGTTCTCGAACTCACCGATCAGGGCCTCGACACGCGAGTCCACCCAGTGACGGTCGGCGATGGAGTAGCCGCCCATGCGCAGGTTCTCCTCCACGCTCAGACGCGGAAAGACGCCGCCGCCCTGGGGCATGAGCACGACGCCCTCGCGCACGATCTCATGCACGCGCCGCCCGCTCAGGGTGCGATCGGCGAGGCGGATCTCGCCGGACCATACCGGCAGCGCGCCGGCGATGGCCTTGATCACGGTGGACTTGCCGCTGCCGTTGGGCCCGAAGATGCAGGTGATCCGGCCCGGGCGTGCGGCCAGGGAGACGCCGTGGACGATTTCCTGCTTGCCGTAGCCGGTGACCAGATCCTCGACTTCCAGCGATTCGCTCATTCGCTCCGTCCCAGGTACGCGCGCCGGACCTCGGCGTTGCCGGCGATCTCCTCGAAGCTGCCCTCCGCGACGACCTGGCCGAAGTCCATGACGATGATACGGTCGCAGACCTCGCGGACAAGCTCCATGTCGTGCTCGATGAGCAGGAAGGTGGCGCCATCCAACTGCATGGCGCGCACCGCGTTGAGGATGATGGCGCGGATGTTCGGGTGCACCCCGGCGGTGACCTCGTCGAGGAGCACCACCCGCGGCGAGCGCATGTACACGCGGGCGAACTCCACCAGCTTCTGCTGCCCGCCGGAGAGCTCGGAGGCGAGGTTCCCCGCCACGTGGTCGATCTCCAGAAGCGCGAGCGCCTGCCGCGCGCGTTCCGGGGCGCCCCGCCAGTCCCCCTCGCAGCTCGCCGCCAGGAGGTTGTCGTGGACACTCATGTTGCCGAACAGCGAGGGGATCTGGAACGTCCGCCCGAGCCCGGCGCGGGCCACCCGCCACGCCGGCCAGCCGGTGACGGCCTGCCCGCCGAGCCGCACCGTTCCGCCGTCCGGCGTCAGCGCGCCGGCGATGAGGTTGAACAGCGTGGACTTGCCGCTGCCGTTGGGCCCGATCAGGCCGAGCACCTCGGCGCGGTCGACGTCGAAGGTCACGCCGTCGACCGCGACGATGCCGGCGAAACGGCGCCTCAGCCCCGCGACCGCTAGCGCCGGGGGCTCGTCCGTGTGCGTACGTGTATCCGTCACCGTGCTCATAGCTTGCGCACCATGCCCGTGAGCAGGCGGTGACCGCGCCGGCGCAGCTGTCCGAGCCCCGGCAGCAGACTCACCAGCCCGTTGGGGAGGAAAAGCACCACCGCGACGATGATCACGCCGAGGATGGGCAGGTAGATCGCCGTGTCACCCAGCGCGGACCAGACCATGCGGTTGGTGAGCCACAGCAGGCTTGCCCCGAGCGCGGGGCCCCAGACGGTACCGAGCCCCCCGAGCAGCACCATCACCACCATCTGGTCGGTGATCTCGCCGCCCATCACCGACATCGGGTCGATGAAGGTCACCCAGTAGGCGTAGATCCCGCCGAACACCGCGGCGATACCTGCCGACAGCGCGAAGGCCTGAACCTTCACCAGGGTGGTGCGGATACCCAGCGCCTCCGCCGCCGGCTCGTGATCGCGCAGCGCCCGCAACCGGAAGCCGAAACGCGAGCGCTCCACCAGCACCCAGACCGCCAGGTAGGCGATCACCGCGGCGGCGAGCATGAGGTAGTAGAAGAAGTGCTCGTTGAGATACGGCGGCACCGACAGCCCCCCCGGCCCGCCGGTGACATCGAGGACGTTGACGAGCTGGAGCAGCATCTCCGCGAACGCCCAGGTCGCAATGGCGAAGTAGGAGCCGCGCAGGCGCATGGTCGGCGCGCCGATCACCGCCGCAACGCCGGCGGCCACCACCAGTCCCACCGGTAGCGTCGCGAAGAACGGCCAGTCCATCCCCCGCTGCATGAGCAGTGCCGTGGCATAGGCGCCGATACCGAAGAACGCGGAGTGGCCGAAGCTGATGTAGCCGGCGTAGCCGCCGACGATATTCCAGGCGCAGGCGAGCCCGGCCCACATGCACACCCCGGTGGCGATCCGCAGCGAGTAGGCGTCCAGTCCCAGCGGCAGGGCAGCGAGCACCGCGACGACGATCACCCCGGCCAGCCATCGTGTCAGCCCCATTCGCCCCCCTTCACAGCCCGCGCCTGAGGATGCCCTGCGGCGATATCAGCAGCACCGCGTAGAGCGCACCGAAGATCACCAGGTGGGAGTAGCTGATGCCGACGTAGATCGCGACCAGCGACTCCACCACACCGAGGAACAGCCCCGCCACCAGCACCCCGCCCACCGAGCCGAGGCCGGCGAGCACGGCGACGAAGAAGGCGAACAGCGTGTAGCGCACGCCCACGTCCGGATTGACGGAGTAGATGGTCGCAAGCAGCACACCCACCCCGGCGGTCAGCCCGGTGTAGACCGCGTACACCTGGGCCGAGAGCCTCGGCACGTCGACCCCCATGAGCCCGGCATTCTCCCGGCTCTGCGCCACCGCGCGCACGGCCAGCCCGAAGCGGGTCCGGTAGAGGAACAGGAACACCGCCAGGCTCAGGGCCGCGGCAGCGGCGAAGGCCACCACCCGCAGCACCGGCAGGGCCACCGGCCCGAGCTGGATCGCCGGGCCGGCGATGGCGGTGTCCACGTTGCGGCTGTTGAACGACCACAGCCACAGTGCCCCACCGCGCATGAAGATGAAGATACCGAAGGTGAGCGCCAGGGCCATGAGGTCGGGGCGTGCGTAGCGGCTGGTGCGCACGTGGTAGATGAGCGGGCCCAGCGCCCGGCCCACCAGCGCGAACACCACGGCCACCAGCGGCAGGCTGATGAACGGGTCCAGGCCCAGCAGGGTCAGCGCCCAGTAGCCGGCGTAGCCGCCGAGCATGACCCAGCCGCCCACGGCAAAGTCGATGACGTGGAGCACCCCGAAGGTGAGCTGGAAGCCGATGGTCAGGCACGCCAGGATCCCGCCGATCAGCACGCCGTTGGCCAGCGCCTGCAGGAACAGATCCACCCGATTGCCTCCCGCTGTCGCCGTCAGGAATGCCGCCCGTCGTTCTCAGGACCAGGCCGGCAGCGGGTAAACGATATCACCCTCGGCCGCGTCGGCGGGGGCGACCGGCACCACCTTGCCGTCGGTGATCTGCACCACGACCGGCACCGGACGGGTATTGTTGTGGAAGTGATCGCCCTTGGTCTCGAATGCCACCGGTCCGTAGAAGGTCTCGATGTCCGTGGCCTCGATGGCCTTGGCCAGGGCCTCGCGGTCGCTGCGGTTCCACGGCGGCGCCTTACCCATGCGCGCGGCGGCGTCCTGGAGGACCAGACCGCTGGCCGAGCAGGCCGCCTCGGTGTAGTCCGGGTGGCTGCCCCAGCGGGCGTAGGAGAGCTTGTCGTAGTCCGCCGCACTGCCGAACAGATCGTCGCTGTAGGGCACGCCGGGTGTCCACAGCGAGATGCCCATGACGCCGTTGGCGTCCGCACCCAGCTGGTCGGCGAACGCCGGCGCGGTGATGCCGTAGTGCATGACCATCGCCTTGGGCCGGTAACCCAGCGACTTCGCCGCCTTCACGAAGTTGATCAGCACCTCCTCGTGACCGCCGACGGCAACGATATCCGGGTTCTGCGACTTGAGCTTGGTCACCACCGGGGTGACGTCCGCCTTGGCCGGGAAGAGCTCGAAACCGGTGAGCTCGAGCTCCGCGGGCTCGGCGCCATCGCGGAAGCCCTTGGCGGTGTCGTCGGAGAACGGCTCGTTGACGCCGACCACACCGACGCTCTCCGGCCGCGGCGAGACCGAATCCGCGATCACCCCGAGGGACTTGCCCGATGAGAGGTCCACGGCGGGAATCATGCCGAAGTTGAACGGCGGCTTGTCCACCCAGACCTTGGGCGACTCGGCGGAGCCGGAGATCATCGGCACGCGGTACTTGTTGCAGATGGGCTGCACCGCCAGCGTCACCCCGGACGTGTAGGGCCCGAAGATGACGTCCACCTCCTCCTGGACGATCAGCCGCTCGGCGGCGGAGGCACCGGAGGCCGGGTTGGACTGTGCGTCACCGTAGGACATCTCGACCTTGTATCGGGTCCCGCCGATATCGATACCGCCGAGCTTGTTGATCTCCTCGGCCCACAGGTCGTAGCCGCGCCGGGTGAGGTTGCCGCCGAAGCGGTTGGCACCGGACAGCGACGTCACCACCCCGCAGCGGATGGTCGGTGTCTGGGCGCGGGCCCCACGGCCCACGGCGCCGACGGATAGCGCACCGACGCCGAGCGCCGAGGTCTTGAGGAAATCGCGGCGGGAAAGCTTGCTGGCCATGATGACGCCTCCTACCCGTGCGCGGGTCTTGTTCGTTCTGAGGAAAACGTTGCCGCCCCTTTCAAGATAGGCCGGATTCGCGCACTGACAAGCCGCAGCAGGACCCGGCAAGGGATTCAGGACCTGCGGAATGGCACCGTGCGCGGCATGTCAGGCAGGCGCTTCACGCCTCCCCGATCTACGTGAGCGGGTCACCAGGGTTTCACCGCGACACCTACCGCAGAGCCCGGTTGCCCCTACCAAGCGACAGCCGCGGTGGTATCGCTGGCAATACCGGGCGGCAGGCCGGGTACCGGGTGCCTGACGGGCGGACGTGTCGCACGCCTGGGGCGTCCGGCCGGCACGAACGGCCGATCCCGGCCACTCCCTTGGGTCGGCGGTTCCCCGCGACCGCAAGGCCCCGGACGACGCCGGCCCGGCGGTTCACGCCCCCCCGAGCGGCATGAGCGGGGCGCGGGCAGTCGTTCTAATCGGCGGAGGGCTCGGCCACGAAGCCGAAACGCGCCGGGACCTCGGTGCGGCGCACCCCGGCCAGCGGCGCCGGGGCGGAGGCGTCCAGGACCACACACAGCCCGCTCTCCCCGCCCGCCGCCGCGGCCTCGATCCCGGCGTCCACGGCATCGGCGTCCGCGGCCGCGCCGTCGGCGCGGCACAGCCGTGACGCGAGCCACTCCGCCGCGTCGCCCAACAGCAGTCCGACACCACGGTCGAAGGCGAGCAGGGTGTCCCCGGCCTCGTCGATGAAGGCAGCGCTCACACCGTTCACGGGATCGCCGGTATGGGTCGCGAGTCCGCCACGGCCGTCGGCATGAAGAATCCAGGGGGTGTAATCGAGGCTTACGTAGACACGCTGCGGGCCGTTCTGGAAATAGTAACGGCCCTTATCGTCGGCAAGGTAGTTACGGGCGATGAACTCGGCGAGCGCCTCGCGCTCCACCAGCCCGCCGTCGATCCACCAGCGCCCGCGCCGGTCCAGGCGCAGCCACCCCGCGAGGGCCGGGACATCCGGCCAGCGGGCCATCGCGCGGCGTACGGAATCATCCATCACGCCGCCCCCGCAATCACTCCGTGACGCCGCGACGGGCGATACGCATCGCCTCGTCGAGTACGTCGGCGTCGCCGATGTGATTGCTCAGCAGCAGGATCAGCCGGGCGTTGGCCAGCCGGCTCTGCTCCTCGTCGAGGTCCCGGTGCATTTCCACCAGGGCTTCATAGACGTCGTCGCCGCGCTCCAGGCGCGGGTCGACCCGCAGGTACTGCGTCGACATCGCTCTCCTCCTCGTGCGGCCTCGTCGACGGGGCCGCGCCGTTCAACCGTTCAGGCCGCGAGCGCGCAGGCCCGGTCTATCGCCTGGTTTATCAGCGCGGCGTCCACGTCGCGCCAGCGTGCGACCACGTGCTGATCCGGGCGAATGAGGTATACCGTGCCCGGACGGGCGTCGTAGCGCTGCGCGGCCAGGCCCTGCGGGTCCTCCACGATCACCGCGTCCGCCGGCGTGCCGGCGACCGGCCCGTCGGCCACCACGAGCACGCGAAGGTCCCGCTCGTGGGCGCGGACGCGCTCGACGGCGTCCACCACCCCGGCCGGGCAGCCCTGCCGCGTGTCGGCGAAGACCATCAACGTGAACACGTCGCCCAGGCACGCCAGCAGCCAGTCCTCATTGCCGTCGACGCGCACCGGTGCGTCAAGACACGGGGCCCCCGGCACCATCCGGCCTTCGAAGTCGGCGGAGTCCGGCGTGTTCAGCGGCGAGTCGGCGTGCACCGCCGGCAACGACAGACGGCCGCTGTTGACCAGCTTGCGGGCGAACGGAAACTCCTCGGCCAGCATCAGCGTGGCGTCACGGAAGGCCCGGCTCACCGGGCTCTTCGGGGTGATGAAGTCCGTGCTGCGCGTGGAGTTGAGGATGTTCTCGTCCGCCGCGGCCACCCGTTCGCTGTCATAGCTGTCCAGCAGGGCGTCGCCGCCGCGGCCGGCAAGCACCCGCTCGATCTTCCAGACCAGGTTGTCCACGTCCTGCACGCCGCTGTTCGCGCCGCGGGCACCGAACGGCGAGACCTGATGAGCCGCGTCGCCGGCGAAAAACACCCGGGCGGAGGTGCGGAAGTGCTCCATGCGCCGACACTGGAAGGTGTAGATGCTGACCCAGTCCAGATCGAAGTCCACGCCCTCGCCGAGCATGGCGCGGATCCGCGGGATCACCCGCTCGGGCTGGCGCTCGACATCGGGGTCCGCCTCCCAGCCGAGCTGGAAGTCGATGCGGAAGACATTGTCCGCCTGGCGGTGAAGCAGCACCGACTGCCCCGGGTGGAACGGCGGATCGAACCAGAACCAGCGTTCCGTGGGGAAGTCGGCATCCATGACCACGTCGGCGATGAGGAAACGGTCCTGGAAGACCTGCCCCTTCGACTGCAGCCCGAGGAGCTTGCGCAGCGGGCTGCGCGCCCCGTCGGCGACGACGAGGTAGTCCGCGACCAGCTCGTAACGCCCCTCCGGCGTCTGCACACCGAGCACGACCCCGTCATCGCGCTCGGCGAGCTCGACGACCTCGTTGCACCAGCGCAGGTCGGCGTCCGCCAGCGCATCGAGGCGCTCGATGAGGTATTCCTCGACATAGTACTGCTGGAGGTTGATGAACGCCGGCCGGCGGTGCCCCTCCTCGGGCAGCAGATCGAAGTGATAGACCTCGTGGTCGCCGAAGAACACCCGCCCGTGCTTCCAGGTGATGCCCTTCTCGACCATCCGCTGCCCACCGCCGATGCGGTCGAACACCTCCAGCGTGCGCTTGGCGAAGCAGATCGCCCGGGAGCCGTCACTGACGCCGTTCTCGGCGTCCAGCAGCACCACCGGGATGCCGCGCCTCGCCAGGTCGATGGCCGCCGACAGGCCCACCGGGCCGGCGCCGACCACCACCACCGGGTGACGGACCGGCTGCCCGGCGTCCTGGTCGGGGGAGCGCCGGTAGTCGAAGACCGGGCACTGATGTGACTTCGGCATGACCGCTCTCCCTCAGCCCTCGAGGGCCTCCCACATCTCGCGATCGCGCTCGGCGGTCCAGATGCGCGGATCCGGATAGTCGCCAGCCTCGTCGTAGGCACGGCTGACGTCGAAGGGCATGCAGTGACGGAAGATCACCCAGTGGCCGTACTTCGGCTCGAGCTCGGCGATCATGGTCTCGTAGGTGGCCTTGAGGTCCTTGCCCTCGGCACGGCAGCGCTTGACCCCGCCGTAGAGATCGCTGATGAACGACTGCGTGCCCTCGAGTCCGTTCTGGCACTCCTCCGGGGTCTTGAGCGCCTCACCGCGGCCCGGCACCAGTGCACTCGGCTCCAGGTTGCGCAGGCGGCTGAGGGTGTCCGGCCAGTCGCGGTGATAGGCGTCGCCGGTATACGGGGTGGCGCCGTACTCGACCAGGTCGCCGCTGAACAGCACCTTCTCGTCGGGCAGCCACACGACGGTGTCGCCCTTGGTGTGACCGCGGCCGAGCTGCATGATCTCGACCCGGCGCTCACCCATCCACAGGGTCATGTGGCCCTCGAAGACCATGGTCGGCCAGGTCAGGCCCGGGATGCTGTCCGCGCCCTGGAACAGCCGCGGGAAGCGCCCGAGCTCGGAGGCGTAGTCCTGCTCGCCACGCTCGACGAGCAGGTCGTAGGTGTCGCGGCTCGCGATGATCTGCTCCGCGCCATAGGCCGAGGCCCCCAGGGTGCGCACCGCGTGATAGTGGGTCAGCAGCACGTAGCGGATGGGTTTGTCGGTGACCTGACGGACCCGCTTGATCACCTCCTCGGCCATCATCGGGGTCGCCTGGGCATCGATCACCATGACGCCGTCATCGCCAACGATGATGCCAGTGTTCGGATCGCCTTCCGCCGTGTATGCATACGCACCGGGCGCGAGCTCGGAGAAGGTGATCTCCTTGGGGGTCATATCGCCTGCGGAAGCGAATTGCTTGGCCATGACAGCATCTCCAGATTCGTGTTGCGGAAAGGGGGCCGCGCCGCACGGACGGCGACGCGGCGATGGCCGTGGACGCCGGCGGCGTCCACGGCGGCGCGGTTACTCGGCGAGTTCCCACTCGCCGTCGCGGATCTCGAGCATCCGGAAGGCGGAGAGATCGAGGCCGAGGTGATCGTCCGGCCCCATGTTGAACTCGCCACCGGTGCCCATCAGGCCGCTGGTCTGCTCGATCGCGTCGCGCACAGCGGCCTTGTCCGTGGTGCCGGCCCGCTTGATCGCCTGCGTGGCGATCATCAGGCCATCGTAGGCGTGGCCGCCGAAGGTCGAGACCGACTCGTTGTAGGTCGACTCGTACTCCTTCTTGTAGGCGGTGACCACCGGCTTCTGCGGATCGTCGTCCGGAAGCTTCTCGGCGACGAGCAGCGCCGCGGCGGGCAGGCGCACACCATTGGCGGCCTCACCGGCGAGCTCGATGAACTTCTTCGAGGCCACGCCGTGGGACTGGTAGAACGGCAGTTTCAGGCCGAGCTGCTCGTAGTTACGCGTGACGATCGCGGGGCCCTGACCGAAGCCGAAGTTCAGGATCGCATCCACGCCGTCGGTGTTGGCGATGTTGGTCAGCTGCGCGGTCATGTCCGTGTCGTTGGGGCCGTAGGTCTCGTCGGCCACGATCTCGATGTCATAGTCTCCGACGACACTCAGGGTCTGCTTGCGGCCGGACTTGCCGAAGCCGCCGGTCCCCGAAATCAGGCCGATCTTGTCGAAGCCGCGGGCCTGCATGTCCTTGAGGATCTTGCGCGCCGCCATGCGGTCGGTATGCGGGGTCTTGAACACCCACTTCTTGACCGGATCGATGATCGGCACGCCGCCGGCCAGGGAGATGAACGGGATCTCGTAGCGCTGCACCAGCGGGATCACGGCCATGGTGGTGCCGGTGGTGGTCCCGCCGACGATGACATCCACCTGATCGGAGGTGATCAGGCGCTTGGCGAACGTCCGCGCCTTGCCGGCGTTGCCGGCGGTGTCGTAGTGGACCAGCTCGATCTGGCGGCCGTCGACGCCGCCCTGGTTGTTGATCTTCTCGACCCAGTGCTGGAGCGTCTTGAGCTCCGGGTCACCGAGGAACGACGCCGGGCCGGTGACGGCCAGGAACGTGCCCACGCGGATCGGGTCCTGCTGGGCGCTGGCGTTGGACATTCCCGCGACCGCGACGCCGGTGACGGCGGCCGCCAGGCCGATCTTCTTCAGCAATGCATGCAACATGCTCTCTCCTCCTGCTTCCGCGCTAGGCGCGACGGTGGCGGACCGGTGTCCCGGTGACCGCCGGCTTCCAGCCTGGCTGGCGCGGTATTGCTGTATGGCCAACCAAACTATTTTCGCTCAAAACTAAAGTCAAGGGCCGTGGCCACATCTCTCGCGGCTACATCCCAAGATATGCCCGTTTGACCTCCTCGTCGGCAAGCAATTCCGAGCCCGTGCCGGAGAGCGTGATGGTCCCGGTCTCGATGACGTAACCGCGGTCGGCGATCGCCAGCGCACCGGAGGCGTTCTGCTCGACGAGCAGCACCGTGATCCCTTCCTCCCTGAGGCGCTCGACGATGCGGAAGATCTCGCCCACCAGCAGCGGCGCCAGCCCCATGCTCGGCTCGTCGAGGAGCATGAGCTGGGGGCGCGTCATCATCGCGCGACCAATGGCGAGCATCTGCTGCTGGCCGCCGGAGAGCGTGCCCGCGGCCTGGTGGCGTTTCTCTTGCAGAATCGGGAAGAGCTCGTACATGTGCTCCAGATCCCGCGTCACCGCGGCGCTGCGGCCCCGGGTATAGGCCCCGAGGATCAGGTTGTCCTCCACGCTCATCGGACCGAAGACCTGACGGCCCTCGGGGACCTGGGCGATACCCCCGGCGACCCGGCGCTCGCCGGTCATGCGCGTGATATCACGGCCGTGGAAGTGCACCGTGCCTTTGGTCGCCGGCTGCAGCCCGGAGATCGTGCGCAGCAGCGTGGTCTTGCCGGCGCCGTTGGCCCCGACCAGGGCGACGATCTGCCCGCGGGGCACCTCGATGTCCACACCGCGCAGCGCCTGGATACGCCCGTAATACGTCTCCAGCCCGGAGACGCTCAGCAGCGCCTCCTCCGCCGGCGCCGCAGACGGCGTGAAGCGCTCCGCCTCCGGGCCCTGCGGGGTCTCGCGGGTGAGACCCAGACCGATGGGGGCCGGTGCGTAGTTCACGATGGTCTGGTGCAGATCGCGGAACGCGTCCTGCTGACGCTCGCCGAACAGCGGGTCGTCGTTGTCGGCGAAGGCGCGGTTGATCTCGCGCCAGTCCGCCTCCGTGAACACCTTCCGCGCCAGCGGGATGACCTCCTTCTCCTCCAGGCGGAGGTGGTCGCGCTGGAAGGCGAGATACCGTTCCAGCACCTCGCGGAAGGCCTCGCCCTCGCCGGCGGGGTCCGCGGCGTAGCGCTCCAGCGCCACCCGGGCATCGGTGACCAGCGCCGGCCCGGCCTCGTGCTGGGCCTCCAGCTCGTCGAGCACACCGGCGCTCTCCGGGGCGCGCGCACGCAGCAGCCGGAACAGGTAGTCATCCTCCTTGGGATGGTGGACACGGTCGGCGTAGAGCTCGATGTAGTCGAAGATCGCGGCGAACAGCGCCCGGTCCGGCCGCGTGCCCGACTCGCGGTACTCCCGGGCCAGGGCCTCGGCGGTGTCGAGCACCCGCCAGATGCCATTGTGCTCGCGCTGTATGACGGAAATCGCGTCGGTCATGTCCTCTCCCCCAGCCGGCTCACGCCGCCCCCAGATAGGCGGAGATCACCTCAGGGTTGTGGCGTATCTCCTCGGACGAGCCCTCGGCGAGCTTCTTGCCGTAGTTCAGCACGAGGATGTGGTCCGAGATGTTCATCACCAGCTTCATGTCGTGCTCGACCAGCACGACGGTCACACCGCTCTCGGCGACCCGCTGGATGAGCGCGTCGATCTCCGCGGTCTCGTTGGCGTTGAGCCCCGCCGCGGGCTCGTCGAGGAGCAGCATGCGGGGCTCGGCGGCCAGCGCCCGGGCGATCTCCAGGCGTTTGAGCGCGCCGTAGGGCATGGCATCCGCGTCGGCGTCCAGGTAGCGCTCCAGCCCCACGAAGCGCATGAGCTCGGCGGCCTTCTCGCGGCAGGCGCGGTCACCGCGGGTCACCGCGGGCAGGCGCAGGAGCGCCGGCAGGAAGCGGCGATCGAGCCGCAGGTGGCGGCCCACCATCACGTTCTCCGGCGCGGTCATGTTCATGCACACCTGCAGGTTCTGGAACGTGCGGCTCATCCCCAGCCTTGCCAGTGCGTGGGGCGGCATGCCGCGGGTATCCTCGCCGGCGAAGCTGATCCGGCCCTCCGTGGGCGTGTACACGCCGGTGACCAGGTTGAACAGCGTGGTCTTGCCCGCGCCGTTGGGCCCGATCACCGAGTGGATGTGGCCAGGCTGGATCTCGAAGGAAAGCTCCGAGATCGCGTTGACACCACCGAAGGTCTTGGTCAGTCCCTCAACGGTCATGAGTGCGCTCATCGCTCAGCTCCCCTTGCGCAGCCGCGCGGTCAGCGTGGGCACCAGCCCCCGCGGCATGAAGATCATCACGGCCATGAGAATCGCGCCGAAGATCACCATCTCCAGGTCGTCGAAGCCGGTGAGCAGCTGCGGCAGCGTGGTAAGGATCACCGCCCCGATGAGCGCGCCATAGGTGGAGGCCATGCCGCCGAGCACGACCATGGTCACGAACTCGATGGAGTGGAAGAAGCCCGCCAGGTCCGGCGTGATGAACCCCGAGTAGTGGGCGCTGGCGGTGCCCATGAGCGCCGCGAACACCGCCGAGACCACGAAGATCAGCACCTTGTAGCTGATGGTGTTCACCCCGGCGACCTGGGCGGCGACCTCGGAGCCGTGCACCGCGCGCAGCGCACGCCCCACCGGCGAGTCGATGAGGTTGAGCGCCAGCCACACCGCCACCAGCAGCAATACCGCCATCACCCAGTACCAGCGCGTCTCACCGAACAGCTCCCAGCCGAAGACGCTGATCGTCGGCACGATCATCCCGTCGGGACCGCCGGTGAGCCAGCCCTCGGTGGAGATCACGATGGAGATCAGGATGCCCAGGCCCAGCGTCGCCATCGCGAGGTAGTGGCCGGACAGCCGCAGTATCGGCCGGGCGACCGCGAACGCGAGCACGCCCACCACCACCAGCGCGGCGAGCACCGACAGCAGCGGCGGCCAGCCGTAGACGCCGCTCAGAATCCCGGTGGTATAGGCGCCCAGGCCGAAGAAGCCGGCGTGGCCGAGGCTGATCTGGCCAGCGTAGCCGATCAGCAGGTTCAGGCCCACAGCGACCACCGCATTGATGAGCACGTGGATCGCCACGTCGTAGTGATAGGGGTTGGAGAACGCCAGCGGCAGCACGGCGAGCACGATGGCCAGCACCGGCAGACCGGCGTAGGGATTCCGGAAACGATTCCACATGACTCAGACGCGCTCCGTTCCACGCTTGCCGAACAGGCCGCTGGGCAGGAAGAAAAGCACCAGCAGAATGATCACGAAGGGCACGGCATCCTTGTAGTCGGAGGAGATGTAGCCCGCGGCCATCGCCTCCATGATGCCGAGCAGCAGCCCGCCGATCACCGCCCCCACCGCGCTGCCCAGCCCGCCGAGCACTGCGGCCACGAAGCCCTTGAGCCCGAGCATGATGCCGACATCGTAGGAGGTGAGCGTGATCGGCGCGGAGACGATCCCGGCGACCGCGCCCAGCGCCGCCGACAGGGCGAACGCGAGCATCAGGATGAAGCGGGGATTGATGCCGACCATGCGCGAGGCGTCCTTGTTGTGCGAGACCGCCAGCATGGCCTTGCCCTTGAGGGTACGGTTGAAGAAGAACGCCAGCGCCACCAGCAGCACCGCCGCCACGCCGAGCACCCACAGGCTCTGCGGCAGCAGCGTCGCGCCCAGCACCTTCAGCGGCTCGTCGCCGGTGAATGCGGGCAGCGAGTGATAGGACTTGCCCCAGAAGTACTGCGCGAGACCGCGCAGGAACAGCGACGCACCGATGGTGATGATGATCAGCGGCACGATATCCGCGTCCCGCGCCCGCTCGATGGCGAGCTTGTCGAGCGCCACCCCGGCGATCACCGCCAGCGCGACGGCACCGAGCACGGCCAGCGGCATGGGTACGCCGGCGGCCATCATCATCACGGTGCCCATGCCGCCGATCATCACGAACTCGCCCTGGGCGAAGTTGATGACGTGGCTGGCGTTGTAGATGATCGCGAAGCCGAGTCCCACCAGGGCATACGTGGCCCCGGTGGTCAGCCCCGAGAACAGGTACTGCAGAAACTCCCCGAGCATGGCTCTCCCCTCGTGGCGGGCGCGGGCACGCCCTCTATACGAATCGACGCCGGCGGATTACGGTTGGCCCGGCCGGGCGCGCGGTGACGGGTAATGACAGGCAGGCTGATCTGATGGCGAATCCATGGACACTCCTCCCCGGCTGCTCGTCGGGGCCCCGGCCGCCCCGCAAATCACTTATTCTCGAACGCGCCATGGCGACTCTTGCGGCCGCTTGCGCCGGGCGAAAGGCGGAAACGCACAATATTTTTGAACGAAACCTTTTGTCAACCGCGATGCGGCGGCGTCGTTGATACGATACATTGGGCAACGACGCGGCGCCAGAAAAGTATCAGAACCACCTCCCACGGTGAAGCGGCCGCGGGCTCGATGCGATCACAGAATGATACGAAGGACACTGCATGGCACGCTCCAAGGTCATCGATGAGCTGGTCGCGGAGTTCCAGGAACGCCGCCCGATCCGCGCCGGCTCGCTGATCATCACGGTCTACGGCGACGCCATCGCGCCCCGGGGCGGCACCGTCTGGCTCGGCAGCCTGATCAAGGCGCTGGCACCGCTCGGCCTCAACCCAAGGCTAGTACGCACGTCCGTCTACCGCCTCTCCAAGGAGGGCTGGCTGACCTCCGAGCAGATCGGCCGGCGCAGCTACTACAGCCTCACTCGCACGGGCTGGCGCAGCTTCGAGCGCGCCTACCAGCGCGTCTATGCCGAGCCCCACCTCGCCTGGGACGGCAGCTGGACGCTGGTGATCACCACCCAGATCGACAACGGCCAGCGCGAGGCCCTGCGCAAGGAGCTGGTCACCCTCGGCTTCGGCACCTTCGCACCGGGGGTGCTGGCCCACCCCCTGCCGCCGACGGACGCGCTGACCGCCGTGCTCCAGGACCTGGAGGTGCACAACGACGTCATCATCATGCACGCACGCAATGAGGGGCTGCCCACCTCCCGGCCATTGAACCGCCTGGTGCGCGACTGCTGGAACCTCGAGGCGCTGGCGCGGGAATACGAGGTCTTCCTCGAGCGCTTCCGCCCGGTCTGGCGTGCCGTGCGCTCGGCCCGACACCTGGACGCGCAGCAGTGCTTCCTGGTGCGTACACTGCTCATACACGAGATCCGCCGGCTGCTGCTGCGCGACCCCCAGCTGCCGGACGACGTGCTGCCCGGGGACTGGCACGGCGCCGCCGCGCGGCTGCTGTGCCGCAACCTCTACCGGGCCACCTTCCGCCAGGCGGAGGCGTATCTCAGCGAGACACTGCAGACCGCGGAGGGCCCGCTGCCCGAGCCGGCGCCCTACTTCTACCGCCGCTTCGGCGGGCTGGAGTAAGCCGGCGCGGCGTCCCCCACGACAACGACGACGGGAGAAGGCGATGGAACTGACCGGCAAGATGATCTGGATCACCGGCGCGAGCAGCGGCATCGGCGAGGCCACGGCCCACCGGCTCAGCCGGGCGGGGGCGACGGTGTTCCTCTCGGCGCGCCGTACCGACCGCCTCAACGCCCTGGAGCGCGCGATCCGGGAGGCCGGCGGCACCGCCTACGTGCTGCCCATGGACATCACCGACCGCGAGGACACCCTGCGCGTGGGCCGCGAGATCGAGGACCTCGGCGGCGCCTCGGCGCTCATCAACAACGCCGGCGTGATGCCGCTGTCGCCGCTGATCAGCGGCCGGATCGACGAGTGGGAGCGGATGATCGACGTCAACCTCCGTGGCGCACTCTACGCCATTCACGCCGTGCTGCCCGGGATGGCGGACCGTGGCCACGGACACGTGGTCAACATCTCCTCCGTGGCCGCCCGGGTGACTTTCCCCAGCGCCGCTGTCTACTCGGCCACCAAGGCCGGGCTGAGCGCGGTCTCCGAGGGCCTGCGCCGCGAGGGCATCCGCCACAACATCCGCGTCACCGACATCCAGCCCGGCGCCGTGGACACCGACCTGCCCGAGGGCATCGCCCACGACAAGGTCCGCGAGGCGGTGCGTGACAACCTCTACGCCCCCGGCTCACCGATCCTGCGGCCGGCGGACATCGCCTCGGCGATCCACTACGCCCTGACCCAGCCGGATCACGTCGACGTCAACGAGATCCTGGTGCGCCCGACGATCCAGGACCAGTAACCCCCGCTACTGATACACCGCCACGCCGCGACGGCCCCGGCGCGTCTTGCAACGCCCGGGGCCGTCGTGCGTTGCAGCATCCCCCTTCCCGCCCATATCCCGCCAGACGCGAGGCCTCGCCCGGTTTTTGACATGCCTCATTTAAATGACACAAACAATTGACTAGGGCCGTTTGACTTGTATCATTACCAGGGTGAACCAACGGCGCACGGGGACGTCCCGCCGCGGCTTCCGTTCCGAGGAGGAGTAGCCATGTACAGTCAGTTCGTCGACACCGGCAGCGACCGGGTCCTGTCGTCCGAGGAGCTCGAGGGCCTGGAGCGGGCCTTCCAGGAGCGCATCGACGACGAGATCACCATCGAGCCCCGGGACTGGATGCCCGAGAAATACCGCGAGACCCTGGTCCGCCAGATCTCCCAGCACGCCCATTCCGAGATCGTGGGCATGCTCCCGGAGGGCAACTGGATCACCCGCGCACCCAACCTCCGGCGCAAGCTCATCCTGCTCGCCAAGGTCCAGGACGAGGCCGGCCACGGGCTGTATCTCTACAGCGCCGCCGAGACCCTGGGCGTGTCCCGCGAGGAGCTCATCGACGCCCTCCACGCGGGCAAGGCGAAGTACTCCAGCATCTTCAACTACCCCACCCCGACCTGGGCGGACATCGGCTGCATCGGCTGGCTGGTGGACGGCGCGGCGATCGTCAACCAGATCCCGCTGTGCCGCTGCTCTTACGGCCCCTACGCCCGCGCGATGGTGCGCGTGTGCAAAGAGGAGAGCTTCCACCAGCGCCAGGGCTACGAAATCATGCTCGACCTCTGCCGCGGCACCGACGAGCAGCGGCGCATGGCCCAGGACGCGTTCAACCGCTGGTGGTGGCCGTGCCTGATGATGTTCGGCCCGGCGGACGGCGCCTCCGTCCACTCCCAGCAGTCGATGGCCTGGAAGATCAAGCGCCACACCAATGACGATCTGCGTCAGCGCTTCATCGACCAGACCGTGCCGCAGGCGGAGCACCTGGGGCTGTCCATCCCCGACCCGGACCTGAAGTGGAACGAGGAGCAGGGCCACTACGACTACGGCGAGATCGACTGGAACGAGTTCTGGCAGGTCCTCAAGGGCAACGGCCCGTGCAACCGCGAGCGCCTGGAGGCCCGGCGCAACGCTTACGAGGACGGCGCCTGGGTCCGCGAGGCCGCCCGCGTCCACGCCGACAAGCGCGCGCGCCGCGAGCGCGAGGCCGCCTGACCCCCGCACACGAGGAGGATCGAATCATGAAGGAATGGCCGCTCTGGGAAGTGTTCATCCGCAGCAAGCACGGGCTCGCCCACAAGCATGTCGGCAGCATCCATGCCGCCGACGCCACCATGGCCGTGGAGAACGCCCGCGACGTCTACACCCGGCGCAACGAGGGCGCGAGCATCTGGGTCGTGCGCTCGGAGAACATCGTCTCCTCCGCCCCCGGCGACAAGGAGATCCTGTTCGACCCCAGCGACGACAAGGTCTACCGGCATCCGACCTTCTACGAGGTGCCTGACGAGATCGAGAACATGTAAGGGGCCGGAGATGAGCGACGATCAGCATCTGCAGACCTACGTCCTGCGCCTGGCGGACAACGCCCTGGTCCTTGGCCAGCGGCTGTCCGAGTGGGTCGGTCACGCCCCGGCGCTGGAGGAGGAGATGGCCACGGCCAACGTCTCCCTCGACCTCATCGGCCAGGCCAAGTCCTGGCTGGAGTACGCGGCCGAACTCCGCGGCGGGGGCGACGCCGACCGTCTCGCCTTCCACCGGGACGTGCTCGACTTCCATAACACGCTGCTGGTGGAGCAGCCGAACGGCGACTACGCGATGACCATCGCGCGGCAGTTCCTCTTCGACGCCTTCCACCTGCCGCTGCTCGAGCAGCTCGCCGGCTCCACGGACCCGCGGGTCGCCGAGATCGCCACCAAGTCCGCCAAGGAGGTGGGCTACCACCTGCGGCGCAGCGGCGAGTGGATGATCCGCTTCGGCGACGGCACCGACGAGAGCCGCCGCCGCGTGATCGATGCCGTCGAGCGGCTGTGGCCGTTCACGGGCGAGCTGTTCACCGGCGACACGGTGGACGAGGCCATGCACGCCGCCGGCGTGGGCGCCGACCTCGCCGCCGTGCGCGAGCGCTGGTCCGGCCACGTCGACGAGGTCTTCGCCGAGGCGGGGCTCGAACGGCCGGAGGACGGCTGGATGCAGTCCGGCGGCAAGCAGGGGCATCACAGCGAGCATCTCGGCTACCTGCTCGCGGAGATGCAGCAGCTGCCCAGGGCCTATCCCGATGCGCGCTGGTAACGACACGGACCGCCGCCCGCCGGCGGACACCGTCCGCGGCTGGCTGGAGTCGGTGACCGATCCCGAGATCCCGGTGCTCACGATCGCGGATCTCGGCATCCTCCAGGATATCCGCTGGGACGGCGACGAGCTGGTGGTCGTGATCACGCCGACCTACTCCGGCTGCCCGGCGATGCGGACCATCGAGCAGGGTGTGCGCGATACCGTGCGCGCCCACGGCGTCGACCGCGTACGCGTCGAGGAACGGATCTCGCCGGCCTGGACCACCGACTGGCTCACCGAGGCCGGCCGGCAGAAGCTGCGCGCCTACGGCATCGCCCCGCCGGAGGGCCGCTCCACCAGCAAGCGCGGGCTGTTCGCGCCGCTGCCGGCGGTCGCCTGTCCACGCTGCGGCTCCACCAACACCACGCGGGTGAGCGAGTTCGGCTCGACGGCCTGCAAGGCGCACTACCGCTGCGACGACTGCCTGGAGCCCTTCGACTACTTCAAGTGCATCTAGGCCCCGTCCCCGGGCCGTATCACGAGGAGAGAACACCGGTTATGTCCCGATTCCACGAACTCACCGTCACCGACGTCCGTCAGGAGACCCGCGACACCGTCTCCATCCGTTTCGACGTGCCCGAGACGCTGCGCGAGACCTACCGCTACGCCCCGGGCCAGCACCTGGCGCTGCGCACCTGGATCGATGGCGAGGAGGTCATGCGGACCTACTCGATCTGCACCGGGGTGCAGGACGAGGAGCTGCGCGTGGCGATCAAGACCCAGCCCCACGGGCGCTTCTCGAGCTTCGCCAACAGCGAGCTGCGCCCCGGTGACCGGCTCGAGGTCATGCCGCCGCAGGGCCACTTCAACACGGCCTTCGATCCGGCGAACCGCAAGCACTACCTCGCTATCGCCGCCGGCAGTGGCATCACCCCGATCATGTCGCTGGCGCGCACGGCGCTTCACACCGAGCCGGGCAGCCGCGTGACGCTGATCTACGGCAACCGCTCGACGGCATCCATGATCTTCCGTGAGCAGATCGAGGACCTGAAGAACGCCTACATGGGGCGCTTCAACCTCATCAACATCATGAGCCGCGAGCGCACCGACATCGACCTCTTCCACGGCCGCATCGACGGTGACAAGCTGGAGGCGCTGTTCCGCCAGTGGATCGACATCGACGACGTGGACGAGGCCTTCATCTGCGGTCCCGAGCCCATGATCCATGCCGCCTCCGAATCCCTGAAGGCCCATGACATGGCCGCCGAGCGGGTGCACTTCGAACTGTTCACCACCCCCGGCGAGGTCAAGCAGCGTCAGCAGGAACGGGCCAACGACACCAACGCCGACCACTCCTCCAGCGAGATCGCGGTGCGCGTCGACGGCCAGGAGATCGTCTTCGACCTGGCGCGCAACACCCAGCCGATCCTGGAAGCGGGCCTGGAGGCCGGGGCCGACCTGCCCTTCTCCTGCAAGGGCGGCGTGTGCTCGACCTGCCGGGCCAAGGTCGTCGAGGGTGACGTCGAGATGGACGTGAACTACGCCCTGGAGGACTACGAGATCGAGGCGGGCTACGTGCTGAGCTGCCAGAGCTACCCGGTCAGCGACCGCGTCGTGCTGGACTACGACGAGTAGTCCCATGCCCTCCCCGCCGGGCCCGGCCGACGCCGGTGCCCGGTGACGGGTGTCATCCACCGTCCACGTGGGCCACACTGTGGCGAGGCACGGCCCGGAGGAGAGACGCCCATGACCCTGCCCGCCTTCTGTCATATCGGCAACGGCCCCGAGCCCGTGATCGTGCTCCACGGCTGGTTCTCGGACCACACCGTCTATGCGCCGCTCTACCCCTGGCTCGATACCCGGCGGTTCAGCTTCGCCTTCGTCGACGCCCCCGGCTACGGCGGCTCGCGCCATGTGGAGCTGCCCCCGAGCATCGAGGGCATGGGACGCGCCGCGCTGACGGTGGCGGACCACCTGGGCTGGCGGGAGTTCGGCGTCGCCGGCCACTCCATGGGCGGAAAGGCCGCGCAATGGCTGTGCACCTACGCGGAGGACCGCGTCACCCGCGCGGTGGGCATCACCCCGGTACCGGCGGCGCCGACGCCCTTCGACGACGAGGGCCGCGCCCTGTTCGAGTCCGCCGCCCGCGACGGCGCCGCCCGCGGGGCGATCCTGGAGCTGACCACCGGCGCCCGCCTTGGGCCACTGTGGCTCGAGCGCATGATCCGGGACTCCTTCGAGGCCTGTGACGAGGCGACCTTCGCCGCGTACTTCGCGGACTGGGCGGACGGCGACTTCTCCCGCGCGCTCAACGGCTGCGAGACCCCGTTCCTCGGCCTGGCCGGGCTCCACGACGGCGCGATCACCCCGGAGTCCCTCTCCGCCACCATCGGCGAGTGGTTCGACCACTGCGCTATCGAGCCCATCGAGGGCGCCGGCCACTACCCCATGCTCGAGACCCCGGCATGGCTCGCGACGCGGGTGCAGGCCTTCCTCGCCGGCGAGGGCTGAGGCCGGCGGGACCGCCCCGCCACTACCCGTCGCCACCCGCGCCGCGGTGGCCCAGACGCCGGGAAAGATCGTCGGCGGCGGCGCGCACCGTCCGCGCCGTGTCACCGGCGGGATCCGCGTCGAAGCCGCCCGCATAGCCGAGCGCGGTCACCACGCCCGCGACCTCGTCCTGGTGGTCGAACACCGGCGCGGCCACTGCGGCCACCCCGGGCAGCAGGTCCCCGGCAACGGTGGAGACGCCGTCACTGCGGGTCTGCGCCGCCAGCGCCTCCATGCGTCCGCGCTCCACCTCCGGGTCGTCTGCCGCCGCCAGTTCCGCATCGAGCAGTGGCTCGATCACCCGCCTCGCGCCCCAGGCGAGGAAGGCCCGGCCGGTGGCGGAGCGGCACAGGGGCATCACGGAGCCCAGGCGCACGTTCACCGTCACCGCCTCGGAACTCTCCAACCAGCGCACCACCGTCGGCCCGCGGTTGCCCCATACCGCGAACAGCACCGTCTCGTCGAGATCGTCGCGCAGCCGGTGCAGCGTGGCGTCCGCCAGCCGGACGATATCCAGCCGCCGCAGCGCCGCCATGCCAAGCTCCAGCGCCAGCGGGCCAAGGTCGTAGTGACCGGTCTCCGGATGCTGCTCCACCAGCCCGGCCCGCACCAGGCTCACCAGGTAACGGTGGGCCTTTGCCGGCGCCATGCCCGCCCGGCGCGCAAGGCACCCCAATCCCAGCCCGGTATCCGCCGCCCCGAGCGCGGCCACCAGCGCCAGCCCCGTCTCCACCGAGCGCACGCCCTGCTGGGCACGTTCCTCACCTGTCATTGCCTGTCCCTGTTGCCGTGTTGACGATACCCATCGGGGGTATTATGTTTTTCATAACGTATTTCATATATCAGAACGGAGGAGAGCCATGAGCACCGCCAGTGCCACCCCCCGGACCGCGGGGCCCCAGCAGGACCCCATGCGCTATTCCATCTTCTCGGTCCAGGATCACTACCCCGGCGAGAAGTACCCCGGCCACGAGCGCACCGTGCCCGGACTCTACCGCGAGGTGGTCGACCAGGCCCGCCTGGCAGACCGCCTCGGCTACGACACCTTCTTCGTCGCCGAGCACCATTTCCACGAGTACGGCGCGGTGCCGAACCCGGCGGTCATGCTAAGCCACCTGGCCGCGCACACCCAGCGCATCCGCCTGGGCTCGGCGATCTCCATCCTCACCTTCCACGACCCGCGGGTGGTCGCGGAGAGCTACGCCATGGTCGACGCGCTGTCCGGCGGCCGGCTGGTGCTCGGCGTCGGCTCGGGCTATCTCAAGCACGAATTCGAGGGCTTCGGCGTCGAGGGTGCGGAGAAACGCGACCGCTTCGACGAGAACCTGGGCCTGGTGCGCCGCCTGCTCGCCGGCGAGCGCGTGACCCACGAGGGCACCTACCAGCACCTGGACGGCGTGAAGCTCAACGTCCCGCCTGTGCAGGACCCGCACCCGCCGATCAAGGTCGCCGTGCTGCGCGCCGAGGCCGCCTATCACATCGGCCATGCCGGCCACGACCTCGTGTGCGTGCCCTACGCCTCGGTGGACGGCTGGGACGAGATCGCCCCGCTGGTGCACAGCTACCACCAGGGCCGCGCCGAAGCGGGCCTGCCCGGGCACAGCGACGACGCCGTGGTCGCGCTGCACACCCACGTCGCCGAATCCGCCGAGGAGGTGCGCCGTAACGCCGCCGATCCGTTCGATCTGTATGTCGATTCCCGGCTCTACGCCAAGAAACAGACCTACGACGACATCATGGCGAGCGGCCTGTCTCTGTTCGGCACGCCGGACGAGGTCGCCGACAAGCTCGTCGAGCTCTACGGCAACGGCGTACAGCACGTGATGATGCTGCAGAACTTCGGCCACATGCCGCCGGAGACGGTAAAACGCTCCATGCAGCTCGTCGCCGAGGAGGTCATGCCGCGGGTCAACCGCCGGCTCGGGCACACCGCCACCGCCTGACGGAGGACGCGATGGCTACGGCAACGGCCTTACCCATGCACGACGACACCACCATCGACCCGCAGGCGCTGCGCAACGCCCTCGGCTGCTTCGCCACCGGCGTGACCATCGTCACAACCCGGGGTGAGGACGGCTCACCGGTGGGACTCACAGTGAACTCGTTCAGCTCCGTGTCCCTGGAGCCGCCGCTGGTGCTGTGGAGCCTGGTGCGCCGCTCGCCCAGCCGGGCGGCGTTCGAGCGGGCCACGCACTTCACGGTCAACGTGCTCACCACCGGACAGCGCGACCTCTCGCAGCGCTTTGCCACCGCCCGGCCGGACAAGTTCGAGGGCGTACGCTGGTGGGCCGGGGCCGGTGGCGCACCGGTCATCGAGGGCTGTCTGGCGCATTTCCAGTGCCGGCAGGCGCTGCGCTACGACGGCGGGGATCACGACATCTTCCTGGGCCGCGTCGAGGACTTCGACGCGAGCCCGGCGGGCGAGCCGCTGGTGTTCGTCACCGGCCGCTATCACCAGGCCCGTCCCGCGGACGGACCGGACAAGACGGCCTGAACCGGGCCGCGAACTACCACAAAAAGCCGGAACAACCGGCACACGACAAACCGAAGGAGGAGACACCCATGTTCAGGCGCCTTGCCATAGGATTCGCCCTGGGGCTGTGCAGCCTCACCGTCAGCGCCCCTCTGGCCGCCAAGGAGCCGGTGCGCATCGGTGGGTTCATGCCCGTCACCGGCCCGGCCTCATTCCTGGGCGACCCGGAGAAGAAGACCCTGGAGCTCTACGTCGACCGGCTCAACGAGGCCGGCGGCGTGCTCGGCCGGCAGCTAGAGCTGGTGGCCTATGACACCGGCGGCAGCGCCGCCAAGGCCCGCACCTTTGCCAAGCGGCTGATCAGCGCCGACCAGGTGGACGTGGTCATCGGCGGGCTGACCGGCAGCACCATGGCGGTGATGCCGCTGATGAAACGCGGGGAGATGCCCTTCATCAGCCTCTCCGGCTCCGTCGCCCCGATCGAGCCCACCCGCAGCTGGATCTTCAAGACACCGCAGACGGACCGCATGGCGGCGGCGCGGGTATTCGACGACATGAGCCGGCGGGGGATCGAGCGCATCGGCCTGCTCTCGGGCAGCGGCGGGTTCGGCTCCTCCGGGCGCAAGCAGTCGCTCGCCATCGCCGAGGCACACGGCATCGAGGTGGTCGCCGACGAGACCTACGCCCCCAAGGACACCGACATGTCCGCGCAGCTCACCAGCATCGCCAACACCGAGGGGGTGCAGGCGATCTTCGTGTTCGGCTTCGGTCAGGGCCCGGCGATCGTGACGCGCAACTACCACCAGCTCGGCCTGGAGCTGCCGCTCTACCAGTCCCATGGCGTCGCCTCCGACAAGTTCATCGAGCTCGCCGGCGAGAATGCCGCCGAAGGCGTACGCCTGCCCGCACCACCGCTGCTGGTCGCCGACCAGCTGCCCGCCGACGATCCGCAGAAAACGGTGCTGATGGACTACAAGGCGGCCTACGAGGGGCGCTACGGGGAGCCCGCCTCGACCTTCGGGGGGTATGCCTACGATGCCCTGCACTTATACGTGCGGGCCGTGCGCAAGGCGGGGACGACCGCGCGCCCCGCGGTGCGGGACGCGCTGGAGACCGTCTCGGACTACGTCGGGGTAACGGGGATCTTCAACCTGGGCAGCGACGACCATATGGGCCTGGACCGGAAGACGGCCTTCCGCATGGCCGAGATCCATGACGGTCAGTGGCGGCTGATCGACTGACCCCATCGCCGGGCGCGGCCCCCGCGGCCGCGCCCGCACCCTGTTTCAGCCGCCGCCGTCGATACCGGCCTTGGCCAGTGCCTTCAGGAGCTCGCGGCGCGCCTTGGCCGGCTTCTGGATCGGATCCGAGCGCAGCCGTGCGACCTCCTCCGCCGTATACGGCTCGAAGTCCGCGGGCGTGCTCTGCGGTGCGAACGCCTTCAGGCTCCAGTTCATCACCGCGGCCAGGTCCGCGTCGTTCAGCGGTGAGAGCGCCGCGCCCGGCACCCGGCCCAGGTAGGCCCGTCCCTCGGGAAGCTGCACCATCCGGCCGATGATGCCGCGCATGTCCGGCACCTTCGGCGCCATGCCGGAGCCATCCTGGAGGTGGCAGCCGGCACACTCCAGCATGTAGTCGCCACGCGGCCCGGCATGGCCGGCCGTGGCGGCAAGGGTAAGCGCCAGCGCGGCACCGGCGAGCGCAGAGCCCTTCATCGCTTCAGTCCCTCCTCCCCGAGCCGCCCGATGAGCTCGCCTCGCCGGGCGTGCATGTCATTGGCGGTGAGGTCCTCGTCCGCGAGTGCGGCGACCCGTTCGGCGGTCAGCGTGCGGTACTCCTCCGGCAGGCTGTCGGCGTTGAAGTGGCGCAGCACGTAGTCGAGCACCGCAGCGATCTCCCCGTGGGAAAGCTGGCCCGCGAACGATGGCATGTTGCTGTCGTAGGTTCCGCCGCTGACACTGATCCGGCCCACCAGGCCGTTGGTGAGCACATTCGCCAGGTAATACTCCCCGCCGGACACATGGAGGTAATTACCCAGGGTATCCGCCAGCGGCGGGATGAATCCGGGGGCGCCCCGGGCGTTCGCCTGGTGACAGACAACGCAGTTGTCCTGGAACACCGCCTGACCGTCCGCCGCCGGGGCGGGCGCGGAAGCGCCCACCCCGATGGCTGCGACGGCGGCCGCAAGCCAGCCTCTACTCATCGGCCAGCCCCACGACCACGGCGGTGGAGCAGTGGTAGGACATGCTCTTCGCCGCCAGGCACCAGTTGGTGTCGTTGTCCCGACGGATGTCGTAGGTCGGGGTCTCGCGCTCGTTGCGGGTACACGCACAGCGGTTGCAGCTGCCCTGCCCGCAGCAGTCGTTGTAGGAGATGATGTAGCTGCGCCCGTCCGACGGGTTCCGGCAAGTGCCGACCCAGGTAATCGGCGACGGCTCCGAGCCCGGCGGGCAGGTGCTCGCCGAGCCGCCGCAGCAGGCGCACAGGAAGCCGTCCACGCCACAGTAGCGCCAGTAGTCGCAGGACGTCGGGTCCCCGGGATCACCGGTCTTGCCGTCGCCGTCGCCGCCGGTCGCCGCGGCCACCCGGTCCACCGGCAGCAGCGGCAGGGCCGAGGCACCGACGACGACCGTGCCCATGCGGCGCAGGAAGCTGCGGCGCGAGCCCCGGTTCACGGAGCTTCGGGCGTACTTCTCGATGAAACTGTCCATCCACTTCATGCTGTTTCCCCTCCTCAGGCCTTGTGCAGACGCACGCCGCCGTTGTCCTGATTGTCCGCCTCCGCCTGCTTCTGGCGCTCGAGCCAGGCCTGGATCGAGGGCAGGCGCAGCTCGCTGGCGTGGAACAGGCTCTCGATGTGCTCGCGGGAGTTCACCAGGCCCTTGGCGCTGATGCGCCCCTCGCTGTCGAGGATCACCGCGTAGGGCAGCTTGCCGATCTGGTAGCTCATGCCAAGCTCCGTCGAGACCAGGTACGGAAAGCCGCCCAGCCCCTGGGCCTCGGCGAATGCCCGGTGATCCGACTCGTCGCCGTCACTGGCGAAGACCAGGCGCAGCCAGTCCGCCTCCTGCTCGGCCACGGACTTGAGCATCGGCAGCAGACTCTTGCAGACCGGACAGTTCGGCGCCAGGAAAAACACCAGCGTGCTGCGCTGGTCCGCCTGGATGCCACCGATCTTGACCGGCTCGCCGGCCAGGTCGCGGGACTCGTGGATCGGTGCGGCCTCGCCGACCTTCGGCCCCTTGTCGATCATCAGCGCCCCGGCCGGGCCGAGCCGCTCGTGGAGCACCCCGATCTGGCGCACCAGCGCCATGAGGAGCACGCCCAGGGCCAGAACCGCCAGCCAGAGCGCCACGTTGGATACGATGAGCGCGTTAGTCATGTTTCCTCCTGAGGGCGGCCGCCTGCGGGGCCAGCCCGATCACCACGTTCGAGACGATGAACACCAGCACGAAGGCGACGACGCCCGCGGCGAGAGTGAAGTAATCCAGCCCGCCGAGGGCGCGGCCGGTCGGCGGCAGGGCCGCCACGCCGGCGAGCGCCACCAGCACCACGTTGCGCGGTAGCAGCCACCCGCTGAGCTGCTGGCCCTGGGAGGGGCCGAAGCAGCCGCAGTCGATGTCGCGCCGGCCCCGCGCGAGGTTCACGCCGATCGCCAGGGTGAACACCGCGAACAGCACCGCCGCCAGCGTCGCCCCGGCGACCCGGGTGGGCTCGAAGACCACCGCCGCGGCGGCGGCCACCTCCGCGAGGGGAATGACCCACGCGAGCGGCCGGACCAGGGCCTCATTGACCAGGGCATAGTCCCGGATCGAGCGCCGGAAGCCGGCGGTGTCCCGCAGCTTGTAGACCGCGGCGGCGAGCAGCAGCACGGCGACCACGCCCCTGGCGATCCCGCTGATTACCGGATCGATCATCATGGCCTCCTACGGCCGCCGCATAAGGAACGGCGTGTCCGCAAAGCCGTCATAGCCGTGCAGGTACTCCCCCGACTGAGCGTCGTAGACGTCCATGCCCGAGAAGTCGGCACGCAGGGCGAACAGCAGCGGCTCGTCGTCGGCGGTGGTCTGGATCGACACGGCGGCGTTCTTGAGCTCGATACGCTGGCTGCGGTCGCCGGAGCCGGTGTCGTATACCCACACCTCGGTACCCGGATCCTTGTGGGTGTTCTCGCCGCCCTTGTGCATGAGCACGTAAAGACTGTCACTGCCGGAGTGCCCGGCCTCCATCTGCCAGCCGCCGGGCAGCCAGCCGGCCTTGCGCTCGCTGTCGCTCGCGAGCTGCCAGGTATCGCCGAACTCGGGCATCTTGCCACTCCAGTTCACCGGGTGGACGGTGCCCTCGTGGGAGACGAAGTACAGCGTGTCGTCGACGTACACCGGCTTCTCGAAGAGATGGCTGGTGCCCGCGTCGAAGAGCTGCATGCGGTTGCGGTCGGTCTCCTTGCCGTCGCCGTCGTAGTCCACCACCACGAATGAGCCGTCGGCGCAGAGGCTGCCGAAGCGCCGGCCCTCGGGCGCCGGGTACATGAACGCGCAGCCCGGCAGCGGGATCTCGTTGAGGTACTTACGGTCCTCCAGGCTGACCACGCTCACGCTGGTCGCGGGGGTGACGTTGAACACCAGCAGGTCGCTGCCGCCGTTGGCCGTGACCAGGCCATAGGGCTGGAGCAGCGAGAAATGGCGTTTCTCCGGGATGTCGATCTCGCCGACGGGCTTGAGCGTGTGCGTGTCGAAGATCGTGACGATGTCCTCACGATCGCCGCGGGTGCCCCGGGAATAGTAGGTCTCCGCGGAATAGAGCTCGGAGCCGTCCGGCGCCACCTCGATGGCCGGGTTGTAGCCCGTGGACATCATCCCGAGGTACGCCTCGTTGGTCGTCTCGGCGTCGCCGTTCAGGAGCACGACCTTGGAATCGGGCATGTGGAAGAAGCTGACGTCCCCCACGAATACCCAGTGGGGACTGGCATCGGGCAGCTCCTCGACGGAGAGCTGCTCGGGCTCGAGCTGCGCGTTCGCCAGGCCGGCGGTCAGCACGCCGGCCATGAGCAGCGCCAGGCGGGTTCGCGATTTCATGGATCTTCTCCCCCTTCGCTTCGCGACGTTGTGGCGGCGGCACCGGCCGCCGCCGGAATCACGGTCTAGATACTCATCATTACCGTCTTGGTCTCGGTGTACAGGTCCACCACCTCGCGTCCGAGCTCCCGGCCGATGCCGGACTGCTTGAACCCGCCCAGCGGCAGCGCCGGGTCCAGCACGTTGTGGCAGTTCACCCACACGGTGCCGGCGCGGATCTTCGGGATCAGGCGGTGCACCCGGGAGAGGTCATTCGACCAGATGCTCGCGCCGAGCCCGTACGGGGTATCGTTGGCCAGACGCGCGACTTCGTCCAGGTCGTCATAGGGCATGACGGTGAGCACCGGGCCGAAGATCTCCTCACGCACCACCCGCATATCGTGGTTGGTATCCGCGAGGATGGTGGGCTCGACGAAGTAACCGCCCTCGCGGGTGTGACCGCCGGCGGCCACCCGCGCGCCCTGCTCGCGGCCGCTGTCGATGTAGCCGCTCACCCGCTGCTGCTGCTCGCGGGAGACCAGCGGCCCCATCTGGGCCTCGGGGTCACGTCCGGACCCCAGGCGCATGCCGCCGGCAATATCGGCGAGACCGTCGACCACCGCATCGTACTGGCGACTGTGGACGTATAGCCGCGAGCCGGCGGTGCAGACCTGGCCGTGGTTGAGGAAGATCGACTGTGCCGCGCCCTGGGCGGCGGCGGCCGGGTCCATGTCGTCGAGCACGACCACCGGCGACTTGCCCCCGAGCTCCAGGGACACGCGGGTCATGTTGTCCATGGCGGCCTTGCCGATGAGCTTGCCGACCTCGGTGGAGCCGGTGAACGCGACCTTGTCGATCCCCGGATGGCCGGATAGCGCCGCACCCGCGGTATGCCCCTCGCCGGTGACCACGTTGATCACCCCGGCCGGCACCCCTACGGACTCGGCCAGCTCGGCGAGGCGCAGCGCGGACAGCGGCGTCTCCTCGGCGGGCTTGAGCACCGCGGTGCAGCCGGTGGCGACCGCCGGGGCGAGCTTCCACACGGCCATCAGGATCGGGAAGTTCCAGGGCACGATCGCCCCCACCACGCCCACCGGCTCCTTGCGGGTCCAGCCGGTGAAGCGCTGATCCGGGAGGTAGGGCACCGAGGGCTCGACACTTCGTCCGTCGATCTTGGTGGCCCAGCCCGCCATGTAGCGCACGAAGTCCACGGCCATGGTCAGGTCCAGGTTACGGGCCATCCCCACGGCCTTGCCCTGGTCCAGGCTCTCGATCTCCGCGAGCTCGTCGGCGTGCACCTCGATGGCGTCCGCCAGCCGGAACAGGAGGCGTTCCCGGTCCACCGGCCGCATACGCGACCATTCGGCGTCCTCGAAGGCGCGCCGCGCCGCGTTGACGGCGCGGTCAACATCGGCTCCCTGGCCGCCGGCGACGTGGGTCATGACGGCCCCCGTCGCCGGGTCGTGCACCGGCAGGCGCTCGCCGCCGGAGGCGCCGACCCATTCGCCGCCGATGTAGTGTCCGTGCTCGCGCTCGACGAACGCCCGGGCCGCCGCGGAGACCCCGGCGAATACGGATTGCTGCTCTGCCGCTTGCGTCATTGCCTGCCTCTCGTCCTCTGGCTCAGAAGTTCCAGATCGCGATGACCTGGAAGTAATTGTTGGTCTCGTCGGGGCCGGAGAAGCCATCCCCCGGGTTGAAGCGCGAGTACACCGGCGAGATGAACAGCCGCTCTGTGGCCGCGTACTCCATGAACACGTCCAGCTCCTGGGCGTAGTCGTCGCTCATCCCCGGCGCGGTCTCGCGGGTGTTGAAGTCGAAATACAGCGCACCGAGGCGCACACGCTCGTGCGGGTGGAGATACAGCCCCACATGCTGCACGTCGGTGTTGGAGTTGAACGGCCCCGTGTAGTTGCCCGCGACCTCACCCTGGAACCACGTCCCGTAACCGCGGCTGAAGCCGTAGAACAGCGGGTCGAAGGCCTCGTTGTCGGCGGTGTCCGGGTCGTCGCCGGAGAAGCTGCTGAAGCGGTAGGTCAGCTTGGGGGCGAGCCACACGTCCGCGAACTGGTAGCTGCCCTCGACATACCATGCGTGGGCCTTCACGTCGGCCGCGTTCGCGGGGCTGCCCCGCTGCAGGGTGGCCTCGAAGCGGAAGTCCGCGTTCTCGATGCCGAGGCTGCTGTTGCCGCGCAGGCTGACGGTATTCAGTCCGTCGCGGGAGGCGTAGGCGCCGCCGAGGTCGTCCTCGTCGACGTCAAGCACATGCAGATAGGTGGCCCCGAGCGTGCCCCAGCCCTCGTCGTTGTATTCGACATTGAGGCCGGCGAGCTCGGTGTCGCCCTGGGCGTCGTTGTCCGAGCCCAGATAGAAGGCATCGCCGCGCCAGGGCGTGCCCGTCTCGAAGCGGGCGATGGCGGTGCGGCGGAAGGCATGGCGCGGTGCGAGCCAGTAGGCGCCGCCGCGGCTCAGGGAGTCGCCGAAGCCCTCGCCGAAATTGAGCGCATCGCCATTGATCAGCCAGCCGTCGCCGACCGTGAACGACTGGCTGCCGACGGACAGGTCCACCGCATCGTCCACGCCGCCGATGAGCGAGCCGGAACGCCAGCCGACGTAGGCGTCCTCGACGTCGAACTCGCTCTCGTCACCGGTGCTGAAGCCGCCGGCGTCGCCGTCGCCGTCGGTGGTCGAGGCAAGCCCGTTGAGCGCACCGTAGACGCTCGCCCCGTTACCGAGCACCCGCTCGCCGGATACGCCCGCCTTGAAATAGCCCTCGGTCCAGTTGACCTCATCCCGGCCCTGTCCCGAGTAGTCCTGCTGGCTGGAGAAATAGCCGACGCCGAGCTCGGCGTCGAGGCTCAGGCTGGACCCGTCCTCACCGCTGTAGACCTCGTAGGCGGCGGCGTTCGCCGACGCCAGCGCAAGCGCGGCAGCCGTGCACAGGGCAAACGGCGCCTGGGGGGTAATTCGACGCGGCATGACCTCCCTCCTCGGTATTTCGTTGATCGTTGTCATTGCGCGTTAACAAATCCTAGGAGGGTACCGGGAGCTTCTGTATTGCCCCCTCGCAGCATTTTTCACCCCGCCCCATAGCCCGAAAGTGTTAGGAACCGCCGGAATACGGCGGGCGTCGCGTCATCCCCCGGGCGAGCACGGTGCGCCGGTGTATGCTGCTACGATCCCCGGGTAAGGGACCCGGATGGCGGCGGGGAGGAGAGCAGATGCAGCAACCACGCCGGTTGTCAGCGACACCGGGCCGGCACGGCGCCGCGATTCGCCGCGTGGACAGCACCCTCGACGATCCCGGACGCGCTGCCGCGGAGATCGACCGCGGCCTCGGCGCCGAGACGCGTTCGCTGATCCTGCTCTGGTGCTCCGGCGACTACCCGCTGGAGGCGGTGAGCGAGCGGCTGGCGGGCCACCGCCCGGGGGCACGGGTGCTGGGGACCGTGGGCTCCGCGGTGCTTGGACCGTCGGGCTATCGGCGCCACGGCATCAGCGCCGCGGCATTCCCTTCGGAAACCGA
Source organism: Arhodomonas sp. KWT2 (assembly GCF_041949875.1). Classification (NCBI taxonomy): domain Bacteria; kingdom Pseudomonadati; phylum Pseudomonadota; class Gammaproteobacteria; order Chromatiales; family Ectothiorhodospiraceae; genus Arhodomonas; species Arhodomonas sp. KWT2. The sequence continues at coordinate 156,030 of NZ_JBHFPQ010000043.1, forward strand.
GGTAGTCACGGCAACGCTGGAGGACGTCGACCGGATGGACTTCTCCCGCGGCTTCCAGGCGGCGAACTGGCTGAAGAGCGAGATGCACCGCCTCACCGGCGAACCGCCGGGCCCGGAGGACACCTTTGCGCTGCTGCTGGTGGACGGGATGGCCCAGTGCGAGGAACGCCTGGTGGCGTCCATCGCACAGGGGCTGGGCAATCTGCGGCTGGTCGGGGGGTCCGCCGGAGACCACTTCCGCGAGCGCTCCGGGCGCATCTGGCACGAGGGCCGTGGCCGCGACAACGCCGCGGTGCTCGTCCTCCTGCGCCCCCGCCGGGCTTTCCGCGCGTTCTCCACGCACCACTTCACCCCCGGTCCGCAGCGGCTGCTGGTCACCCGTGCCGACCCGGACCGGCGGGTGGTGCTGGAGCTCAACGGTCGTCCCGCAGCGCACGAATACGCCCGCGCCATCGGCACCGCGCCGGAGCTGCTCACCCCCGCCGTGCTCGCCAACAGCCCACCGGCGGTGAAGGTCGGCGATTCCTACTACATCCGTTCGGTACGTCTCGTCTCCACCGATCCCGGCGAAGGACTGGCGTTCACCTGCGCCGTCGATCAGGGGATCGTGCTGCGCGTCGCAATGGCGGGGGACCTCGCCGCCGACCTGCAGCATCGCTTCGAGACGATGGCGGACGACCTCGGCGGCATCGCCTCTACCCTCGCCTTCGACTGCGCCCTGCGCCACCGGGAGATCGAGCACAAGGGACTGGAAACCGCCATGAACGGACTGCTCGCGCGCTTCGGCGTCTGCGGCATGGCCACGTACGGCGAGCAGTTCGAGCGCATGCACCTCAACCAGACGTTCACGGGGATCGCCCTGGGTCATGACTGACACGCAACACGCCGGGACCGCGGAGATCGAGCAGCTACGCAGCGAGAACGAGCGCCTGCAGCGCATGGTGGACGTGCTCATGGAACGCGCCGAGCAGGACCAGGGCAGCCGCGGCGGCGACTACGCCCTGTTCGAGACCGCGGCGGTGCTGGAGGAAACGGTCAAGGCCCGCACCGCCGAGCTCGTCGAGGCCAACCGGCGACTCATGGACGAGATCGCCCGGCGGCGCTCCGCCGAGGACGAGCTCCAGCGCGCCAAGGCCCGTGCCGAACGCGCCAGCGCCAACAAGTCGAACTTCCTGACCGCGGTGAGCCACGACCTGCAGCAGCCCCTGACCGCGGCACGGCTGCTGCTGCAGGCCATCGCCGACAGCGCCGACGACGACGAGGTCCTCGACCTCGCCGCCAGCGGCCAGGCGACACTGGAGACCATGGAGAGCCTCCTCGGCAGCCTCATCGACATCGCCAAGCTCGACTCCGGCGTGGTTCAGCCCCAGCCGACGCATTTCCGGCTCGACACCCTGCTGCACCGTCTGGGCGGGGAGTACCGCCTGCACGCCGAGAGCACGGACCTGACCTGCCGCGTGCGCTGCCCCCCGGCGACCGTGTACAGCGACCCAGTGCTGGTGGAGCGCGCCGTGCGCAACCTCCTCGGCAACGCCGTACGCTACACCCGCAACGGCGGCATCCTGCTGACCGCGCGCCGACGGCGAGGTGCCTGGCGGGTGGGGGTCTACGACACCGGTCCGGGCATCCCCGAACGGGAGCGGCAGCGTATCTTCCGAAGCTTCTACCAGCTACCCAACGGCCGTGATGGCGAGGCCCAGGGACTCGGCCTCGGGTTGACCATCGTTCGAATGATCGCCGAGCTCATCGGCGCCGGTATCGTGCTGCGCTCCCGCCCCGGCCACGGCTCGGGCTTCGGACTCACCCTCCCCGCCGGCGATCCGGCACGGGCGCGGGAATCCGGCCAGCGCGCGGACACCCGCACCCATGCCCGGGATCTCGCCGGCGAGGAGGTGCTGGTGGTGGAGAACGACCAGGCGGTGATGCTCGGCATAGCGACGCTGCTGCGCCAGTGGGGAGCCCGGGTGCACACCTGCTACGCCCCACCCGAGCGGGCCCCGGAAGCCACGACAACGGCCCTGATCGACTACCACCTCGGCGGCGCCGGCGAGAACGGCCTCGAGCTCGCCGCCCGGCTGCGCGCCGGGCAGCCGGGACTGCACACGATCATCATCACCAGCGAACGCGGGGAATGGCTGACGCACCAGTGCCGGGAGCTGGGGGTGGGACTGCTCCACAAGCCCGTGGACACGGCACGGCTGCGCGGACTGCTCCAGGCGGGCGGGTAACGCCCCCGCGCGGATCAGGCCAGCTCGCGCCCGATCAGCGCGGCCTCGACCCGGGTGCTGACACCCAGCTTGCGCAGCACCGCACTCACGTGGGCCTTCACCGTCCACTCGCTGAGGTGGAGCTGTTCGGCGATCTGGCGGTTGGACTGCCCCTCGCCGAGCAACCGGAGCACGGTTCGCTGGCGCCGGGTCAGCGCACTGAGGTCACGCTCACCGGCCACCGGGGCCGCCTCACGCTCGGTGAACGCCCAGCTCGGGAAGTACTGCCCGCCGTCGATCACGAGCTGCAACGCGCTGCGTATGAGCGTGGTGTTCAGGGACTTGGGGATGAAGCCCGCGGCACCGGCGGCGATGCTCTGACGCACCACCGTGGCGTCCTCGCGGTGGGAGACCACCACCACCGGCGCGGCGGCGGCACGCTCGCGTGCGGCCATCAGCGCCGCGGCATCGCCGCCACCGGGCATGCACAGGTCGAAGAGGATAAGGTCGAACGACTCCGCATCCAGCGCGGAGAGGCTCGCCTCCACGCTGTCCGCGTCGCGAATCGTTACATCACTACCGAAAAGATCCCGCAGCACGGGACGCAACGCATCCCGCATGAGCGGGTGGTCGTCGGCGATCAGCACCCGTGCCATGCCGCCTGCCTCACAGTGAACCTGGCAGGCAAACTAGCACGGCACACCGGCGCGGGACAGTCCACGCGCCGGCACGACGACAGGCAATCAGGCCGCCTGTCGGGTCTCCGACTCGCCGAGGCCGTAGTCTGCGGGGCTGATCTCCGGGGCGATCTGGAAGACCAGCTGAAAGCCGTAGCCGTAGCGTCCGATCCGGGAGACGGCGGCCTCGTCGAGGATGGTCGCGGCGTCGTCGAACTCGAGCCGCTCGGCGAGCTGCTCGGCCTGGATGCGGTCCTCGAGACGCGCCTTGTATACCCGGCGCTCGCCGTCTGCATTGAGACCGAGCATGAGGAACCACTGTCGGTTGTGCATTGTTGATACTCCCTGAGCCGAAATATTGAGCGCATTATAACGCCTTGTGCTGCAACGCAGCATCACAAGTGATTCATCCGTCAGTCATAGGTGGGCAGCCAGGTCATGCCGCCGCGGTTGCCGATCGGGACGGCGTACTGCAACATCCCCGGCATGGACGAACAGCCAGCACGAGATCATCAGCCCCCGGCCGAGGAGCTGGAAATCGAGCGATTCATCCCCTACCGCATGGCGGTGCTGGCGGATTGGATGAGCCGTTCTCTGGCCGGCACCTATCAGTCCCGCTTCGGGATATCGATCCCCGAGTGGCGGGTGCTCGCCCACCTTGCCCGTGAGCAGCCGCTTTCGGCGGGGGTGCTCAGCGAGCGCACCAACATGGACAAGCCCCGGGTGAGCCGCGCGCTGCAACGCATGACCCGCAACGGGCTCATCGAGCGCGAGAGCGACGCCCACGATCAGCGCGTCGCCGTGATCCGAATGAGCGCCGGCGGACGCGCGACCTACGAGCGTATCGCCCCCCTCGCCCAGGCGTGGGAGCGCGAGCTGCTCGCCGGCCTCGACGAGAACGACCGCATAGAGCTCGAGCGCCTGCTCGACCGGCTACAGGAGCAGGTGGCACGGATGCGCGAGTCGTCGTCGTGAATGGATATTTTCCATCGAAACGAAACCGCGTAGGATTTCCGGCATAAGTACTCGAATAACCCCGCACGCAGGAGGAGAGTCATGCTCAGGGGAATCCTCGCACGCGCCCTGATCACGGGCGTCGCCACGGCGGGTCTGCTCACGGCCTCCGCCGCCGCAGCGCAGCAGACCATCGAGCTCAAGCTGAGCCACTATCTGCCGCCGTCCCACGGCATTCACACCGATTTCATCGAGCCGTGGGCACGGGCGCTGGAGGAGCGTACCGACGGCCGGGTGAAGGTCACCATCTATCCCGGCAACACCGCCTTCGGCGACATCACCCGCCAGCTCGACCAGGTGCGCGCCGGCGTGGTGGACATCGCCCACGGCCTGAGCGGCCTGCCGCGGGGGCGTTTCCCGGCCACCTCGGTGATCGAGATGCCGTTCCTCGTCGAGGACGCCGGCACCGCCTCGCGGGTCCTCTGGCAGCTCTACCAGGAGGGTCGTTTCGGCGACGAGTACGACGGGCTCAAGGTCCTCGCGCTGCATGCCCACAACGCCGGGCTGATCCATACCACGGACACGCCGGTGCGCAAGCTCGAGGACCTGAAGGGCCTGCGTCTGCGCACGCCGAGCCCTGCGGTCTCGGCGATGCTGGAATACCTCGGTGCCAGCCCGGTGGGCATGCCCCCGAGCCAGGTCTACGAGAACCTGCAGAAGGGCACGCTCGACGGCACCCTGTTCACCTGGGACGCGGTGGGCGCCTTCCGGCTGAATGAGGTCCTCCAGTACCACACGGACGCGCGGGCCTACACGGTGTCGTTCTACTTCGTGATGAGCCAGCGGCGCTTCGACAGCCTGCCCGAGTCGGTCCAGAACGCCATCGACGAGCTCTCCGGCGAGACCCTGGAGGCCCGGTTCGGCGACTGGTGGGACAAATGGGACCGCGCCGGGCGCAAGGACGCGGTGGCCCGCGGCCACGAGATCATCCCGGTGAGCGACGCCGAGCGCGCGCGCTGGCGCAAGCAGCTCCAGCCCATGATCCAGGACCGCCTGGAGACGCTGCAGGACAACGGCGTGGAGAACGCGCCGGCGATCTACCAACGCGCCCGGGAGCTGGTGCGGGAGTACAGTGACTCGTCCTCGTAGCGCCCGGTTTGCCGCGGGCCTGCACGCCGCCGTCGAGCGGGTGCTGGCCTGGGCGGCGACCGCCGGGGTGGCGGTGCTTGGGCTCGCGATCGTCATGGTGGTGGGCGACATCCTCGCCCGCGCGCTGCTCAACCATTCGCTGACCGGCCTGGTGGACATCACCCAGCTGTGCGTGATGACGATGGCGTTTCTCGCCATCCCCTACACGTTTATCCGTAACGCCCATGTCGGCATCACCGCGGCGACGGACTGGCTGCCGGAGCGCGCCCGCGCCGGCCTCGACGCGATGGCCGCACTCGCCGGCGCGGCGCTCGTGGCCCTGCTCGGGCGCTACGGCCTCGACCAGGCCGTGCTCGCCCTGCGCTACGGGGATTCCTCCCAGACCATCGGCATACCGATGATCTGGTACTGGAGCGCCCTGCTGGTGGGTTGTCTGCTCTCGCTCGTCGCCACACTCGCCGAGGCACTGCGCCGGCTCGTGCACGCCGCGGCCGGCGTGGCGCCGTGACCGGAGCCCGCCCATGCCCGCAGAGCTAGCCGGCATCGCCGGTTTCGCCGCCGCCCTCGTGCTCATCGCCCTGCGCGTGCCCGTCGCCGTGGCCATGGGCCTGGTCGGCGTGGTCGGTGCTATCCCGCTGGCCGGCTGGCCGGCGGTACGATTCATGCTCGGCACGCTGCCGTTCGGCGCGGTCCATCCCTACGGCCTGTCGGTGGTGCCGCTGTTCATCTTCATGGGGGTGTTCGCCGCCCACGCCGGGCTCTCGCGCAACCTATACGACGGTATCTATGCCTTCGTCGGCCACGTGCGCGGCGGCCTGGCCCTTGCGACTATCGGCGCCTGCGCCGGCTTCGGGGCGATCTGCGGCTCCAGCCTCGCGACCGCGGCGACGATGTCCCGCGTCGCCCTGCCGGAGATGCGGCGCAAGGGCTATGCGGACTCCCTGGCCGCCGCCTCCGTGGCCGCTGGCGGCACGCTGGGCGTACTGATCCCGCCGAGTATCATCCTGGTGATCTACGCCCTGCTCACCCGCGAGTCCATCGGCGCGCTGTTCGCCGCCGCCCTGTTCCCCGGGCTGCTCGGCACTGCGCTCTACATGCTCGCGGTGCGCGTGCGCACCCGCATGAACCCGGGGCTCGGCCCCGCGGGGGAGCGCCGGGACACCGCCGGCCGGCTGCGGGCACTGGGGCGCACCTGGGACGTCGTGCTGCTGTTCGTGGTGGTGATCGGCGGGATCTATGCAGGCCTGTTCTCGCCGACCGAGGCGGCAGCGGTGGGCGCGGCAGGTGCGTTCGTGTTTGCCGCCCTGCGCGGGCGCCTCACGCGGGAAGTGCTGCTCGGCGGGATTCGCGAGGCCGCGGTCACCAGCGGGATGATCTTCTTTATCCTCATCGGCGCCGCGCTCTTCAACTTCTTCATCGAGTCCAGCAACCTGCCGCAGTTCCTGGTGAGCACGGTGGCCGCACTGGACTGGCCCGCCTGGGGGGTCATGGTGGTCCTGCTGCTGTTCTACCTGCTGCTGGGCTGCTTCATGGACAGCCTGTCGATGATGCTGCTGACCGTGCCCTTCGTCTTCCCGGTGGTGACCCACCTCGGCTACGACCCGGTGTGGTTCGGCGTGGTGCTGGTCACGGTCATCGAACTCGGCCTGATCACCCCGCCCATCGGCATGAACCTGTTCGTGATCCAGGCCGCGGACGAGCGGCTCTCACTGCCGCGGATCATGACCGGGATCATCCCGTTCATCCTCGCCGATGTCCTGCGTTTGGCGCTGTTGCTGGCCTTTCCCGTGATCGCGCTGGGACTGCCCCGGGCGCTGGGACTGGGCTGAGACGTCGCACGCCTTCGGCGCACGACCTACCCGAGATCGCCGGTGGTTTGCCGGGGCGCCGTTTCCCGTAAGGTCGGCCGCGCTCGGCAGCCGACATCCCGCCCGCCCGGCGGGCGCGCGCCGTCGATGTTGGCCGCCAGGCTCGGCCAACCCGAGGGAAGCAGCGCGGCGGCATGCCCGATCCGCGGCCGAACCAGTCATCGCATGCGCTGGGTACACGGCCAGCCTCCGGTAGGTCGTGCACGGCCCCGGGCCGTGTGCGACATCCCCGCGAAACCATCCAGGCGTCGCACACCTGACGGTGCACGACCTATCTGGGGCGCGCTTCGACGGTAAAGCGATTGCCCGGAGGCAGCCGACAAACACCGGGGCCGGCACGGCAGTCGTAGGGCTACAGCGCCTGGGGAGCGGGCGCATGTAGGGATCGCACGCCGCCGGGGTGCGCCACCCTCACCTTGGCGACAGGCACCGCGGACACAGCCGCCACCCCGTGATGGTCATGCCAGCCGGCCCAGGCGCGGCTTCCGTGGTGCCGGGCGCAAACGACCGGGCCGGGATGAAAGTACCGGACAAAAAAAAGCCGACCCAAGTGGTCGGCCAAGGAGGAGGAGAGATTGAAAATTCTAGCTGAGACCGAGTATACAGCATTGCGCCGCAACATGAACAGACAGTCAGTCACAAGGGGTTTGACCGCAGTTCACAGATAACCCAACCCGGTGCACTCATTGTGGACGGACAAAAAAAAAGCCGACCTGAATGAGGTCGGCCAAGAGGAGGAGAGATCAAAACCGCTGTTGCATTGCAGTATACACAAAACCGGGCAGATGTGAACACCCATTCACGATCAATTCAGCTGATTTCCCCACGAAAATGGTGCATCGCGTCACAACTCATGCTTGCGTCACCTGCCACGTCCGGTAATATCAACGTCAACCTTGAAGGCGAAGCCCGGCGAAAGACCGGGCCGTCGGCCAAGGGGGGGAGAGGCTACCAAAGCAAAAATAGAATTGGGCCCGCGGCAAGCGGGCTTTTTTGTGTCCGTTTCCAGCGTGCGGGGAATCGTGACGGGCCGCTGGGCGCACGGCCCGTCCGGTATCGGCAGGGTTACTCCGCGGCCACGCGGCAGCGGTAGCAGTGCGCCGGCGGGATGTTGCGCACCTCGAACTCCTTGTCCACCCGCGGGAAGGTATCCTTGAGGAACGGGAAGACCGCGTTCGAGAACTGGAAGACCAGGAACTCGCCGGTCTCGGCGAGCCCGTTACGGGTCGTCTCCAGGATCTCGTCACGGGTGTCCGCGGGCATGGTGCTGAACGGGATACCGGAGACGATATAGTCCACCCCGTCCCATCCGAGCTGCTCGGTCCACTCATCGAGACTCGCCGCAGAGGCATGGGCGATGGTGAGCCGCGGATCCTGAACGCGCTCCCTCACGTAATCGGCAAAGTCACGGTTGAGCTCCATGACCAGCAGCTCGCCGTCCTCGGGCATACGCTCGAGCAGGGCGCGGGTGAACGTCGCGACGCCGGGCCCGTACTCCACGACGCGCTTCGCGCGGGACCACTCCACGGGCGCGAGCAGCTTGTCGATGAGGTGACGGGAGCTCGGGATGATGGATCCGAGCATCGCGGGGTGCTTGAAGAAGTTACTCGCGAAAAGCCAGAATCCCGACCCACTGGCCGAGGCGTTCGCTGATTCGTTAGCGGCAGACACTCTAACGTTCTCCATTGCTTGAGTTCGTTGGCAGGCCCTGACCGCGGAGGCACACTGAGGTGCCGCACGCACTGAGCGCATAACTTTGGCAGGGCCCGGGGTGCGGACGCAAGTTTACGCGATCCGCCCCACACAGGCGCGGGCGGGATCCCCCGGGAGACGCGCCCGCGGCCGCCGCCCGGACGCGCACCGGAACCATACCGCCGCGGCCGGTGACAGCCGGGCCCGGCGGCAACGATACTAACGGCCGGACAACGAACGCCCGGATCGACGCGGACCCGATACGCACGTGGAACACCCGACCTCCCCCTTCATCGACGCCCTGACCAGCCCGACCCACTGGTTCATGGCCGTGGTAACGGCGCTCCTGGTGGGCATCTGCGTGGTCATCCACTACCAGTGCCTGCAGGTGGGCTGGCGCTTCCTCGTCGGCCAGAGCCTGGCCCGCCACGGCCACCGGCGCATGGTGGTGATCATCCTCGGCCTGCTCGGCGCCCACGTGATCGAGATCTGGATCTTCGGCGCCGGCTATTCGCTGCTACTCGAGCTCGACGGCACGGGCAAACTGGTGGGACTGCCCCTGCAGGGGCTGCTCGACCATGTCTATTTCTCGGCCGTCACCTACACCACCCTGGGCTTCGGCGACATCACCCCGCAGGGCCCGATCCGGCTGCTCGTGGGCACGGAGGCGATCACCGGGCTGGCGCTGGTGACGTGGTCCGCCTCGCTGACCTTTCTCGCGATGCAGCGCAACTGGTAGCGGCCGCCCACGGGCGGCCGCCGATGCCCCGGCGTCACCGGCTCAGGCGAAGCGCTGGCTGCCGTCGCCCCGGCCGATCAGGCCGTTCCGCCGGTCCTCGGGCAACCGCGCCCAGACCCGGTTGATACCGCTGATCACGGCCTTGATCGAGGCGCTGACGATGTTGCCGTCGATACCGACACCGAAGACATCCCCCGCCACCCCCTCGCAGGAGAGCTCCACGAAGCACACCGCCCGGGCGTCCGACCCCCGGCCCATAGAGTGCTCCTCGTAGTGCTGGACACGCACGTCCGCGTCCAGCGCGGCGAGCAGGGCGTCGATGGGCCCGTTGCCGACACCGGTAAGCACCTCCTCGCGGCCGTTCTCGCGGACCTTGAGCCGCACGCCCTGGCGGCCGTCCACGTCGAACAGGCTCTGGCTGACGTAGTCGATGGGGTGATCGAGTTCGAGGTATTCCCGGCGGAAGATCTCCCACATCTCGTCGGCACGGATCTCGGCACCGGTACTGTCGGTGACGCGCTGGATCGCGTTGCTGAACTCGACCTGCATGCGCCGCGGCATGGTGAGGTCATAGTCGCGCTCGAGCAGGTAGGCCACCCCGCCCTTGCCGGACTGGCTGTTGACGCGGATGACCGACTCGTACGTCCGGCCCAGGTCCCGGGGGTCGATGGGCAGGTACGGCACCCGCCAGGGCGCCTCCGGCTCCTGGGCGGCGAACCCCTTCTTGATCGCGTCCTGGTGCGAGCCCGAGAACGCCGTGAACACCAGGTCGCCGACGTAAGGATGGCGCGGATGGATGGGGAGCTGGGTGCACTGCTCCACCGTCCGTGCGACGTCGTTGATGCGCGAGAAGTCGAGCCCGGGATGCACACCCTGGGTGTAGAGGTTGAGCGCGAGGGTGACGAGGTCGACGTTGCCGGTGCGCTCGCCGTTGCCGAACAGGCAGCCCTCGACGCGGTCCGCCCCGGCCATGACGGCGAACTCCGCCGCGGCGATGGCGGTGCCCCGGTCGTTATGCGGATGGACGCTGAGCACGATGCCCTCGCGCCGGGCGAGGTTGCGATGCATCCACTCGATCTGGTCGGCGAAGACGTTGGGCATGGACATCTCCACCGTCGCCGGCAGATTGACGATCACCGGCCGGTCCGCCGACGCCTCCCAAACCTCGGTGACCGCGTCCACCACCTCGTGGGCGAAGTCCAGCTCCGTCGCGGAGAACGTCTCCGGGCTGTACTGGAACATCCACTCGGTCTCCGGGTTCTCCTCGGCGAGCTTGCGGATCAGCCGCGCCCCATTGACCGCGACCTCGCGGCTGCCGTCGCGGTCGAGGTGGAAGACCAGCTCGCGGAAGGCCGGAGAGGTGGCGTTGTAGAGGTGCACGATGGCGCGTTTGGCACCACGCAGCGACTCGAAGGTCTTCTCGATGAGGTGGTCGCGCGCCTGGGTGAGCACCTCGATGCGCACGTCATCGGGGATCATGTCCTCCTCGATGAGCCGGCGCACGACGGTGTAGTCGGTCTCCGAGGCCGAGGGGAAGCCCACCTCGATCTCCTTGATGCCCACGGAGACCAGCATATGGAACATCTCCAGCTTGGTCTCCACGCCCATCGGCTCGAACAGCGCCTGGTTGCCGTCGCGCAGGTCGGTGCTCATCCACACAGGCGGCACATCGATGGTCGCATCCGGCCAGGTACGGTCGGTGAGCTGGATGGGACGGTAGGGACGGTATTTCTTCGACGGATCGGACAACATCGCTCAATTCTCCATGTTCTATCGGCGCAATCGCGGGCCTGTGGCGATGTCACGGCCGGCGGGCTGCCACGTTTCCATGGCCCGCCGACCGCTGATCAGTCGTCGGTTGATCGGTTGCTCGCTGCGCGGCATGGATGCTCGCTCCTCGCAACTATCCGCTGTTACCCCGCCTCGCCCGGCGGGTGGCTGTTGAACGGTGAACTGGGTGTTGTGTGGGGTCTGATTAGCTGCGCGCAAGGCGCAGCGGGAGCAGCCCGGGCAGGAGCCGGGACGGCAGGCGGGAGGTCAGAAGGTGCCGGGGCTGATCCATAAACATGTCCGATAGTTAACGAAGGATCGCCCGGCATGTCAAGTTACGGGCGAGATACCGGCCCCTCACCACACCCTACCCGAGCGCCCGGCGCATCTCCGCGAGCCAGTCCCGGGCCTGGCCGGCGTCCGCCTCGCCGCCACCGGCCGCTCCGCGCCGGCGGTCCACCAGGGTAACCGGCTGGCCCGCACGCACCTCCTCCAGGAACCGCGAGACCGCCAGCCGCCGCGGACCCTCGCCGCCGCCCATGTCCACGCGGTCGGCGTGGTGGAGGATCAACCGGTCCTGGGCCCGGGTGATCGCCACGTAGCCCAGGCGCCGCTCCTCGGGGAGGTTCTCGACCACGCCCTCGCGCTCCATGGGCATGAGCCCCTCGGAGAAACCGAACAGGTGCACCTCGGGCCACTCCAGCCCCTTGGCGGCGTGAACGGTGCACAGGGTCACGCGCCCGCCCTCCTCGGCCTCGTCGGTACCGGCACTGACCACCTCCAGCGCGCTGGCCCACTGGGCGGCACGGTCCGCACCGGCCGGCAGGGCATCCAGGCGCCGGCGCACGGCCCCCTGTATCGCCCGCAGGCGCCCGAGGATGGGCCGCAGGGCGCGCTCGGGATCGCCCTCACCACCCTCGCCGCGGCCACCGCGCCGGGCCCGGCGGAGGAGCCAGTCGTTGATCATGGGGGTCTGGCGACACCACTCGAACAGCCCGCCCGGGCCGCGGGCGTGGAGGTCGTCCAGCGCCCGGCGCAGGGCGTCGAGCCCTTCCGAGGCCCGGGGCGAGAGCGCGCCGGCTGCGGCGAAGGGATCGCCCCCGCCGGAGAGCAGCCGGCTCACGCCCCGGGCCCCGAGCCCGGGCACCAGCTCGGCGAGCCGCGAGAGCGCACGGATGTCCCGGCGGTTGGCCGCGAGCCGGCCCGCCGCGAGCATCATGCGCACATCGGCGTAGCCGAGCAGATCGGTGCCCGCCTTCACCCGGTAGGGCACCGCACGGCGCAGCAGCGCGGTCTCCAGGATCCGGGCCATGCGGTTCTTGCGGTAGAGCACGGCGAGTCGGTCCGCGGCGGTACCGTCGCGGATCGCCCGCTCCAGGCGCTCGGCGACGCCTTCGGCCATGGCCTCCGCCGCGTCGTAGTGCACGAGCTGAACGCCGTCCCCCTCGGGGGCCGCGCGCACCGCGTACGGGGACTTGTCCAGGCGCGCGGTGTTGTGGCGCACCAGCGAGGCCCCGCCGCCGACAATCGCCGGCGTGGAGCGGTAGTTGCGCTCCAGGCGGTAGACCGTGGCGGACCACGCCTCGATGAAGGTGCGCAGGTTCTCCGGACGGGCGTGGCGCCACTCGTAGATCGCCTGATCGTCGTCACCGACCAGCATGACCGTTCGGCTCGGCGGCGCCAGCAGCTCCAGCAGCCGGAACTGCGCGGCGTCGGTATCCTGCGCCTCATCGACGGTGACGTCGCACAGCGCCCCGGTCACCTGCTCGCGCACCTCCGGGTGCCGGCGCAGCAGCCGCGCCGGCAGCGCGATGAGATCGGCGAAATCGATGACGGCGGCGTCGCGCTTCTCGCGCTCGAAACGGCGCAGGCGCTCGAGCATCCGCGCGCTCGCCACCGGCCCGAAGCCGTACTCGCCGCAGGCCGAGACGATGCCCTCCAGGTCCGCCTCCTCGGTGACATCCAGGCCCCGGGCGTTGATCGCCTCCACCGCCTGAAGCGCCTCCTGGCGGCGCTGGCGGTCGGAGAACGGGCCGGCGAGCAGCGCGTCGAGCATGCGCCGGGAGTCGTCCGCGTCCATGAGGGTGGCGTTGCCGGGCACGCCGATGTGACGCCCCCAGCGGCGCAGCAGCGCATTACCGTAGCTGTGGAAGGTGCCGATCCAGGGCAGCGCGATGCCGTCGGGCAGGCGCTCGCGGATACGCTCGCGCATCTCGCCCGCCGCCTTGTTGGTGAAGGTCAGCAGCACCATGGACTCGCCGTCCACGCCGCTCTCGCAGAGCCGGCGCACGGCGCGCTCGGTGGTGCAGCGGGTCTTGCCGGAGCCGGCGCCGGCGAGCACCGCCGCCGGGCCGTCCTCGTGGGCGACTACGCGGGACTGATCATCGTCGAGCATGGGGCGGGATGGTACCGCGTTTCACCGCGCTGCGGGAGCCGGCACCGGCCGGACCGGTGCCGGCCCGCGCTCAGATGGCATCGGGCTGATTCTCCGGGCGCGCCCGTTCGAAGGCGGGCAGGGCCAGGCACGCCTCGTTGATCGCGCGGATGCGCGGATAGGCGGCGAGGTCCATCTCGAAGCGGTTGGCGTTGAACACCTGCGGCACCAGGCAGACGTCCGCCAGGCTGACCGCGTCGCCGTGACAGTATGGTCCGGCCGGACCGTCGGCGAGCATGCGCTCCAGCGCGGTGAAGCCCTCGTGGACCCAGTGGCGGTACCAGCCGAGCTTGTCGCCGTCGCTCACGCCGAGCTCGCCGGTGAGGTACTTCAGCACCCGCAGGTTGTTCACCGGGTGGATGTCGCAGGCGACGACCTGGGCGATCGCCCGCACCCGCGCGCGCCCGGCGGCATCATCGGGAAGCAGCGCCGGCTCAGGAGCGATCTCCCCGAGGTACTCGCAGATCGCCAGCGACTGGGTCAGCCGCCGGCCGTCGTGCTCGAGGGTCGGCACCAGGTGCTGGGCGTTGACCGCATCGTATGACCCACCCCGCTGCTCGCCGTCACGCAGGTTCACCGCCACCGACTCGTAGGCCAGGCCCTTGAGGTTGAGCGCAATGCGCACCCGGTAGGCGGCAGTGGAGCGGAAATAGTCGTAGAGGCGCATCAGCCGCGGAACTCCTCGACCTGCTGGTCGATGGCGCCGAAGATGCTCTCGCCCGCCGCGTCGAACATCTCGATGCGCACGCGGTCGCCGAAGGACATGAACGGCGTGCTCGGCTCGCCGGCGTCCAGCTTCTCGAGCATGCGCCGCTCCGCCAGGCAGCACGAGCCCTGGCTGCGATCGTAGTTGGAGATCGTGCCTGAGCCGACGATGCTGCCTGCCTCCATCTCCCGGGTCTTGGTGACGTGGGAGACCAGGCGCGCGAAATCGAAGGTCATGTCCACGCCGGTGTTGGGCCGGCCGAAGAGCTCGCCGTTGAGGTGAACGACCATGGGCAGGTGCGCCCTGGTGCCGTCCCAGGCATCGCCGAGCTCGTCCGGGGTCACCGCCACCGGGGAGAACGCGCTCGCCGGCTTGGACTGGAAGAAGCCGAAGCCCTTGGCAAGCTCACCGGGAATGAGATTGCGCAGGGAGACGTCGTTGACGAGCATCAGCAGCTTGATATGCGACGCCGCCGCCTCCGGCGTGGTGCCCATGGGCACGTCGTCGGTGACCACCGCCATCTCCGCCTCGAAATCGATGCCCCACTCTTCGCTGCCGGCAATGATCGGGTCCCGCGGGCCGACGAAGGAGTCGGAGCCGCCCTGGTACATGAGCGGATCCTCCCAGAAGCTCTCCGGCATCTCCGCACCGCGGGCCTTGCGCACGAGCTCCACGTGGTTCACGTACGCGCTGCCGTCGGCCCACTGGTAGGCCCGGGGCAGCGGCGAGGCCAGCGCAGCCATGTCGAGGTCGAACGCGCCCTCCGCGCTGCCCGCGTTCAGCCGCTCGTAGAGGGCCTGGAGTGCCGGTGCCGCGGCCGTCCAGTCGTCCAGCGCGGCCTGCAGCGTGGGCGCCACGTCGGCCGCCTCGACGGCGCGGGAGAGGTCGCGGGAGACCACGACCAGGGCGCCGTCGCGCCCACGCTTGAGCGAAGCCAGCTTCATGTTGCCTCCTCATCCCCTGGCGGGGTGTTCGTCGGGCATTTGATATCGATCATAGCCGACCACGGGGACGGCCGATTAGCGTTCGGCAAAGTAGTTTCAGTCAAAATTAAAGTCAAGCAACCCCAGGTGCCGCCATGTCCCTCGTGACCCCTTCCGCGCCAGCCTCCAACGCCCTCCCCGGCCCCCTGTGCACCCTCGCCGACGGTATCCAGCAGGCGCTGGACCGCGCATGCCGCCAGACCGCCGGCATCCGCCTCGCCGACTGGCGGGTGCTCGCCGCCCTCGATGTCCACGGCCCTGTGTCCGCCGGCACCGTGGCCGAACGCGCCGGCCTGGAGCGCCCGCGTGTCACGCGGGCGGTTGCCCGGCTGCGCGAGCGCGGGCTGGTCACCCGCCAGCCGCATCCGGACGACCGCAGGGTCGTACACCTGGCCCTGACAGAGGCCGGGACCGCGTGCCTGAAGCGCCTCGGCGAGATCGAGAACGCCCGTCCGGACCGCCTGCTCGCCCACCTCTCGCACACGGAACGCGAGACCATCGGCCTCCTCCTGGATGGGCTGAGGGATAAGACGGTCCCTGCAAGGTAGTTTCGCTCAAAACTAAATGGCGTTACGATGCCGGCACGAGCCGTCACGGCTCCCGTTCATACAGGAGGAGATGACGATCATGCCGCAGGACGAACGCCAGTACCTCAGTGGCTTCCGAAACTACTTCGAAACGGAAGCCGAGCCGGGCGCGCTGCCGGTGGGCCGCAACTCACCGCAGCGCTGCCCTTACGACCTCTACGCCGAGCAGTTCAGCGGCACGGCGTTCACGGCCCCGCGCCACAGCAACCTGCGCAGCTGGCTCTACCGGATTCAGCCGTCAGTGGTCCAGGGCGCTTTCGAGCCCGTGACCCTCGGCCGGCTGGAAGCACCGGCTCAGACCCCGGTGGACCCGAACCAGATGCGCTGGAGCGCCATGCCCTTCCCCGAGACGCCCACGGACTTCATCGAGGGGCTGTTCGCGGTGGCCGGCAACGGCGATCTCAAGGCCCAGGCGGGCTGCGGGGTATATTTCTACGCCGCCAACCGCTCGATGGACGGGCGCTTCTTCTACTCGGCCGACGGCGAGTGGCTCATCGTTCCCCAGCAAGGCGGCCTCGAGATCGCCACGGAGATGGGTGTAGTCACCGTCGAGCCGGGCGAGATCGCGCTCATCCCGCGGGGCCTCAAGTACCAGGTGCGCCTGCTGGCGGCCCAGGCCCGCGGCTACATCTGCGAGAACTACGGCGCGTTCTTCCGGATCCCGGACCTCGGCCCCATCGGCGCCAACGGCCTGGCCAACCAGCGTGACTTCCTGACACCGGTGGCGGCCTACGAGCAGCGCCGCGGTGATTTCGAGCTGGTGGCGAAGTTCTGCGGCAACCTCTGGGCGGCCCCTCTCGACCACTCCCCGCTGGATGTGGTCGCCTGGCACGGCAACTATCATCCGTGCAAGTACGACCTCGCGCGATTCAACGTCATCAACACGGTGAGCTTCGACCACCCGGACCCCTCGATCTTCACCGTGCTCACCGCGCCCACGGACACCCCCGGGACGGCCAACGTGGACTTCGTGATCTTCCCGCCGCGGTGGATGGTCGCCGAGGACACGTTCCGGCCACCGTACTTCCACCGCAACGTGATGAGCGAGTTCATGGGCCTGGTCCACGGGGTCTACGACGCCAAGGCCGAGGGCTTCGAGCCGGGCGGCGCGAGCCTGCACAACTGCATGACCCCCCACGGCCCGGACGCCGAGACCTTCGAGACCGCCTCCAAGGCGGCGCTCGAACCGGTCTACCAGGGCGACACCCTGGCGTTCATGTTCGAGTCCCGCTACCTGTTCCTGCCCACCGAGCAGGCGATGGCGGCCTCGTTCCGCCAGCGCGACTACACCAACGTATGGCAGGGGCTCGACGCCCGGTTCGACCGCAACCGCCCCTAGCCCGCCACGGACCGGCCGGCGCCCGCCGGTCGGTCGCGTCCGCCCGTGCCCACACGCGCCCTCGGCAAACGCACCGTTTCCGGTCCAGAATGCCCCAACGGGGAGCTGACAACGAAACAGACGGAGCCGGGGAGCCATGCCGCACGGCACTCTGCGGCGGGGGCTGGTCATACTGATCGCCCTCGCCGTCAGCGCTTGCGCGCGCAACGACACGCCCACCCTGCGCCTGGCTGCGAACGCATGGCCGGGATACGGGTACTTCTACATCGCCCAGAAGAAAGGCTTCACCGCGGATGCCGGCATCCACCTCGAGATCGTGGATACGCTGTCGCTGCGCGACTCCCGGCGGGCCTTCGAACGCGGCCAGGTGGACCTGCTCGGCGGCACGCCTCTGGAACTCGTGCAGATCGAACGGCGCTCGGACCGCAAGGCCCGGGCCGTGCTGATGCTCGACCGCTCGGTAGGGGCGGACGTGATCCTGGCAAGACCACCGGTTACCGGCGTCGCCGGCCTGCGCGGGCGGCATGTGGCAGTAGAACCGGGATCGGCGAACCTGCTGGTGCTCGCCGGCGCACTGGCGCACGCGGGGGTACCGGCGACCGGGGTCCGTCTCGCCCCAATGCCGCAATCCTCCATGGCGGAGGCGCTGGCCGAGGGCGAGGTATCCGCGGCAGTGACGTATCCGCCGTTCTCCAAACGCATGGAGCACCTCGACGGTGTCCGGCGGATCTTCGACACCGCGGCGGCGCCGAACGCCGTCATCGACATCCTCATCGCTTCCAGGGAGGTTACCCGTGAACGGACCGGGGCCCTGAGCCGGCTGATCCGGGCCCACCAGCGAGCCCTGGACTGGGCGGCCGATCATCCGCAGGAGGCGGCTGAACTGCTCGCCCACCGGGGCGGTCAGAGCAGTGAGGAAATACGCGAACCCCTGGAGCAGATCCATATGATCGGGCTCCGGGCACAACGCGACTGCTGGGGCGAGGACGCCTGTCTGATCCGCGCGGTACGTCGGTCCATCACCGCCCTGGAGGCCTTCGACCGCCGTGCCATCACGATCGATCCCCGGCGCCTGCTGGACAGCCGGGCACTGGAGAGGGTGGCGTCCCCGTGAAACGATTGATCCCCATGCGCCGGCGCATCGAGTTCCGGCTTGCGGCGGCACTGATGGCACTGGCAACGGTGTTCGCGCTCGCTGCGGGCTGGATGAGCTACCGTCATCACCTGCCCGACGCCCGCGACGCCGCGGTCGGCCAGGCGCTGGAGATCGCCCGCACGATGAACTACGCGGTGGAGACCGTCGCCTCCGGTACCGCCCTGGAGCGCTTCGTCCTCACTGTCGCCGCGAATCCACGCATCCGTGCCATCGCCCTGACCAGCGCCGACGGCGACCGCGTCGTGGCGAGCTCCCGCCTGGCATGGCAGGGCCGCTCCGCCGACGACCTGGGGACGACGTCGATCGGCCGCTGGCTGAGCCACCCCCTGTCCGGGGATAGCGAGACCCGCTGGCGGCCGGGACACGGCGAGGCGGTCGCGATCTCCCGGCTGTGGATCACCGACCCGGTGAGCCCGATCGCCGAGACCCTCGCGGACGGCCGGGTGGTGGTCGTGATGGACGCCTCCGAGCTGATCGGACGCGCCCGGAAGGACGCACTGATCAATGCAGGCTGGCTCACTGCGACGGTACTGGCATTCACACTGCTCGTCTTCCTGCTTGTGCGCCGCGAGCTGATGGCCCCCATAAACCGGGTCTACCAGGCACTCAAGGCACAGCAGGCCGGCGAGAGCGGCCGTGCCGCCCCGGAAACCGGCAGCCCCGAGATCCGCACGCTGGCACAGACGGTGAACGAGTTCTTCAAACTCCACCAGCGCATTGACCGCTACCGACAGGTGTTCGAGGACCTGCCGGTGGCGGTCGCGCGGATCCGTATCGGTAACGACGGCCTGCACATCGATGCCAATCCTGCCTCACGGGAGCGCCTGGGCATCGACGTCGCCCGCATCACCGATCTGCGCACCCTGCAGGCACTGTTCGTGGACGCCGGGCAACGCCGGGCGCTGACCCGCGACCTGCGCGAGCACGGCATGGTACGCGACCGCGAGGTCCTGATCGCACCGGGCGGCGACGCACCACAGCGCTGGATCGCCATGGCGGCCCACCTCGCCCACCGCGGCGGCGACGTGGTGATCGACGTCGTCGCCGAGGACATCACTGCCCACAAGGAGGCGATGCAGGGACTTAATGCCGAGCGCGACCGTCTGCGGGACATCGCCGACAGCATCCCCGGCGCGGTCTACGAGTACCGCCTCATGCCCGACGGCAGCGAGCGCTTCCCGTTCGTGAGCGACGGGCTGCGCACACTCCTCGGACTTTCACCGGAAGAGCGCACGGACGACCCCCGCATCCTGTGGTCACGCGTCCTTCCGGAAGACATGGAGCAGATGCGTACAGCCACCCGCCAGGCGAACATCGGCCCCCCATCCGACTGGCACGCGGAGTTCCGCGTACGCACCGGCGAAGGCATTCACTGGCTGTTCGGCCACGCGGTACCGGCGGACGACCCCGGTCCCGGCCAGCTGTTCCGCGGCGTACTCATCGATATCACGGAACGCAAGCAGCTGGAGGCACGCCTGGAACGTGCCGCACGCCACGACACCCTGACCGGCGCACTCAACCGGGCCGGCTTTGAACCGCTGCTCGAACGCGCCATGGCAACGGCGCGCCGTTACGACCGCCCGCTATCGCTGCTCCTCGCCGACCTTGACCATTTCAAGGCCATTAACGACCGCTTCGGCCACGAAATGGGCGACCGCGTGCTGGCCCATTTCGCCGAGGTCATGGGCGGACGCCTGCGGGACAGCGACACCTTCGTGCGCTGGGGCGGCGAGGAATTCATCATCCTGCTGCCGGAAACCGGGGCCGACGGGGCATGGCGGATCGCCGAGACGCTGCGGCAGACCGTGGCGGAGAGCGCCTTCCCCACCGGGGAACGTCTCACCGTGAGTCTGGGCGTTGCCACGCTCCGTCCCGGGGATACCGTCAAGGCGCTGATCCGCCGGGCCGACGCCGGCGCCTACCGGGCCAAGCGCGCGGGACGTAACCGGGTCGGCGCCCCGCCCTCCGGGATCGCGGCCACGGGGACCAGCGCGCACTGACGTCGGCACCGGGCATTCCCGCCGGCGAACAGGGTGTCCGCAGGCGTCACCCGTGAGCCATAATGCGCTTACCGTCGGGAAGGCCAAGGAGAAAAGGATGAGGGACGTCACCGGGCATCGCCGACCGCGACACACGGGGCCGTGAGCATGCGTATCCAGCCCGTCAGCGACCTTCATCTGGAGACCCGGGACGGTGCCACCCTGGAAGACATGGTGCCCCCGGCGGACGTGGACCTGATCGTGCTTGCCGGCGATATCGCCACCGGTACCCACGGCGTCGAGGCCGCCGCGCGATTGTCCGCCGACCGCAACACGCCGGTGGTATACGTGCTCGGAAACCACGAGTACTACGGCTGGCACTTCCCCGAGCTCGCTTGCGACTGCCGGGAAACCGCACGGGCCCTGCGCGAGCGCGGCACGGGCGAGGTCCATGTCCTCGAGCGCGAGGTGCTGCATCTCGGCAGTGTGCGCGTCGTCGGCGCCACCCTCTGGACGGACTACCGCCTGCACACCCACGGCGATGTCCAGCAGGTGGGGCGCAACCGGCGGATCGCTGCACGCCAGCTCGCCGACCATCACTTCATCCACACCCGCGACGGGCATTTCCGCCCCGAGGACGCCCAGGCCGCCCATCAGCACACCCGCGAATGGCTGGAGGCCGTGCTCGCCGAGACCTGGGACGGCCCGACGGTGGTGGTCACCCACCACGCCCCGGTACCTCAGCTGAGCCATCCCGGCTACCCCGGCGACGGCCTCGCCGCGGCCTTCGCATCGGACCTCAGCGGCCTGATCCACATGCACCCGCCGGCACTGTGGATCTCCGGACACACCCACGCCAACGCGGACCTCACGATCCGCGGCACCCGCTTCGTCGCCAACCAGCCGGGTTACCCCCATGAGGAGACGGCCAGCATCGGCCGGGCGGCGTTCACGCCGGACAAGGTCGTGGTCGTCGAACCGGAGGACTGACCGTACGGACGCTTCGCCGTCCGCCGGCATGGGCGGCGACGTGGACCTTACCCACGTGTCACGCAATCGACGCGGCCGTGTCACCGGGGCGTAACGCCGCGACCGCTACCCTGCCGCCATGACTATGCCAACACACGAGGCAGCCGGGACAGCGACCATGGAGAGCCCACACCACCTGCGCCCCCGCGGTCACGGACAACCCCTGCGCACCCCCGCCGGGGCGCCCTATCACGCGGCCGCCGGCGACGTCGTTCAGCTTCATACCGGCGGAGAGTGGCTGGACGTACGCATCACCGCCGCCGGCCGCAGCGAGCTGGCCGGGGTCGTTCTGGCCGCCTACTCCACCCGCGAGCCGGCCCGTCCCCATACGGAGGGCGGACGCCACAGTCTGCGCTTCAGCGAGGACCACATCTGGCGGTGCGTCGAGCTGCGCCGCTGATGGCGCGGCGAGGGTGCACCAGCGCCTGCGAGGTGGCAGGATAGCGGCTCCGTCACCAAGGGGCCGTCGAGATGCCGCACACGCCGCCAGACGCGGAGCGCCGCCGAATCCTGCAGGCCATGGCCGGCCTGCTGCTCGCCGGACCGGCCCTCGCCCGGGGCGCCGGGGAGGAGTCCGGGGACCGCCGCCAGCACCTCTACGAATGGACGTTGCCGTCCGGCGACAGCGCCCTCGTCGGCCGCGCCCACGTTACCCAGGTCCGCGACGGCGAGACCCTGCACGACGTGGCCCGGCGCTTCGACGTGGGCTACTGGGACATCATCCTGGCGAACCCGGACGTGGACTTCTGGCTCCCCGGCACCGGCCAGCCCGTGATCATCCCGCGGCGCTTCATACTCCCGGACACGCCGCGCGAGGGCATCGTGATCAACGCCCCGGAGCTGCGGCTGTACTTCTACCCGCCCGTCGGGGACGACAGCCGGCAGCGTGTGATCACCCACCCCATCGGCATCGGGCGCCAGGACTGGAGCACGCCGCTGGGGAGCACGAGTGTCTCGGGCAAGATCGACGGACCGGCCTGGTACCCACCGGCCTCCATCCGGGCGGAGGCCAGGGCCAAGGGCGAGTCGCTGCCGCGCCGGGTGCCTCCGGGCCCGGACAACCCCCTGGGCGCCTACGCCCTGCGCCTGGCGATGCCCGGCTACCTCATCCACGGCACCAACCGCCCGGCGGGCGTAGGCATGCGCGTCTCCCACGGCTGTGTCCGGCTCTACCCGGAAGACATCGCCTCGATGTTCCCGCAGGTGCCCCGGGACACCCCGGTACGCATCGTCCATCAGCCGCTCAAGCATACCTGGGCCCGGGGACGGCTGTGGGTGGAGGCCCACCCGCTGCCGATGACCGACGACTTCACCGCCAGCGATCTGCAGTTCACCGCCGATGAACGTCGCCGATTCGAAGAACGGATCACCGCCACGGCCCTTGCCCGCGGCCAGCTGCCCGACCGCGGGCGGCTCGCGGACGTGCTGGAGCGCCCGACCGGCATCCCCACCCCCGTAACCGGCTGACGGCGGCGCCGGGACGACGTGCTGCCGCCACGCCGGGCCCTGCCCGGCGGTCTCGCGCAGGCGACCCGGAATGCGGCCAGCCGGGGCGCAGGGAAAACGGTTGGAGACCCGATGAGCGGCGGGCAACGCCGGGCGCACAGTGGCCTGCGGCACGGCGTCCCGGGTGATTGCTGACGCCCCCCTAGTCGCGGGTATCCGCCACCACGCGATGGGTCTGCTCACCGAGGCCCTCGACGCCGAGTCGCAGGCTCTCCCCCGGGCGGAGGTAGCGCGGCGGCTGCCGGCCCATGCCCACGCCGGCGGGCGTGCCGGTGGCGATCACATCCCCCGGCTCCAGGGTCATGTAGCGGCTGAGATGGCTGATCAGCGCCGCCACCGGGAAGATCATATCCGCGGTCGTGCCGTCCTGTACGCGCTCGCCGCCGAGCTCGGTCCACAGCGCCAGTGCCTGCGGATCCGGGACGGCATCCGCGGTCACCAGCCAGGGACCCAGCGGACAGAAGGTATCGTGGCTCTTGCCCTTGACGAACTGCCCACCGTGGTCCTTCTGCCAGGCACGCTCGGAGACGTCGTCGAGCACGCAATAGCCGGCGACATATCCCAGGGCCCCGGACTCGTCCACACGCCGCGCGGTCTCGCCGATTACCACTGCGAGTTCCACCTCCCAGTCGAGGCACACGGCCCCCGGCGGGCAGAGCAGATCGTCGTCCGGCCCGCACACGGAGGAGACGGCCTTCGAGAAGACGATGGGCTGCGTCGGCGCCTGCGCCCCGGTCTCCCGGGCGTGGTCCCGGTAGTTCAGTCCGATACCGAGGATCTTGCCGGGCCGCGCCACGCAGGGACCGAGACGCGGCTCACCGGGGACGGCGGGCAGGGAGGCCGGATCCAGGGCCGCCAGACGGCGGCGGGCATCCGCCGCCAGGGTCGGGCCCGCGATATCATCGACATGGCCGGACAGATCACGCAGCGTATCCGTCCCGTCGAGCAGTCCCGGCCTCTCGGCGCCGGGGGAGCCGAATCGCACCAATCGCATGGGGTCTCCTTGTCCGCACCCTGGCACCCCGCGGGGCGCCGCATCCGGCGATAATGCCGCCGCATCGCCGGGGGGACAAGCCGGCGGCACCGGAACGTCGACCGAGCATAAGGCCGCAGACCGTGTACGGCATCCCCGCTACGGGGTGTCCTGTCCCCGGCGGGTACCGCGCAAACGCGCATTACCCAATTGTCGGTTGCCCGAGGGCAACCGATCCACGGCCGGTTGGCAGGAATGTCGGCCGCCGGGAGCGGCCGACCTACGGCACCACGACACGGCCCCTTCACAGGCATGCCGCAAGGGTGCCCCCCGGCCTCTCCCGTAGGTCGGCTGCTCGGAGGCTGCCGACAGCCGCGTCGACCGGGCGGGGATGTCGCACGTCTCCGGCGCAAGACCGGCGCGACGGGAACGTGGTGGCCCGAGGGCCGTGAACCACGCGTTGATACCGCCGCGTCACCGGAATCAGGCCGTGGGCCGGCCACCGGGACATGCCCGGAACCCGGGCATGTCCCGGGCGCGGGTGACCACCAGCCAGTCGCTGCGGAACGGTCGCTCCATGAGCACCGGCTCGTCGGGTATCCCCGCCGGACGGTCGTAGTAGCGCAACACGACCCCGGTCGGATGATGGCAGATCCAGGCACCCACCTGATCATCGTCGATCACCGCCACGGGCCGCTTCAGGCGCCCCGTGAAGCGCAGGCGATTGTGGTACTTGCCGACATGGGCGACGGGATGGCCGGTGGCCTGCAGGCCCGCCACCAGGCGCCCGACCGGCGCGAGGTCGTACCACGGTGCCGCGACACTGCCGATACCGAGGATGATCGTCGCCAGGGCGACCACGTTGAGGCTGGACAGTGCCACCGCCCGACCGGCCGGACGCGCGGCCGGTGCCAGCATGACGAGTGCGATCAGCACCAGCACGGCCGGCAGCCACAACGGCACGTTCATGACCCAGCCCGGCGCGTTGTCGGGCACGTTGCCCAGATGGGGCCAGAGGCTTATACCGGCCACCAGGACCATCCCCGCCGCCGCGGGCGACGCGTCCCACCAGCGGCTCGCCGCCTCGCCGGCGTCGTCGAGCCCGCGGACCAGAAGCAGCGCCAGCCCGGGCAGCAGCGGCAGCAGGTAGTGCGCCTGCTTGCCACTGATGAGCATGAACGCCACGAATGCGGTGACCAGCCAGCTCAGCAGCAGCCCGGTCCCTTCGTCCCGGCGCGGCCGCAGCCGACCGAGCGCCCGCCAGCCCGAGAGCCAGCCGATCCAGGGGAAGACGAGCAGCGGCAGGATCGCCAGGTACCACCACCACGGACGGGCGTGGGCGAAGGAATCGACCATGCGCCCCGCGCTCTGCCCCCAGAAGATCGCCTCGGCGTAGGCCGGTCCGCCACGGATGGCCGCCGGCACCGCCCAGGCCAGGGCGATCGCCGCCCCGCCGAGCACGGCGAGCCCGATGCGGGCATACCAGCCCCGCC
The DNA here is from genome assembly GCF_041949875.1 of Arhodomonas sp. KWT2. NCBI lineage: Bacteria > Pseudomonadati > Pseudomonadota > Gammaproteobacteria > Chromatiales > Ectothiorhodospiraceae > Arhodomonas > Arhodomonas sp. KWT2. The sequence goes on from NZ_JBHFPQ010000043.1 coordinate 181,271, forward strand.
AGCTGACGGTGCCCCGCCTGTGCCACAACGGGGCCAGAACCGCCGCCGGCAACACGTGCAGGAGCACTACCGGCCCCTTGGCGAGGATGCCGAGCCCCAGGCCGAGGGCGATCAGCAGCGGACCGCGCCGGCCGTGCCCGACAGCGAGCTCCGCCACCCCCACCAGTGCGATGAGCACACAGACCGTGAGCAGCACGTCGAACATCACCGCCGGCGCCCATACGGCCCAGAGACCCGTACCCACGAGGACCACCGGTGCGACCCGGCGCACGTTCACCCGCTCCGGCCACAGCAGCACCGCGAGGCGCACGGTGAGCCCGGCCGCGGCCAGGGCACACAGGGCCACCGCCACGCGGGGCCACCAGTCGCTGACCCCGAACACGGCCCACCCCGCGTGCATCAGCCAGAACAGCAGCGGCGGCTTGTGGGCGTAGAACGCCCCGTTGATGCGGGGCACGAGGAAATCACCGCCCTGCCACATCTCCAGCGCCACGCCTGCGTAGCGGGTCTCGTCGATGGGAATCAGCGGCAGCGCACCCAGGTATACCGTCGTGAGCAGCGCGAGCGCGCCGACGACCCACGCCGCGATCAGCCAGTCCCGCCTCATGCGCCCTCCGTGCCGACGCTCTCCCCGCGATCGCGGTAGATGAAGTAGAGGTTGCGCAGATAGATGAACAGCCCCGACGCCTGGCCGATGATGAACACCGGGTCCTCGCGGTGGATGGCATAGGCCAGCAGGGTCATTCCGCCTGCAATACTGAAGTACCAGAACGCCACCGGAATGACGCTGCGCCGGGCGCGCTCGCTCTGGAACCACTGCACCAGGAAGCGCAGCGAGAACAGCGCCTGGCCGAACAGTCCGACGCCCAGCCAGATGAAGGTCGGCTCAATCATGGACGCACCTCGTGATGACCCACGCTCAGGCGCCGGTGCCGTAGCCACAGCACGCCGAAGAGGTCCACGATGCCCACCCACAGCCGGTTACCCAGGCCGTACTTGGACCGGCCGGCCCGGCGGGCGCGGTGATTAACCGGCACGGTCGCCACCCCGGCCCCCGCCTGACGGAACAGCGCGGGCAGGAAGCGGTGCATATGGTCGAAGTGCGGCAACGCAAGGAAGATCGACCGGCGGAAGAGCTTGAGCCCGCAGCCGGTATCCGGGCAGTCGTCACCGAGCACGCGGCGGCGTACGCCGTTGGCCACCCGGGAGGACACCCGCTTGAGCCAGGTGTCGTGACGTCGCCGGCGCCAGCCGGCAACCAGATCCGCCGCGGAGCGCTCACGCTCGGCGATCAGCCGGGGGATGTCCGCAGGATCGTTCTGGCCGTCGCCGTCCAGCGTGACCACCCAGCCACCCCGCGCCGCGGCCACACCGGTGGCAAGCGCCGCGCTCTGGCCGGCATTGCGTTCATGAGCGATCACGCGAATGCGGGGATCAGCGTCCCGCAACCGCAGGAGCCGACGCATGCTATCGTCGGTGCTACCGTCGTCGACGAACACGATTTCATAGTTATCGACGCCGTCGAGGGCGGTCCGCACCTCGTCAGCGAGAGGGCGGACGTTCTCCGCCTCGTTGAATACCGGGATGACAACCGAATACTCCACCAACTGCCTCACCATCCATGAGTTTGGTCGCGAGTCTAATGAAACGGTTGTTAACAGAATGTCTACACAAGACCTGCCCGGCCGCGCCCCGCTCCGACGAGGCGCCATCCGACGGGCAACGTTACAACGAGTTTGGATGCCGGCAGGGGGGCGCGCCAACGCCGGCCGGCGGACGCGCGCTTTCGGCGGTCAGGCGAAATGCCAGACGGCCCGCGTCCCTTCGCCGACGGTGCTGTCGATCTCGATGCGCCAGCCGAAACGCCGGCACAGCCGGTCGGCGATGGACAGCCCCAGGCCACTGCCGTTGCTGAGGCTGTTGCTGCCGCGGACACCGCGCTGACGGATACGCTCGATCTCCTCGACCGGGATCCCCACGCCGCTGTCCACCACGCTCAGGCGATCGTCGTAGAGGGTGATCCGGACACGACCCTCGCGGGTATGCTGTACCGCGTTCCTGATCAGATTCTCCGCCACGGCTCGGATGGCGACCTCGGGCGCGGCGAGCACCGGTTCCGCCGCCGTCTCCCAGTCCACCGGCACGCCCGCCCCCGCGGCCAGGCGCTCCACCAGCGATGCAACAAGCGGCGCCACCCCGACCGGCGCGTGGGGCACCTCGCCCGGCCCCTCGCGGGCGAGCACCAGCAGCGCCCCCACGGTGTCGGTGATCTCCCGCGTCGCCGACGTCGCACGGGCCAGCGCCCGGCGGGTCGGCTCCGACAGGCCGGGGTCCCGCTCGGCGATCTCCAGCGAGCTGCCGATTACCGCCAGGGGATTGCGCAGCTCGTGGCTCGCGTCCGCGGAGAACGCCCGTTCACGTTCCAGGGCGTCCACCATCCGCTGCTGATAGCCCGCAAACGCCGTCGCCAGCTCGCCAACCTCGTCGCCGGGGTAGTCTTCAGGCGCGACGGTGACGCCGTCGGTGGCACGTTCGCCGATGCCCACGGACAGCGCCAGCCGCCGCAACGGTTCTATCAGGCGACGGGACAGGAAATAGCCAAGCCACAGGGCGATGTAGAGGGCGAGAACCGTACCGCCGGCGACCAGCCAGATCGTGAGGGACTCCCGGTACTCAAGGGTCGTGAGGTCCTCGGCGACGACGAAGGTCTGGCCGTCACGGTGGGCCACCGCCAGGGCCCAGCTCCGCCGCTCGGGGAGGCGGGCGATGGCGTCGGCCTCCAGCGGACCCTCGTACTCCGCGGGCCCGTCGTGCTCGATCTCGTAGAGGCCCGGCCGCCAGCCGCCGATCGCCTCCGGAAGCGTCGCCGGGGCAACACGGCCATAGACCCGGACATCAGGACGATTCGGCGCACTCGTGAGATTGAACCGGTCCGGCGCGACCATGATCTCTTCCAGCCGGCCGGTGAGGATGCGCGCGACGGCCCGTTCCTCGAGGTGGTAGGCGGCGATGAGCAGCGTGCCGACCAGCAGCGGTCCGAGGACGATACCAGCGATCACGAAGGCCGCCAGGATGCGGAAGCGCAGGCTATGCCGGGGCATCGTCCGGAGCGACCAGGCGGTAGCCGACACCATGCACGGTGCGCAGCATGGGGTGGGTGAAGGGGTGGTCGATGGCGCGGCGCAGGCGGTGGATGTGAGCGCGCAGGGTATCGGTCGCCGGGGGCTCATCACCCCAGACCGCCTCTTCCAGGACCCCGCGCGTGACCACATCCGGTGCGTCGCGCATGAGCCGGCGCAGCAGCAGGAAGTCCGCCCGCGCGAGGTTCACCCGCCGGCCGGCACGAACGACCTCGTGGGTCCGCTCGTCGAGCTCGAGCTCGCCCACCCGCAACCGCGTCCGGGTAAACTCCCCACGGGCCCGGCGTACCTGCGCACGCACCCGGGCCTCGAGTTCAGCGAGCGCGACGGGCTTGACGAGGTAGTCGTCTGCGCCGTGCTCGATACCGGCGAGCTTCTCCTCGAGCTCCCCCCGGGCGGTAAGCATGATCACCGGGGTGCCGTCACCCGCCTCGCGGAGACGACGGCACACCGTCAGCCCGTCGACGCCGGGCAGGGCGAGATCCAGGACGATGGCGTCATAGCGGTGGCGCCCGGTGAGTCGCAGCGCCTCGCGACCGTCCGCCGCGGCATCGGCCTCATGGCCGCAGCTCTCCATGTAGTCAAGGATATTGGCCGCTAGGTCGAGGTTGTCCTCGACTACCAGGATGCTCGTCAACGCCGGGCTCCGGAAAGGATCACTGACCCATCATAGCCCGAGCGCCGCTCCTTACGCATGGCTGCGACACGAAAGCACCGGTCACTGTCTCCGCCGCCGGCGTTCCGCCGGGCTACTGACCGTGAATGCCGTAGGACGGCGGCTCCGCCGCGCGCGCCGGCCCGGCGGCAAGGCGGATGCGGGTCGCGTCCGCCTTGTCCCGGTACATGGCCTGGTCCGCACGCTCAAACAGGGCCTCCGCCGTATCGCCGGCGGCGGCGCAGGCCGCGCCGACACTGACGCTCACCCGGATGATGTGGTCCTCGTGCTGGATCACTGCACGCTCGATGAGATGGCGCAGGCGCCGTGCCGCCTGCTCCGCGCCCGCCTCGTCAGTCTGGCGCAGCGCGACCACGAACTCGTCGCCGGCGTAACGGAACAACAGGTCCCCGGTGCGTGAGTGCGCCTTGAGCCGTTCGCCGATCTGGCGCAGGACGGCATCCCCGGCACGGTGGCCGAAACAGTCGTTGATGGTCTTGAAGTGGTCCACGTCGATGACCAGCAGCGTGAGCGGCGCCTCGTGGCGCACGACCAGGTCCATTTCCGCGGCCAGGGCCTCGGCCATGGCCGTGCGGTTCTGCAGACCCGTGAGCGGGTCCCGCCGGGCACGGCGAACGGCGCACTCATAGGCCAGCGCGCCACGCAGCAGCGGCGCAACCGCACCGAGGACAAACGACAGTTTATTGACATCCACCGCCCCGTCGTCGCCGATCTGGAACACCCCCGCAGCCTCCGCGCCCGCGATACGCCACCACGAGCAGGCCGCCATCTCCGGGCCGGCGTCTGCGCGCACCCGCCCCGCCTGATCGATGAACCGCAAGGCACTGACACCCGCCTGGGCCGCCAGCCAGTCCGTGAGGACACCGAGGCGTTCATCGACCGTCGTCGCCCGCTGCAGTGTGAGCAGCCAGGCCACGGCCTCGGTCCCGAGGCTCAGAAGCTCGTCGGCCCCAGTCTCCTCGATCACCCAGACGTCGGGCTCGGCTTGGCGTTTTGCGACCACGGTGGCACCCTCGTTCCGAACGGATTGACGGCGGAATTGAGGCGAATTCCGTGCCAGCCCCTTACGCAACCCCCCGAATCAGTGATTTATCTAATTCGGGGGCATCCTGGAAGGGCCCCGATTCATGCGATGGTCGAAAATCTGACGCGGGTGAGAAGTGATGCTGTATACGCCGCCGGCGAATCCGCGTCCCGTCAACGTGCCCACCGAGGCGCGTCCCCTGCTCCAGGTCCTGCCCGCCGGCAGGGTTCTGCACGCCACGGTCCGCCGGGGTGACGAGGGCCAGATGATGGCGGTGGCCGGACGGCTGCGCCTGCCTCTGCCCGCCGGTACCGGCCTTTCCCCCGGCGACACCGTCGCCCTGCGCGTCACCGCCGGCGAGGGCGGGCGCACGGGCATCGAACTCCTGCCCGGCCAGGGCGGCGGCGCGGACGCTCTCACCCGCCTCCAGCGGACCAATGTGCCCCGCCAGCAACCGGTCACCCAGGGGATCCGGCTACTCGCGGGGCTGCAGGCGCAGGACCTCCCGGAACCCGCCGCCAGGGCGCTGCAGCCGCTGCTGGCCTCACTGCCGAGCCCCAGGCAGCTGAGTTCCGCCGAAGGCCTGCACGCGGCGCTGCGCGACTCGGGCACCCTGTTCGAGAGCCGGATCACCGCCCGGCCCGAGCTTGCCGGTTCCATCGCCCGCAACGACCTGCGGGCCAACCTGCTGCGCCTGGCGGCCGCGCTGCGCGGCAACGAGCGCCCGGATGGCGACGGCCTCCCCAACACGGGTACGCCCCCGGGGCGCGCGACGCAGGACGCCGATCAGGCGGTGACCGGCGCCCTGGCGCGGCAGATGCTCCACCAGCTCGCCGCCCATCGCCCGGACGGCCAGGTGACACTGGGCTTCGAGCTGCCGGTGGCCAACGGCGGCGAGATCGACGACCTGCGCCTGTCGATCCGGGAGGAGTCTTCAGGCCGGGGCGATGACAGCGATACACCGAAGGAGGACGCCGGCAAGCGCTGGCGGGTGGACGTCCGCCTGGGGTTTGCCGGTCTCGGCGAACTGGAGGCGCGGCTGTTCTATGACGCCGACGGGCTCAGCATCACCTGGCGGGCGGAGGACGCCGTGCTTCGCGAGGCGCTGGCCACGGAGATGCCCCGTCTGGAGGAGGCCCTGGGAGACGCCGGGCTCGCGATCCAGGGCCTGACGGTGAGTGAACGTCCGCCGGAGCCGGAGATGACGCAGATACCCGGCGGTGGGGAGGGGTTGATCGATGACCGCGCCTGACGAACGCCGGCGGATCGCCGTCGCGCTGGAATATGGGGGCGAGGGCGCACCACGGGTGACCGCCAGCGGCCAGGGTGTCACCGCCGACGAGATCCGCCGGATCGCGGAAGCCCACGGCGTGCCCCTGGACGCCAACGCGGATCTGGCCGAGGTACTGGCCACGCTGCCTCTGGGCCAGGAAATCCCGGAACACCTTTATCGGGCGGTCGCGGAGGTGATCGCCTTCGCCTACTGGGTGCGTGGCCGCGTGCCGGAGGGCTACCGTTCACGCAGCGGCGGCAACAGCGCTCCGGGGCGCTGAACGCAACGCCCTGCGAGGCAATCGCGTCCCCGCGGCCGGCCGCCGATGAACGCGGACGACGCTAAGCCGGCGGCACGTCAGCCGGCATCGCCGTCCTCGCCACGGTGCAGGGTCACCACCAGCTCCGCTTCCATGCGGCTCAGCCCGCAGGTCTCCATGACCTCCTCCACGCCGGCACCGCGACGCGCGAGCCGGATCGCCTGCGCGAAGGCGGGCCCGCCGCCGGTTTCCTGGCTGGCGACGGTATCCAGGCGGTGGCGCAGCCGCCCGAGGTCCTCCTCGAGGCGGTTGAGCCGCTCGCCCTGTCCCAGGGCACCGGCGGTGAGGGCCTTGAGCTGCTCGGCGAGATCCGCCCAGCGCGAATCCATGGTCGCGAGCCAGCGCGTATGGGCGCGCGAGCGCTGCACGAGGTAACCGGCCACGGCAAGCGCTGCGAGCGCGAGCACCGCCGCCCCCGCCGCGATCAGGATCATGGCCACCCCGCCGTCTCCCGCCATCGCGTCATCAGAGCTCGGCGACCTCCTGCCACTCGTCGGCGGTGAGCAGACGGTTGACGTCCACCAGGATCAGGAGGTCGTCGTCCCGGCTGACCACGCCGTAGATGTACTGCGACGAGTCCTCGTTGCCGACGTTGGGTGCGGTATCGATCTCGCCGTCGCGCACGTAGGTCACCTCGGCGACGCTGTCGACCAGGATACCGGCGACCTGATTACCCGCCTCCATGACCACGATGCGGTCGCTGTCCTCAGGCTCCTTCGGGCGGAGTCCGAAACGCATGCGGGTATCGATAACGGTGACCACGTTGCCGCGCAGGTTGATGATGCCGAGCACGTACGGCGGTGCACCGGGGACCGGCGCGATCTCCGAGAGAGGCAGGACCTCCTGGACCTGCATCACCCCGATGCCGTAGGTCTCATCGTCCAGGGTGAAGGTCACCCACTGGCTGACCGCGCCCTCGGCCTCGGTCTGTGCGTGCAGCTGTTCCGACATGACTATTTGTTCTCCGTGATGCGGACGCGCAGGGCGGCACCTTCCGCCCCCTGACTCAACATATCGGCAAACGCCTCGGTATCCATTAGCGCACACAGCCGCCCGAGGACCGTGCCCGCCAGCCAGGGCCGGCGTCCCTCGCGACTGCGCCAGCGTACCTCGTCCGGGGTCAGTCGCACCACGTCACCGATCCGGCGGCAGGCAAGCCCCCAGCGACCGTCGCCGACGATGAGCATGTGGCCGGGGCGGCCCTCGGCGGCATCGGCGTCGGCGTGCCCCGGCGGCAGCACCAGCCGGGCGGTGTCGATCACCAGTACGTTGCGGCCACGGTAACGCATCATGCCGTGCACCCACTCGGGCTGACGGGGGACGGCCGCGATGTGATCGCTGAACGGTACCACGCTGTGCAGCTTCACCAGCGGCACCGCGAGCTTGAGGCTGCCGACCTCGAAGAGCAGCGCCTGGAACTGCGGGGTCGCCCACGGCGGCACCACGGCCCCCTCTGCGGCACCTGTGCCGCCCTCCCCGCCCGCTGCCGCCTGCACCGGGGCCGGCTCCTCATCGCCCTCCGTCGGTGTCAGCGGAGCCGAATCGGACACGACCCGCAGGGGCTGCGGCTCGGGCTCCGGTGCCGCCTCGGCGGTGTCACCACCTTCCGGCGGGAGATCGCGCAGCAGCTCGTCGAGGTAGCCGCGGACGGCGTCCGTCTGCTCGAGCAGCGTCGTCTCGTGCTGTTCAGATCGCCGCGTCATCGCCCAGCACCTTTGCCATATGATCGTCTTCCGCCGTGGCCTCCACGGTGGCCAGCAGCCGGCGATAGGCCTGGCTGCCCCGCGCCCAGGGCCTCAGCACCGTGAGCGGCATGGCCTGCTTGCTCGCCTCGCGGAAGAGCGTGTCCTCCGGGATAACGTCGTCCCAGAGGATTTCCGAATACTCGTGGCGCAGCAGCGCGAGGGTCTCCACCGAGGCCCGGGTGCGCTGGTCGTAGAGGGTCGGCACGATGGTCTGCGGCTGGGCCTCGTTGCGCGAACGCTGGATCATGGCGAGCGTGCGCATCATCCGCTCCAGGCCCTTAACCGCCAGGAACTCCGTCTGCACCGGGATGATCACCCGCTGACTCGCCGCCAGGGCGTTGACCATCAGCACCCCGAGCATGGGCGGGCAGTCGAGAAGCACCCGCTCGAACTCACCGTCCAGGCGCTGGAGCGCGCGGCGCAGGATCAGCCCCATGCCCTTCCGGGTCCCGAGCTGGCGGTCCAGCGTCGCCAGCGCCGTGGACGCCGGCAGCAGCGACAGGCCTTCGACGCCGGTGGGCCGCAGCATCGCCGGCTCGAGCTGACCGTCGTTGCGGAACAGCTCGTAGAGCCCCGGGTTGACGGACTCCGGATCGAGGCGGAAATAGCTGCTCAGCGAACCGTGGGGGTCGAGGTCCACCACCAGCGTGCGCAGGCCGCGCTGGGCGCACAGACCGCCGAGACTGACCACGGTAGTGGTCTTGCCGACCCCGCCCTTCTGATTCGCGACGGTCCATACGTGCATGCGTCCTCCGCGACGGGCCGTCAGGCCCGCAACCGTGCCAGCGCCGGCCCGACGGCGTCGATATCCAGGATCTGATCGGTCAGTCCCGCCCTGGCCACCGCGGCCGGCATGCCGTAGATGACGCTGCTCGCCTCGTCCTGCGCCCACACCAGGGAGCCGCTGCGCTTGAGTGCGCGTGCACCCTCGCAGCCGTCCGCCCCCATCCCGGTGAGCACCACGCCCAGAACGTGCCCCGGCACATGACGGGCCGCCTCCTCGAAGGCAACGTCGACACTGGGACGATAGAACTGGTTCGGCTGCGGCTCGATCAGCCGCACCGCGAGGTGCCCGCCCTGGCTCTTGAAACCCAGATGCTGGCCGCCGGGGGCGAGCAGCACCTCGCCGGCACGCAGGGAATCGCCCTCGACGGCCTGACGCACGCGCAACGGGCAGAGCTGGTCGAGCCGCGCCGCGAAGGCCTCCGTGAACGCCTCGGGCATGTGCTGGATCAGCACCACGGGCATGGGGAAGTTCGGGGGCAGCTTCGCCAGCACCTTCTGCAGTGCCACCGGCCCGCCCGTGGAGGTGCCGATGATCACCAGCCGGACCTTGCCGGCGGGCACCTCCACCCGCCGTTGCGGCGGCTGCTGTGCCTGCACCGGTGCGCCGGACTGCGCCTGGGCCGTGCCCCGCGCCCGGCCCTGTCCGGAGGCGGGGGACGGCGGCGGTGAGGTGGGTCGCCGCATGGAGCGCCGGCCCACCAGCTTGACCTTCTCGCAGAGCAGCCGCCGGGCGTGGTCGTGGTTGCTGGAGATGTCCGAGAAGCGCTTGGGCAGGAAGTCCACCGCCCCGGCCTCGAGTGCATCCAGCGTGGGCCGGGCCCCGTCGTAGGTGAGCGAGGAGAACATGAGCACGGGCGTCGGGTTGCGGCGCATGATCTCGCGCACCGCGGAGATGCCGTCGAGCACCGGCATCTCGATATCCATGGTCACCACGTCCGGACGCAGGCGCTGGACCTTCTGCACGGCCTCCCTGCCGTCGACGGCCTCACCGACCACCTCGATCTGCGGATCCGACGCCAGCAGATCGCAGATCCGCCGGCGGAAGAAGCCGGAGTCGTCGACAACCAGCGTCCTTACTCTGCTCAAAACCGCTCTCCTACCTCTCCTGCCGCTTTATAGACGCGAGCCGTACTGCTTGATCAGGCTGGGGATGTCCACAATCAGGGCGATGCTCCCGTCCCCGGTGATGGTCGAGCCCGCCAGCCCCGGCAGACCGTGGAGGATGGCACCGAGGGGCTTGATCACGACCTCCTCGAGACCGATCACCTCGTCGACCACGAACCCGACGGTCTGGTGACCGATGACCACGGTCACCACCTGGGAATCCTTCTCCTGATCCTCGCCGGTAAGGCTCTTCGCCGGTACCACCGCTTCGGCACCCATCCGGTCCAGCCAGCGTTCGAGGAAGAACAGCGGCATCGCCTTGTGACGGACCATGACCGTGAGTCGCCCGTCCACCACGTTGGTACGGCCGCGCTCGAGCTCGAAGATCTCGCGGACCACGGACATCGGCAGCGCGAACTTGCGCCCGGCGATGCGCACCATGAGGGTCGGCAGGATGGCCAGCGTCAGCGGCACCTTGATGCGGATGATCGTGCCCCGGCCCAGCTCGGAATCGATATCGATGGTGCCGTTGAGCTGGGAGATGCTGTTCTTGACGACATCCATACCCACGCCGCGCCCGGAGACGTCCGAGATCTGCTCCTTGGTGGAGAAGCCGGGCGCGAAGATGAGGTTGTAGCACTCGCTGTCGTCGAGCCGCCGTGCGGACTCCGCGTCCAGAACGCCCTTCTTGACCGCGATCTCGCGGAGCTTGTCCGGGTCCATGCCGCGGCCGTCATCGGCGATGGTCAGCAGGATGTGATCGCCCTCCTGCTCGGCGGCGAGGCGCACGGTGCCGGTGCGCCGCTTGCCGGCACTCTGGCGCTCGTCCGGGGGCTCCAGGCCGTGGTCCACGGAGTTGCGGATGAGGTGGACGAGCGGATCCGCCAGTGCCTCGACCAGGTTCTTGTCCAGATCCGTCTCCTCGCCGGCGGTGACGAGCTCGACCTCCTTTTCCAGGTTGCGGGCGAGATCGCGGATGACCCGCGGGAAACGGCCGAAGACCTTGCGGATGGGCTGCATCCGGGTCTTCATCACGGAGTTCTGCAGGTCCGAGGTGACGTGCTCGAGGTTGCCCACCGCATGGGAGAGACGCTCGTCGCCAATCTCGCCGCGGAGGTTCGCGAGGCGGTTGCGCACCAGCACGAGCTCGCCGACGAGGTTCATGATGTCGTCGAGCTTTGCGGTGTCCACGCGCACGCTGGTCTCACCGCGGTGCCCGTGTCCGCCGGCGCCGTGCTGACCGCCGCCCGCGGCGGCACCGCCGTCGCCACCGCCCTGGTGCCCACCGCCGGCCGACGCCTCGGGGCGGCGGGACGACGGCTCCCGCGCAGCGGAGGATCCGCCGCCGGAGGCCACGGGCGTCTCCGCAGCGTCCGTCTGGCCCCCCGTCGGACCCTGGCCGCTGCCGTGAAGCTGATCGAGGACCTTTTCGAACTCGTCGTCGGTGATCTCGTCGCCGTCGGCGGCGTCCCCGGGACCTTGCCCGTCGGCGGCATTAGCCGGGGCGGATGGGACACCGTGATGACTACCCTCGCCATGGAGGTCGTCGAGCAGGCGTTCGAACTCGTCGTCGGTGATCTCGTCACCGGCGGCGGCCCCCGCACCCGCGCTCGCGCCCGCGCCCGCGCCTTCCACGGCAGTGTCCTTCGCCGCGGCTGAACCGCCGTCTCCGACCCCTTCACCATCGAGGGCATCGAGCAGCGCCTCGAACTCCTGGTCGCTGATATCCCCGGACGCGGCCTCCTGACCGCCAGGTGCGGCGGCGCCGGAGGGCGCGGCCGTCGTTCCACCCGTGCCCTCGCCTGCCGACGCCCCGTCCGAGGCGGACGTGGCTGCACCGCCGGCATTGTCGTCCGGCTGGTTATGACTGCGCAGCGCCTGCAGCAGGCCCCCCGGCGCGGGTTCGAGATCCTGGGCGTCCTCGATGCGGTCGAACATGCCATTGACCACGTCCAGGGCCTGGAGCACGTCGTCCATGAGCTCCGGGCTCATCTGCTTCTCGCCCTGGCGCAGGAGATTGAAGATGTCCTCGGTCTGATGGCAGACGTCGACGAGCTCGTCGAGGCCGAGGAATCCGGCACCGCCCTTGATGGTATGAAAGCCGCGGAACACCGAATTGAGGAGGTCGCGGTCCTCCGGCGCCTGCTCCAGCGAGACGAGCTGCTCGCCGAGTCCCTCGAGGATCTCCCGGGACTCCACCAGAAAGTCCTGGACGATGTCGTCCTGCGGATCGATAGCCATGCGTGTCTCCCTCAGAAGCCGAGGCTGGAGAGCAGGTCGTCGACGTCGTCCTGGCCCGATACGACATCGTCGTCGTCCTGGCCCGGGACCGCAGGTCCACTGAGCTGCTGCTCCGCACGTTCATCCGCCTTATCGGCAGCACGCGGCTTTTCTTCAGCGATCCGCGCCCCGGAAATGCGCACGAGCTCGACCAGGCCGTCCTCGACCTCCTGAACCAGGGTGATGACGCGGCGGATGATCTGGCCGGTGATGTCCTGGTAATCCTGCGCCATCAACGCTTCGGAAAGCGCGTTGTGGAGTGTCTTGCCGTTGTCTGCGGCGGCGGCCAGGAAGGCCTCGATGTCGTGGCTGAGGCCCCGGAAATCGTCGGCGCTCAGCTCACGCCGGCGGAACTGCTGCCACCGCTCGTGGAGCGTCCCGGCCCGGGCAGCGACCTCGTCGGCCAGCGGCAGGCTGGTCTCGACGGCCTCCAGCGTGCGGTGGGCGGCACGGGAGGTCACCTCGATGACATGGTTGAGCCGCTCCCGGGCATCGGGGATCTCGCTCGCGGCGATATCGGTGAGGCGGCTGTCCACGCGAAAGGACTTGAGGGCCTCGTGGAGCTCGCGGGTAAGCTGGCCGATCTCCTGGAAGAGCTCGCTCTCACGCAGTCGCGTTAGCTCATCGACGGTCTCCTGCATGCCCGGGTCGTCGCCGGCCTCGACACGTTCGATGAGCGTGCGTGCTAGCGCGAGATATTCCTGGCTGCGCTGGCTGTCGCTCATCGCCTAACCCCCCGCATTGATGCGCTCGAAGATCTTCTCGATCTTCTCCTTGAGCGTCACGGCGGTGAAGGGCTTGACGATATAGCCGTTCACGCCCGCCTGGGCCGCCGCGATGATCTGCTCGCGCTTGGCCTCGGCGGTGACCATCAGGATGGGCAGCTCGGCCAGTTCCTCATCGGCACGGACGTTCTTGAGCAGGTCCATACCGGTCATGCCCGGCATGTTCCAGTCCGTGATGAGCAGGTCGAAACCGCCACGCTTGAGTATGGGCAGCGCGGTGTTGCCGTCGTCGGCCTCCGAGATGTTGTCGAAGCCGAGATCCCGCAGAAGATTACGGATAATGCGCCGCATGGTGGAAAAATCGTCCACCACGAGGATTTTCATGTGCTTGTCCAGTGCCACGCCGATCCCCCTGAGTGGAAACGCGAGTTATTGTGAGGCCTCACCGCCGGCGGCGGTGTGCACGCCCCCGTCGCGGGGGCGCCCCGATCGGTGTCTATCCATCCAACCAATCGGCAAGGGAGGCCTTGAGCTTTAGCATTATCTTGCCACGAATCTGGCTGACACGTGACTCGCTCACCCCGAGGACCTCGCCGATCTCGCGCAGATTGAGTTCCTCGTCATAGTAGAGCTGCATCACCAGCTGGTCGCGTTCACTGAGGCCGCGGATGGCCTCGGCAAGGTCGGCGCGGAAGTGACCGTCGGTCAGCACGTCCTGCGGTGACGGGCCATCCCCGGCGGGGTCGTGGGTCTCGCCGGTCTGCGGATCCGTCTGGTCCATGCTGAACAGGTGCGCGCTCGAGGCGTCGGCGAGCATACCGTGGTAGTCGTCGACACTCACGCCCAGCCTGGCGGCGACCTCGGCGTCCCGGGGCTCACGGCCGAGCTCGTTCTCCAGGACGTGGATGGCTTCGGCGGCCTCCCGGGAGCGACGGTGCACGGAACGCGGTGTCCAGTCGAGGCGCCGGATCTCATCGAGCATGGCACCGCGGATGCGGATGCCGGCATAGGTCTGGAACGAGGCGCCCTGGCTGGCGTCGAACTGCCGCGCCGCCTCCAGCAGGCCGACCATGCCCGCCTGGATGAGGTCCTCGATCTGCACGCTCGGAGGCAGTCGGCTCGCCAGGTGGTGAGCGATGCGTCGCACCAGCGGGGCGTTCGCCACCAGCAGGTCGTCGCTGCTCCCCCGCTGGACCGCCTCGTAGAGCGCATGTCCATTCATTCGGAGACCTCCCGGACGCGACTGCCATAGCGTATGACACGCTCGACGAAGAACTCCAGCTGGCCGTCGGCGCGGCTCGGCAGCGGCCACTGTTCGAGGCGCGCCGCCAGCGCCTGGAAGGCCCGGGCCGACGGGCAGGAGGGATACATCGAGACCACCGCGCGCTGGCGCTGAACCGCGGCACGCAGGCGATCGTCCTCGGGGACGGCGCCGAGGTATTCCAGGGTCACGTCCAGGAAGCGGTCGAGCACGCGCGCGAGCTTGCCGTAGAGATTCTGGCCCTCCCGCGGCCCCGGGACACGGTTGGCGACCATGTGGAAACGCTGCACGCCGTGGTCGCGGTTGAGCACCTTGATCAGCGCGTAGGCATCGGTGAGCGAGGACGGCTCGTCGCAGACCACCACCAGGACCTCCCGCGCGGCGCGGGCGAAGCTCATCACCGAGTCGGAGATGCCGGCGGCGGTATCGACGAACAGGTAATCAAGGTCAACGGCGAGCTCGCTGAAGCTGCGGATCAGGCCCGCGTGCTCGGCGCCGGAGAGCTCGGCCATGCGCTGGGTTCCCGAGGAGGCGGGAACGATGTGAATGCCCTCCGGTCCCTCGAGCAGGACCTCCTCCAGCCCGGCCTCGCCATCCAGCACATGGGCGAGATTACGCTTGGGCGAGAGCCCCAGGAGCACGTCCACGTTGGCGAGGCCGAGATCGGCATCGAAGAGCATCACGCCACGCCCCTCCCGCGCCAGGGCGCTCGCCAGATTCACGGATACGTTGGTCTTGCCCACGCCCCCCTTGCCGCTGGCCACCGCGACCACCTTGACCGGCTTCGGCTCGCTCATTCGTCTCAATCCCGCTGCCTGATCCATGCCCCTCAGCCCTGCCGTGCCAGGCTGCCCGCGAAGGCCACCGCCAGGGACTCGTCGTCCTCGTTCTCACCGTCGCTATCCGCCGCGAGGGCCTCCGCCTCGCCGACCAGCGCATCCGCCCGCGCCGGGCGCAGATCCTCGGGCACGCGCTGACCGTCGGCCACGTACGCAATCGGCAGCCGGCCACGCATCACCGCCGTGAGCACCCCGCCCAGACTCGCAGCCTCGTCGACCTTGCTCAGGATACACCCCACCGGGCCCACGGCGCGAAATGCGCGCAGGGTCTCCATCAGGGTCGGCAGCTGGGTGTTCGCCGACAGCACCAGGTACGGCCGGATCCGATGGGCGCCGTCCTTGAGCGCGCGCATCTGCTCGGCGAGGCGCATGTCGCGCTGGCTCATCCCGGCGGTGTCGATGAGCACCAGGCGCCGGTCGGAGAAATCGTCGAGCAGCTCGGCGAGCTCCTCGCCGTCGGCCGCGGCATGAACCGGCACACCGAGGATCCGCGCGAAGTTGCGCAGCTGCTCCTGGCCGCCGATGCGGAAGTTGTCCGTGGTCACCAGCGCCACCTGGTTGCGACCGTGGCGCAGGGTAAAGCGGGCCGCCAGCTTGGCGACAGTGGTGGTCTTGCCCACCCCGGTGGGGCCGACGACGGCCACCGCCCCGCCCCGCTCGATGATTTCGTCGTCGCTGGTGGCCACGTGCTCGGTGACCAGGGACATGGCCTCACGCCAGGCGTGATCCGGGTCCTCACGGCTGGTAACCGCGTCGGCGAGGCCGCGGCAGACGTCCGGGCCGAACCCCATGCCGTGCAGCCGGCGCATCAGCGTCGCCCGGGCGGGCGTGGCACGGCCCATCTGCTGCCACTCCATGAGCGTGAGCTGGTTCTCGAACAGCGAGCGCAGGGTGCGCAGCTCCTCGCGCATGGCCTGCATGGCCGGCTCCTGGGTCCACTCGATGCGGTTGCTCGCCGAGCGCGTCCGGCGGGTGCCCGCGGGCTCGGGGTCGTCGTCGTCGCCGCTATCGTCACCGCCGGCGAAACGCTCGTAGTCCAACGCGAGCGACGGTGCGCCGTCGCGCCGTCGCGTCGGCGCCGGTTTATCGTCACCCGCCGGGCCCTCGTCCCCGTCATCCCCCACCGTCACCGAGAAACCCCCGGCCGGAGCCGTGTCCTCCCGGGCCGCTGCATCGGCGTCGGCGCGGGCGAGCAGCCGCTCGAATCCGTCCGCCCCGCCGCCGGTGATCTCGCCGGCCCCACCGGCATGCCGCGCGGTCCGGCGCTCCTCGCGGGCGACGGCCTCGCGCACCGCCTGCTCGTCATAGTCCACCGCCGAGATCACCTCGACGCCCCCCTCCACCCGTCGCGAGGAGAGGATGACCGCATCCGCGCCGTGCGACTCGCGCACCTGACGCATGGCTGAACGCATGTCCTCGGCGAATACGCGCTTGATCTTCATGCTGCCGCTCCACTAGGGCCGTCAAACCGGGTCAGCCCGCCTGCGAGACCTCCTGCTGTCCCACCGTGGCGACGACCCGGACCTCCCGTTCGTCGGGTATCTCGTTGTAGGAAAGCACGTGCAGTCCGGGACTCGCGTGCCGCGTGAGCCGGTAGAGCCAGCTCCTGAGTCCCGGCGAGGTGAGCAGCACCGCGGGCTGACCGCTCATCTCCTGGCGCCGGGCACTCTGGGTCAGCGAGCGCTGCAGACGCTCGGCGAGCCCCGGCTCGAAGCCGGCGGCCCCCTCGGATACCCCCTGGATAGTGTCCTGCAACAACTGTTCCAGCTGTGGCTCCAGCGTAATCACCGGCAGCTCGCCGTTGATGCCGGAGATCCCCTGGACGATCATCCGGCCCAGGGCCTCGCGCACGATCTGCGTGAGCTGCTGCGGGTCCTGAACCCGCGGGCCGTGCTCCGCCAGGGTCTCGACGATGGAGCGCATATCCCGCAGCGGCACCCGCTCCGAGAGCAGGTTCTGGAGGACCTTGGTGACCACCGACAGCGACAGGGTGGTCGGAACCAGCTCCTCGACCAGCTTGGGCTGCTGGCGCGCGAGCATGTCCAGCAGCTTCTGGGTCTCGTCGTGGCCGAGCAGCTGGTGGGCGTTGTCCTGGACGACCTGGCTGAGATGGGTGGCAACCACGGTGCTGCTGTCAACCACGGTGTAGCCCAGGCTCTGGGCATAGTCGCGCTGATTGGCGTCGATCCAGACCGCCTCCAGGCCGAAGGCGGGATCCCGCGTCGGCGCACCGTCTAGCCGACCGGACACGGTCCCCGGATTGATCGCCAGCTCCCGGCCGGGCTGGACCTCGGCCTCGCCCACGGGCACCCCCAGGACGCTGATCCGGTAGGCGTTCGGGGCAAGATCGAGGTTGTCACGGATGTGCACAGACGGCACCAGAAAGCCGAGGTCCTGGGAAACCTTCTTGCGCACGCCCTTGATCCGGGTGAGCAGCTGGCCGTCCTGGTTACGGTCCACCAGCGGGATCAGCCCGTAGCCCACCTCCAGACCGACGGTATCCACCGGCGGCACGTCCTCCCAGGTGAGCTCGCGCTGCTCCGGCCGCGACGCCTCCGCCTCCTGACCCGCCGGCGCCGGTGTCTCCGCCGCCGCGGTCTCCTCCTCCCGGCGCTTCTGCCACCAGGCCCCCCCCAGGCACAGACCGCCGAGGAGCAGGAAGGTGAGGTTCGGCATGCCCGGGATCAGGCCGATTGAGGCGACGATGCCGCCGCTGATCAGCAGCACGCGGCGGTTACTGAACAGCTGCGAGAGCACGGCGCCGGCCATGTCCTGGGACGACGACACGCGGGTGACGAGGATGGCCGTGGCCGTGGAGAGCACCAGTGACGGGATCTGCGCGACCAGGCCGTCGCCGATGGTGAGCAGGGTGTAGTTCTGCATCGCCTGGCCCGCCGGCATATCGTGCTGGAGCACGCCCACCGCCAGGCCGCCGATGATGTTGATGAACAGGATCAGGATGCCGGCGATGGCGTCGCCGCGCACGAACTTGCTGGCGCCGTCCATGGAGCCGTAGAAGTCCGCCTCCTGGGCGACGTCCTCGCGCCGCTCCTTCGCCTGCTGCTGGTCGATGATGCCGGCGTTGAGGTCGGCGTCGATGGCCATCTGCTTGCCGGGCAGCGCGTCCAGGGTGAAGCGCGCGCTGACCTCGGAGACGCGCCCGGCACCCTTGGTCACCACCACGAAGTTGATGATCACCAGGATCGCGAAGACCACCAGGCCCACCGCGTAGTTGCCGCCGATGACGAACGAGCCGAAGGACTCGATCACGTTGCCCGCCGCGCCCGGACCGGTGTGCCCTTCGATCAGCACCACCCGGGTGGAGGCGACGTTGAGGGCCAGACGCAGCAGCGTCGCCACCAGCAGCACCGTGGGGAACGCCGCGAAGTCCAGCGGGCGATGGCTGTAGACCGTCACCAGCAGGATCACCAGGCTCAACACGATGTTGAAGGTGAACAACAGGTCCAGCGCCAGCGGCGGCAGGGGCACCACCATCATCGCCAGCAGCGCGATGAGCAGTGCCGGCGTGCCGAGCCCGGTGACCCCGAAGCGCCGCCAGTTGCGAGAGATTACCGCCGCCATGTCCGTGCCTTACTCCTGTGCCGCGCCGCGCCGCGCGTACTGCCTGAATTCCTCGGGGACCTCCGGCGCCGGGGGCGGCCCGCCCGCCGTACCCCGCCGCAGCCGGAAGATGTAGGCGAGCACCTGGGCCACCGCCAGGTAGAGGCCCGCCGGGATCTCGTCGTCTATGTCCGTGGTGTGATAGAGCGCCCGTGCGAGCTGCGGCGCCTCGAACAGCGGCACCCGGTGCTCGCCGGCGAGCTCGCGGATGCGCCGGGCGAGCTGGTCACCCCCCTTGGCGACCACCCGCGGCGCGCGCATGTTCGCGCCGTCGTAACGCAGCGCCACCGCGAAATGGGTGGGGTTGGTGACCACCACGTCCGCCTCGGGCACCGCCTCCATCATCCGTCCCCGGGCCAGCTCCTGCTGGAGCTGGCGGATACGGCCCTTGACCTCGGGCTTGCCCTCGGTGTCCTTGAACTCGTCCTTGACCTCCTGCTTGGTCATGCGCAGCTTCTTGGTGTGGTCCCAGATCTGGTAGGGGATATCCACCGCCGCGATGAGGATCAGCGAGACGGAGAGAACGAGGAAGGTGCCGAAGAACAGGTCGGCCGCCTGCGCCGCGCCCGCGGCCAGCGGCATGCCCGTGAGCGCCTGGAAGTCGCGGAGCTGGACCTTCAGCATCACCACCCCCACTGTCCCCACCACCGTGATCTTGGCCAGCGCCTTGCCGAGCTCCACCAGGCCATTGACGCCGAATATCCGCTTGAATCCCTTGAGGGGACTGATCTTCTCGAGCTTCGGCGCCAGCGCCTTGCCGCTGAACGACCAGCCACCCAGCGCCACCGGCGCCACCAGGTTGACCGCGAGCATGATCAGCGCGAACGGCGCCACCACGAGGATGCCCTGGATGATCGCCTCCTCGAACATGCGCACGGGAGCATTCGGGTCGAAGGCGGCGGCGCGGTCGACGGCGAGGTTGCCGCGCAGCAGCGCGTCCAGGCCATCGGCCATATAGCCGCCGAGCCCTAGCAGCCCCACCGCGGCGGCGAGCATGGCGAGGGTGGTGCTCAGCTCCCGCGATCGCGGGACCTGACCCTTTTCCTTTGCGTCCCGCCGCCGCTTTTCGGTCGGCTCTTCGGTTTTTTCCTGCCCGTCCGGGGTTTCCTCGGCCATCCCCGCCTCGCGATACGTACCGTCCCGGTACCGGGCAAGCAGGTTTCGTACCAGTGCACGGACAACGTGCTTACACCCGCCGGCGGCGGACGGGGGGGGGTCAGGCGCCGAGAATCTGGCGGATGGTGTCGAAGGCCTGGCGCCAGATGGCTGACATGCGCTGGGGCATCGAGGGGAGCACGAGGGTGAGCAGGATGACGAACCCGGAGAGCATGGTGATGGGGAAGCCCACCGAGAAGATGTTCATCTGCGGAGCGACGCGGGTCATCACGCCGATGATCATGTTGATCATCAGCAGCGCCGCCATTGCGGGCAGGGCCAACAGCACGGCCCCCGAGAACATGGTCGAGGCGAATGCCACCACCGTGTGGAAATCCTCGGCGGCCAGGCCGCCGGCATCCAGTGGCAGCAGCCGGAAGCTCTCCGCGACCAGCTGAATGAGCACCAGATGGCCGCCGAAGGCGAGAAACAGCAGTGTGAGGATCACCAGCAGGAATTGCGAGAGCACGGGCACGGGCACCCCGGACTGCGGGTCGACCATGGTCGCGAAACCGAGCCCCATGGTCAGCGAGATGCTCTCGCCCGCCACCACCACGGTCTGGAACGCCATCGCCACCAGCAGCCCCATGGCCGCGCCGATAATCACCTGCTGGGCAGCGAGCACCACCGCGGCGGCCGAAAGCGGATCCAGCGCCGGCGCACCGCCGGCCGCCGGCATCACCGCCACCGTCAGTGCCACGCCCAGGAGCACACGGATGCGCACCGGCACCGCCGCGTTGGAGAACACCGGCGCGACCAGCATCATCGCGCCGACACGCACCAGCGGCCAGAGGAACTGGCCGAGCCAGGCGGTGATCTGCGCCGCCTCGAGGTTCACCGGATGAACTGCGGGATGTTGCGGAACAGCCCCTCGGTGAAGTCCATGAGCACGTTGAGCATCCACGGCGAGGCGATGAACAGCGTGAGCGCCAGCACCGCGAGCTTGGGCACGAACGACAGGGTCTGCTCGTTGATCTGGGTCGCCGCCTGGAACATGCCGATGATCAGGCCGGCGGCAAGCGCCGAGAGCAGTATGGGGGCGGCGATGAGGATGGCGACGGTGAGCGCCTCCTTGCCGAGCTGTATCGCGAAAGACGGTTCCATGACTCCCTCCCGGTTGCGCAGCGGCCATTGCCGCCCCGCCTTACCCCGCGGTGAAGCTGCGCGCCAGCGTGCCCATGATCATCGACCAGCCGTCGACGAGCACGAACAGCATGATCTTGAACGGCAGCGAGATGATCATCGGCGAGAGCATGAGCATGCCCATGGACATCAGCGTGCTCGCCACCACCAGGTCGATGACCAGGAACGGCAGGAACAGGATGAAGCCGATCTGGAAGGCGGTCTTGAGCTCACTGGTCACGAACGCGGGCACCAGCACCGTCAACGGGACCGCCTCGGGCCCCTCGACCTGCCCCTCGCCGGAGATATTCAGGAACATGGACAGGTCCTGCTCCCGGGTCTGGGCGAGCATGAAGCCGCGCAACGGCTTCACCGCGGTCTGCATCGCCTCCACCGGTCCCAGCTCATCGGCCATGTAGGGCTGCAGGGCCTGGCTGTTGATCTGCTGGAAGACCGGCTGCATCACGAACAGGGTGAGGAAGAACGCCAGCCCCACCAGCACCTGGTTGGACGGCGTGCTCTGAGTGCCGATGGCGGTGCGCAGGATGGCAAGCACGACGATGATCCGCGTGAATGCCGTCATCATCAGCACGATGGCCGGCAGCAGCGTGAGCAGCGTCATCAGCGCGAGCACCTGGAGACTCAGGCTCCATTGCTCACCGTCTGCGGTCTGCTCCATGGTCAGCGCCGGCATGCCGTCCGCCTGGCCCCAGGCGGCCAGCGGCAGCAGCACCAGCAGCGCGGCGAGCAGCCCCCAGAGCCAGCGTCGGCTCACGACGCCTCCGTATCGCGCATCGCACCCCGCAGGCGCGCGGCGAAGCCGGTCTGTGCCGGCGCCCCGCCACCGTCCACTGGCGCAATGGGCTCGTCGAGCACCTGCAGCGTGCGCACCGAGCCCGGGGCCACGCCGATCAGGAGCTGGCGCTCGCCGGCCTGCAACAGCACGACCCGCTCGCGCTGGCCCACGGGCACCGCACCGAGCACGCGCAGCCGCCCGCCGGCGTTACTGCCGAAACGCCCCATCCGCCGCATCCCCCAGGCGAGCACCACGATCAGCGCGAGCACGCCGGCGAGTCCCAGCGTGAGGCGCAGCAGCGCCCCGGTATCCACACCGCTGCCCTCGGCGGCCGCCGCGGCGGCCGGCGCGAGCGACGTCACCGCCGCGAACGCCCGTCTCATTTGAGCTTTCTCACGCGTTCGCTGGGGCTGACAACGTCGGTCAGCCGGATGCCGAAGCGTTCGTTGACCACGACCACCTCGCCATGGGCCACCAGGGTACCGTTGACCATGACGTCCATGGGCTCACCGGCCAGGCGGTCGAGCTCGACCACCGAGCCCTGGTTGAGCTGGAGCAGGTTGCGGATACTGATCTTGGTGCGCCCGATCTCCATGGACAGGGTCACCGGGATATCGAGGATGACGTCGAGATTGACGTCCTCGTCCGCGGGCTTCGCACCGGCGCTGTCCTGGAGATCGTTCAGCGCCGCGCGCTGGAAGGCCTCGTCGGCGGCCGACTGTCCGCCGGGGGCGTCCCCTGCATCATCGCCCGTCTCCCCGGCGCCGCCGCCGGCGGTACCGCCCTCGTCGTCGGCGTCGCCATCCTGTACGCCCTGCTCGGCCAGGGCCGCTTCCCACTCGTCACCGAGCTGGCCCTGATCGTCCTGCTGGTTGTCCTCGTCACTCATGCTCTCTGTTCCTCAGCTTGATCAGGCTGTCGCGCTCGGGTACGCGCAGCAACTCCGTGATCTGAACCGCCATGTTGCCGTTCGACTGGCCGAGGCGGCCGCGCAGCACCGGGACCTCGTCCTCGGCGACCACGGTGACCGTCTCGGGCATCTCGATGGGAATGACGTCGCCGGGCTTCATGCGCATGAGATCGCGCAGCCCGATGGTCACGTCGGTGAGCGAGGAGGACAGCTCCACACGGGCCTGCTTCATCTCCTCGCGCAGCGAGCGGATCCAGCGCTCGTCGACCTCGTTGCGGTCACTCTGCACGCCGGCGTCCAGGATCTCGCGCACCGGCTCGATCATGGTGTAGGGCAGCGTCACGTGGAACTCACCGCCGCCGCCGTCCATCTCCACCTGGAACTTGGAGACCACCACCACCTCGGAGGGCGAGACGATGTTGGCGAACTGGGGGTTCACCTCCGAGGAAACGTAATCGAACTCCACCGACAGGATCGGGTTCCAGGCCTCGTAGAGGTCGGCGAACGCCTGATCGAGCACCATGCGGATCACCCGCGTCTCCGTGGGCGTGAACTCGCGGCCCTCGATCTTGGTGAAGTAGCGCCCGTCGCCGCCGAAGAAGTTGTCCACCAGGATGAACACCAGCTTGGGATCCAGGATGCACAGCGCCGTGCCGCGCAGCGGCTGGACCTTGATCAGATTGAGGCTGGTGGGCACGTACAGGGTGTGGACGTACTCGGAGAACTTCATCATCTCCATGCCGCCCACCGAGACCTCCGGGGCCTTGCGCAGCATGTTGAACAGCCCGATGCGGAACAGCCGCGCGAAGCGCTCGTTGATCATCTCCAGCGTGGGCATGCGCCCACGCACGATCCGCTCCTGGCTCTCGAAGTCGAAGGACTTCGCCTGGCCCGGATCGGTATAGGCTTCCTCCTCCTCACCGGCCACGTCCCCGCCGTCTATGCCGTGAAGCAGGGCATCGATCTCGTCCTGGCTCAGGATGTCCTGATCACTCATCGCGCGGATCCGCCGTCACTGGAGAATGAAGGAGGTGAAATACACCGCTTCCACCTGCCCCTCGATACCGTGGTTCGAGAGCACTTCGTTCACCGCCTCCCGGGCCTTCGCCCGAAGCTGCTCCTTGCCGGCGCGGTTGTCCAGGGTGTCGTAGTCCTGATCGCCGAAGAGCAGGATGAGGTTGTTGCGCACCACCGGCATGTGGGTCTTGACCGCGTCGAGCACCGCCTGGTCGCGGGCCATGAGCTCCACGCCCACCTGCAGGTAGCCGCTGCGCTGCTCGCCGCTGAAGTTCACCACGATCGGCGGCTCCAGCGGCAGATACAGCGCCGGCTTGGGCTCGGGCTCCTTCTGGGCGCCGTCCTGGGCATCGCCCTCCGCCGCGGCCGCCTCGGCCGCCTGGTCGCCGCCGACGACGCCGGTGAAGTACAGCGCCGCCACCGTGCCGCCACCGATGAGCAGCAGGCCCAGCATGATGACCAGGATCAGGACCAGCTTGGACAGGCCCGACTGCCGGCCCGGCGAGGCGGGCGGGACGCGCCCGGAGACGTTCGTCGGCATTCCTTATCCCCCTGTTGATTCGTTCAGCGCGCCGGCGCTGGCGGTGTTCTGCGGACCGGCCGGCAAGGATACGCCGCCACCCGGCGCAAACCAATTCCGCACCGCACGCTCAAACGTAATGGTCCACGAGGCCGTTGCCGCCGATCAGGCCGCCGTTGTCCTGACGGATCTCCGAGGCGCCCGGACCGCTGCCCTGGCCGCCGCCGCCGTCGCCGGAGTGACCGCCGTCGGCGCCAGCGCCCCCGTCGCCAAAGGCCTGGGCGTTGCCGCCCTCGGCGCTGCCGTCACGCACCGAGACCTCGACCCCCGAGAACCCGTTGTCCGCCAGCATCGCCCGCAGCCGCGCGCTGTCCGCCATCAGGGCGTCCCGGGTGCCCGCGTGGTGGGCGACGATGGACACGCTGGTGCGGTCGTCACGGGTCGACACGGAGATCTCCAGCGGACCCAGATCCGGCGGGTCCAGCGTGACCCGGGCATTCTGGGTGCCGTTGTTCACCATCCAGGTGACCTGATCGGCCACGCCGCGGGTGAAACCGGGCTGCCCCACCGGGGTCGAGAGCTGCAGCGTCGGCGTCGCGTTGCCGCCGCGGCTCGCGGCGGCGCG
The DNA here is from genome assembly GCF_041949875.1 of Arhodomonas sp. KWT2. Classification (NCBI taxonomy): domain Bacteria; kingdom Pseudomonadati; phylum Pseudomonadota; class Gammaproteobacteria; order Chromatiales; family Ectothiorhodospiraceae; genus Arhodomonas; species Arhodomonas sp. KWT2. The sequence goes on from NZ_JBHFPQ010000043.1 coordinate 206,209, forward strand.
GGTATCCACGCTGCCGAGCAGCGCGTCGAACCCGCCGTCGCGGCTGTTACTGTCGTCCGGCGCACTCCCCCCTGCCCCGAGCCCCTGGAGCAGCTGGGAGAGGCGGTCACCGGCATTCTGGCCACCCTTGCCGGCGGCAACGGCGCGCTGCAGGGCGTCGGCACCGTCGCCGTTGCTCCCGCCGGCCTGCTGTGCCGAGACCAGGGCCGCGATCCAGGCACCGATGTCCATGCCGGTACCATCGTCGTCACTGCCGTCGACATCGACATCGGCCTCCAGACCGGCGAGCTGGCCCGCCAGGGCGTCGGCGTCCAGCCCCGTGCCACCGGCGTCCTGGCCGGCGAGCAAGGCAAGCAACTGCTCACGGCTGAGACCGGCACCGTCCTCGCCGGCGAGCAGATCGCGGATCTGCTCCTTGCTCAGCCGCCGTCCGGTGGCGGCCTCGATGGCCTCGCCGAGGCGGGTCTCGAAGGCGTCGCCCCCTGCGCCGGCGCCCGCCTGGGCCGCCGTGCCCGGCGATGCGCCGGTGGTCTCCGTTGAAAGCTTGATCGACTGCATCAGTTCCTCCCCCCGTCACGGGCACCGCCGCGGCGCACACGCTGGGCAAAGTCGTCGTTCTCCCGCTGTTCCCGGCCGGCCTCGCGCCGGCGCTCCTCGCCGCGGTAGCGCTCGACCAGGGTGTCGAGTGCCCGGGCATCCCCCCAGGACTTCAGCCACTGCTCGCGCAGGGCGGTCACCTCCGCCTCGACCGCCTCCACGGTCTGGCGCTGCTGGCGCACCGCCGTGTCGATACGTGCCATGAAGGCGTTGTAGTCACGCAGCCTGTGGGCGTCCATCCCCGCCTGGCCGGAGACCGCGAAGCGCTGCTCGTACTCCCGACGGAAACCCTGGAGCTGGGCGAGGCGTTCGCGCTCCTGCTCGGCGTCGTCCCGGCGGCCGGCGAGACGGCGCGCATCCTCCCGCGCCCGCTCACCGGCGAGACGCTGGATGGGCTGCATGCGTTCGCTACGTCGTGTCAATGGCATCCCCTCTTAGGCAAGACTCGCCCCCGTGTCCTCGCCGATGAGGTCGTGCAGCTCGGCAACGGCGTCCCGGAACGAAACGGCCTCGCCGATATCCTGACCGAGAAACCGCATGATGGACGAGTGATAGGCGATCGCCTCGTCCACGGACGCGTCGCTGCCGTGCTGGTAGGCGCCGACGTTGATGAGGTCCTCGTTGCGCCGGTAGGTGGCATAGAGCCGCCGCAGGCGCTGACTCGCGCGTACGTGCGCGTCGTCGGTGATGTTGAGCATCGCCCGGCTCGCGGACGCCTCGATGTCGATGGCCGGGTAGTGGCCGCTCTCGGCGAGCGAGCGCGAGAGCACGATGTGCCCGTCGAGGATCGCGCGGGCGGAATCGGCCACCGGGTCCTGCTGGTCGTCGCCCTCGGTGAGCACCGTATAGAAGGCGGTGATCGAACCCTCGCCCCGACCGGCGTTGCCGGCGCGCTCGACGAGCTGGGGCAGGCGCGCGAACACCGACGGTGGATAACCCTTGGTCGCCGGCGGCTCGCCGATGGCCAGTCCGATCTCGCGCTGGGCCTGGGCGTAGCGGGTCAGCGAGTCCATGAGCAGGAGCACGCGCAGGCCCTGGTCGCGGAAGTACTCGGCGATGCTGGTGGCGAGCATGGCCCCGTGCATGCGCATCAGCGGCGAGGTGTCCGCCGGCGCTGCCACCACCGCGGAGCGCGCCAGCCCTTCCTCGCCGAGGATGTCCTCGATGAACTCCTTGACCTCCCGGCCGCGCTCGCCGATGAGCCCCACCACCACGACGTCGGCGTTGGTGTAGCGGGTCATCATGCCGAGCAGCACGCTCTTGCCCACGCCGCTGCCCGCGAACAGGCCCATACGCTGGCCCTGGCCCACGGTAAGCAGCGCGTTGATAGCGCGGATGCCCACATCCAGGGGCTCACGGATGGGGGCACGCCCCAGCGGGTTGATCGAGCGACCGGCGAGGGGCATGCGTGCCGGCGCCTCCGGCGCGGGACGGTCGTCCAGCGGCTCACCGCCGCCATCGAGCACGCGTCCGAGCAGATCGGGACCAACGTGCGCCGCGAGTGCCTCCTCACGGGGGAGCACCCGTGCGTTCGGGGTCACCCCGTGGAGCGCGCCGGTGGGCATCAGGAACAGCCGCCCCTCGGCAAAGCCGACCACTTCCGCCTCAACGCTGTGATCGCCGTGCCCGAAAATCTCGCAGCGCGAGCCCACCGGGGCCTCGCAGCCCTCGGCCTCCAGGGTGAGTCCGATCATCCGGCGCAACCGCCCCTCAACGACGGGGACCGGCCGCCGCAGTCCGTCGCGCCGGGCGGCGAGGCGCCCGGCCCAGTCCACGCGGCGGGCCTCAGTCATCGTCCGCCTCCCCGGCTGGATCCGCCCCGCCCTCCGCGGCCGTGTCACCGTCCCGGCCGTCGCCGAGCAGCGAGGCCGCGACGTTGGCGATCCGGGTCTCCAGCCGCGCGTCCACGTGGGAAGCACCGCTGTCCACCAGGCAGCCACCCCGGTTGACCGACGGATCCTCAACGATCCGCCATTCACCCTCGACGCCGGCATCGCGGAGCACGGCGGCATCGTCCGGATGCACCCTCAGGCGCACCTCACGGTTGTCCAGCGGCAGCTCCGCCACCGCCTCGCGCACCACGCCGACGATCTCGCCGTGCTGGGTGACGATTTCCCGGCGGATGACCTGCCGGGCCACCGCCAGGGCGAGCTCGGCGAGCCCCTGCTCCACCTCGGCGTCCATCTCCGCGGCTGGGGCCTGGAGCGAATCGAGCAGGGCCTGGAGCTCGCCGGCACGGCGTTTGATCTCCGCCTGCCCCTGGTCCAGGCCCGCCTGCCGGCCCTCGGCGAAGCCCTTTTCGTAGCCTTCGCGGCGCCCCTCCCGCGCGGCCTCGGCACGCGCCTCGGCCTGCATCCGTTCGATCTCCTCGACGCTCGGCATCTCCGGCGCCGGCTCGGTGGCCTCGTCGCGCCGGTTGCCCGCCATATCGGGGATCTCCCACGCACTGGCGACACCCGTGTCGTTCTCCTCGGCCCAGATCGGGCGGATACGCTCGCTCATACAAAGGACTCCCCACCGCCGCCGAGCATGATCTGGCCCTCATCGGCAAGCCGCCGCGCCACGGTAAGGATTTCCTTCTGCGCCTGCTCGACCTCGCTGACGCGCACCGGCCCCTTGGCCTCGAGATCGTCCTGGAGCATCTCGGCGGCGCGCTTGGAGAGGTTGCGCATGACCTTGTCCTTGACCCGGTCGTCCGCGCCCTTGAGCGCGAGCACGAGGATGTCCGTGCCGACCTCGCGCAGCAGCAGCTGCACGCCGCGGTCGTCGACGTCGGCGAGGTCGTCGAACACGAACATGAGGTCCTGGATCTGGTCGCCGAGCTCGCTGTCGGCGGTCTGGATATGCTCCATGACGTCGCTCTCAACGCTGGAGTCGAGGTAGTTCATGATGTTCGCCGCCGACTGTGCCCCGCCGATGGACGACGACTTGATCCGCTGCTTGCCGGAGAATTGACGCTCCATGATCTCGTCGAGCTCCTGCAGCGCGGCGGGCTGGATGCTCTCCAGGGTGGCGATACGCATGACGATGTCGTGGCGGATACGATCCGGCAGCTCCGCGAGCACCTGCGCGGCCTGGTCGGCGTCCAGGTAGGCAAGCACGATGGCGATGATCTGCGGGTGTTCCAGGCGCACCATCTCCGCGATCGTGCGTGGATCGAGCCACTTGAGCTGCTCCAGGCCGCGGGTGTTGCCGCCCATGAGGATGCGGTCGATGATGCTGCCGGCGCGGTCCTCGCCCAGGGCCTTGACCAGCACCGAGCGGATGTAGTCGGTGTTGCCGATGCCCAGCGACGTCTGCTCCTCGACGGTGGTGACGAAGTCGTTGAGGACCTTGTTGACCTGATCCTTGGAGACGTTTTCCAGGCTCGACATGGCTAGTCCCAGCTGCTGGACTTCCCGCGGGCCCAGGTGCTGCATGATCTCGGCCGCCTCGTTCTCGCCGAGGGTCATGAGAAATATCGCCGCGCGCTCCGCACCCGTCATGCCGTGCTACTCGCTGCTGCCTTCCGGACTGAGCCAGCTCTTGATGACGTTCGCCGCCAGTGCCGGCTCGCTACTGGCCATCTCGCGTGCCGCCTGCACGCGCTGCTCGTACTCCTCGCTGCCCCGGCTGCCACCGCCGCTCTCGACCTGTCGCTGGGCCCGCTCGGCCATAAGCTGCGCCTGCTCAGCACTCTGCCCCTCGAGCTGCGCGCTCTGAGCTGCCGCCTCGCCGTCCTCGCGCGCCTCACCGTCGCGGCGCCGGTCGCGTCCGAGCAGGCCCTGGATGAGCGGGCGAATCACTGCCAGGATCAACACCAGCCCCACGATGGTCGCGAGCAGCAACCGCCCGAGCTCCCATACCCAGGGCTGCTCCCAGAGCGGCGGCGACACGTCCGGCGCCTGCTCCACCGGGGCACGGAATTCCGTGCTCACCACGTCCAGTGTATCGCCCCTGCCGGGGTTGAAGCCCACAGCGCGCTGGACCAGCGAGCGGATCTCCTCGAGCTGGTCGGCGGAAAACGGATCGGCCACCGTCTCACCCGCATCATTGGTCGTGGTCGGCTGGTCCAGCAACACCGCCACCGAGAGGCGCTGGATCGTGCCCACCTCGCCCTTGCGGTGGCTGACCACCCGGCTGACCTCGTAGTTGCGGGTCGCGCTCTCGCTGGCGTCCACCACCTGCGTCTGGGCGCCGCCCTGACCGCCCTGGCCCTGGGCGTTGCCGCCCTGGCCGCCCTGGCCGCCCTGACCCTGAGCGTTCGCGCCCTGTTGACCCTGCTGTCCCTGCTGTACAGGGGCCAACTGGCCGCCCGCCGGCGGCTGATTGGTCAGGGCACCGGGGACACCGTTCGGCCCCTCGCCACGCACGGAACGATCATTGGAAATCTGCTCGCTGCGCAGCGCCGTCTGATCCGGGTCGTAGCGCTCCTCGGTCTGCTCGGTGACCGAAAAGTCAAGCTGCGCATCCACCTGCGCCCGCACCTTGTCCCGGCCCACGATGGGCGCGAGCAGATCGCGAATGCGCTGGACGTAGTTCCGCTCGATACGCCGCTGCTGGGCGAGCTGCTCACCGCTGGCCTCGGCACCGTTGCCCCCGGACTGCTCGGTGAGCAGCGTGCCGTCCTGATCGACCACTGAAACACGCTCGGCGCTGAGCTCGGGAACCGCGCCGGCGACGAGGTTGACCACCGCCCGGACCTGGCCGTCGCTAAGCGACCGGCCGGGAAATAGCGTGACGGTTACCGATGCGGTGGGCTTGCGGTCCTCGCTGACGAACGCCGAGCGCTCGGGGATGGCGAGATGCACGCGCGCCGAGCGCACGGCGTTGAGGCTGGTTATGGTGCGGCCGAGCTCGGTCTCCAGCGCCCTGTGGAACCGGGCCGTCTGCAGGAACCGGCTGGTGCCGAAGCCCGGATCCTTGCGCAGGCTCTCGAACCCCACACCACCGGTCTGCGGCAGGCCCTGGGCGGAGAGCGTCATGCGCGCGTCGTAGATGCGATCCATCGGCACCATGATGGCGCCGCTGTTCTCGTCCACCTGGAACGGGATGTTCGCCGTCTGCAGGGCGTCCATCACGGCACTGGCGTCCTCGGCGGGCAGATCCGAGAACAGGGGCCGGTACATGGGCTCCTGCACCCACATCACCAGGCCGACACCGGCGGCGATCGCCACTGCCAGGCCAAGCACCAGCGCGAGCTGACGGAATACCCGGTCGCCCAGGTACTCGCTGATGAGCCGGCCGAGCCGCCCCTGACCGTCGCGCCGCGGTCCCGACCCGGCGGTATCGGTGGCGGGCTGCTGCCCGGGCTGTGTCGTGAGTGCCTGACTCGCCTGCGCCATTGCCGTGCCCTAAGTTACACCTGCATCCGCGATATCTGGCGGTATGCGTCCAGTAGCTGGGTCCGGGTCTCCTTGACCGCAGTGAACGCCACCCGCGACTTCTGCCCCGCCACCATTGCCTCTGCCAGCGAGACGTTGCCGCCCCGGAGGAAGGTGTCGGATTTCTGACTCGCGGTCTGCTGCAGGTCGTTCACGGAACGCAGCGCATCGGTGAGCATCCCCTGGAAGCCCTGCGACGACGAGGCGGTGCCGGTCGCGGTGGCCGCGGCCTCGTTGGACGGTGTGCGCTGGGCCTGCGAGGCCAGGGTGCGCATCTGCGCGAGCACCTGCTGGATACTGGGGTCGGCCATGTTCATTCCCTCCACGGGCATTGGACCTGCCCCGGTGTTGCAAGGGCCGTGCCCACTTTCGAGAACCCCCGTCACGTGCCGGGCAAATCCGGCGCCGGCCGACGCAACGGCTCCGCCCGGAACTGCCGACAGCCGGCCTGTCGGCTGCCAGGAGCAGCCGACCTACCGGCCAAGCCGACCGCGCCGTGCCCCTCTCCCTTCACAGGAGAGGGGTTGGGGAGAAGGTGTAGCTCCCGCCGCCAAGGGTAGGCCGGACACGGCCGCCAGGCCGTGTGCGACGTCCCTGACCCCGCTCGGGCGCCCCGAAAGACGTCGCACGCCTGCGGCGCACGACCTACCCATCGTTGTAGGTCGGGCACGGCCGCCAAGCCGTGTGCGACGTCCCTGACCCCGCTCGGGCGCCCCGAAAGACGTCGCACGCCTGCGGCGCACGACCTACCCACCTTTGTAGGTCGGGCACGGCCAACGGCCGTGTGCGACGTCTTCGGTCAACCCCCCGCCGCCCGGGATATCCGCGAAACGCCATCCTGCTCCCCACACCCCGGTCACGCCGGGCGCGAGGCGGTGTCCTCGCGGTCGATACCATACTTGCGCAGCTTCTCCACGAGGGTCGTGCGACGCAGGTTGAGCAGCTTCGCCGCACGCGCCACGACGCCGTCGGTGGCATCCAGGGCGTCACGAATCAGACGCTGTTCCAGATCGCCGAGCACCTCGCGGAGGTCCATACCGGTCTCCGGATCCAGGGACGGCCAGCCCCCCCCGGCAGCATCCGATTCCACGGCCGCGGCCTCCGCTTCCGGCTCGGGCTCGGGGATGTGCTCGTCCACCGCTTCGAGAAGGCGTTCCGGCAGGTCGTCAACATCCGCCTCCTGCCACGGGTGGAGGATAGCCATGCGCTCGACCAGGTTGGCGAGCTCGCGGACGTTGCCCGGCCAGTGATAGCGCGCGAACAGCGCCAGCGCACGCGGACTGAACGACACGGAGCCCCGGCCGTCACTCTCGATCCGGCGCACGATCTCGTCCACCAGCACCGGGATGTCGGCGACCCGGCGCCGCAACGCCGGCAGCTCGATGGGGAAGACATTGAGGCGATAGTAGAGATCCTCGCGGAACTCGCCGTCGGCGATCCGCCGCTCCAGATCACGGTGGGTGGCCGCGATGATACGCACGTCCGCCTCGATGCTGCGATTGGAGCCCACCCGTTCGAAGGTGCGCTCCTGAAGCACGCGGAGGAGCTTGACCTGCATGTGCAGGCTCATGTCGCCGATCTCGTCGAGGAACAGCGTGCCCCCCTGGGCGAGCTCGAAACGGCCCTGGCGCGCCGAGATAGCACCGGTAAACGCACCTTTCTCGTGACCGAAGAGCTCGCTCTCCAGCAGGTCCGCGGGAATAGCGCCGCAGTTGACGGGTACAAACGGCTTGTCAGCCCGCCCGGACTGGGCGTGGATCTGCTGCGCCACCACCTCCTTGCCGGTGCCGGACTCGCCGAGGACCAGAACGCTGGCCTCGCTCGCGGCGACCTGCTCGATAAGCCGCCCGACGCGCTGCATGGTCCGGCTCTCGCCGACGAGCCGCGGCACCGCATCCCGCGCTCCCTCGGCGGGTCTCGCGGGCTGGCCGAGGACCTTCTGCATCGCCGACTGGAACTCCTGGCGGCGCAATGGCAATTGCAGGGTACCGACCACATTGGCACCACGGCTCAGCGCACTGCCCCGCTCCACCCCGACCAGGTAGGCCGGCACGCCGGGCAGGCGCTCCCACTGCGCGTTCAGCAGCTCGGCCCCTGAATCGTCGCCCCCGACGACAAGGCACAGCGCGGGATCGACCTCACCGAGCACGCCGTCGAACTCCGCCGGATGGGCCACACAGCGCGCCGTGTGCCCGACGAATTCCACGACAGCGCAGACGCCAGCAGCCCGCTCGGCGTCCGCGTCGAGCACCAGAACATTCGCCATTGCATTGCCCCGTTCATCAGAAGGGCCACCCCCTCAGGCGGCCTTGTTGTTCTTCCGGGGTGAGACACGTCCGCCTTCTTGTGTGCGCCGGTTCTCACCCGGGGCTAGAGTTCAGCAGTTCGAGAACCCGGCGTCAATGAACCGACGATCAAAGGACGCACCGTCACCAGGTGTCGACGCCCTGACACCCCGGTCGTGCGCCGCCTCCGTTGGTGCCGTGTCGCGCGTCGGCGGGAGCTGTCGCACACGGCCTACCGGACGGTTCGGTAGGTCGTGCGCCGAAGGCGTACGACGTCTCGGGTAGCGCCGTGTCGCGCATCGGCAGGAGCTGTCGCACACGGCCTCACGGCCGTGCACGACCTACCGGACGGTTCGGTAGGTCGTGCGCCGAAGGCGTGCGACGTCTCGGGTAGCGCCGTGTCGCGCATCGGCGGGAGCTGTCGTACACGGCCTGCGGCCGTGCACGACCTACCCGCGGTTCCCGAAGGCGGGCGACGTCTCTTGGGGCTCAGCGGGAAAAGCGGCGGTAGGCGTCGGCCGCCTGGCGCCCGCGCTGGGACTCCTCCAGCATGCGGGCGGCCTCGTCGCGGTGGGCACGGGCGAGCTCGATCAGCGACTCGTCGAGCTCAAGCACCCGGCGGACGCAGTCCGCGACCACCGGGGCGGCATCGTGGGGAACCGGGGTGGCAAAGAGCTCGCGGGAAAGCTCCTGGCGTTCAGCCTCGCGTTCGGCAAAGCCGACCCAGTCACCCGCCTCACCGAAGGTGCGCATCTCACGGGTGAGCGCCAGCAGCCGCCGCGCGATGCGTTCGCGCTCCGCGGCCGCGGCGGCATCGCCGTCAGACGGCGCCACCGGCCTGGGCGTTTTGCTGTCCGGGGGCATTGCGTGCCTCTGCCGGGATTCCGTCCCAGCCTTCCTTGATCTCGCGGAGCAGGGTCGCGACCTCGTCCAGCGCCGTCAAGTCATTATGCGCGTTGGCCGCCACCAGGCGCCGCTGCATATACTCGTACAGCGAATCCAGGTTGCTCGCCAGCTCTCCACCCTCTTCATGATTCAGACTGGCTCGCAGACCGTCGAGGATCCCGATCGCCTTGCCGATACGCTCGCCCTTCACCGCGACATCGCCACGCTCCATCGCGCCGCGGGCCTGGGCTACACGCTCCAGACCACCGTTGAACAGCATCGCTGTCAGCTGCCAGGGATCAGCGTAGTTCGCACCGCTGCGATCCACCTGCTGGTAGGCGTTAACGCCGTAAGTCATCTGCCGCTACCTCTGTCGTACCCCGTGTGCCCCGCTCCGGGGCGTCTGTTTCAAACGAACGCCAGTCGGCGCTAGTTGTCCCCGTTGGTGCTGATGTAGCCCGGCAGGCTCTTCAGCCCCTGGGTCAGCTGGCTCTGCATGCTGTCCATGTCCGAGACGATCTGGTCCATGGCAATAAACTGGTCGAGATACCGCTGCTGGAGGTTGGACATGCGCCGGTCCAGATCGTCGCGCTGGTCGGCGATACGATCGAGCCGGTCCTGCAGCCCGTCGGTGCGGCTGCTGATGAGCCCGTTATCGCCGAGATACGAATCGGCGATCTCCTCCAGCCGGCCCGCTACCCCGCCGGAATCCGCCGTGAACAGCTCCGCGACACCTTTCGGATTGTCCTCCAGGGCGGCGTTGAGACGCTCCTCGTCGATACTCAGCTGGCCGTCGCGACCAACCCCCAGGCCGAGATCCGCGAGGCTGCGGAGATCGCCCTCGACACCCTCGACGGGACTGGTCACGCCCTGGCGGACCTGCGTCTGCAGCCCGCGGGCGGTGGCGTCCCCAAGCAGCACAGAGGCCTCGCCACTGGCCTTGTCGTAGCTGGTCAGCTGGCTGATGGTCTGCATCAGGGTGTTGTAGCCCTTGACCATATCCTCCAGCGCGGACTTAACGCCGCTGTCGTCACGGCCCACGGTGAGTGTCTGGGTCTCGCCCGGCGCAGAGGACGCCAGGTCGATGGTCACACCGGGGATCACGTCGTCGATGCTGTTGCTCGAACGCGTCGCGGTCTGACCATCCACCTGGATCACCGCGTCCTCGGCGGTCTGGGTCTCGGTGAGGTTGCTCACGCCGGAGTCATAACGCAGTGCCGACAGGCCGGCGGCGTCCGTGTCGTCGCCGTCTCCGTCACCACTGACGCCGACGGTAATCGTGTTCTCGGTACCCGGGTCGTCCGCGGTGAGTACCAGGCGCGATTCGGTGTTGCCGCTGCTGTCGTCGACGTTGATGATGCTTGCGGTCACGCCGCCGTCGGCGTCGTTGATGGCGTCCCGAATGCCGGACAGGGTGTTGTCGCCGCTGCCGATCTCGACGTCGAACGAGGAACCACCGACACCGATACTCAGCGTGCCCGTGCCGACGGTAGAGTCCTCACTCCATCCCATGTCGCCGGCACTGGCGAGCTTCTGCGGGCTCGCCATCTTCGTGACCTCGATGGAGTAGGATCCGGTCTGCGCGGTCGAATCCGCCGAGGCAGTGAACACCTCGGAATCCGATGAGCTCGCGCTTCGCTGCCCGAAGGTATCGACCTTCTGCAGCCCCTGGATGCTATCGCTGAAGCTCGACAGGGCCGATTTCAGCGCGCCATAGGCCGAGAGCTTGGTCTGATAGGTCTCCTCTTTCGAGGAGAGCCGCGACTCGGCCGGCTCGCGCTCGGCGGACACGAGATCGGAAACTGTCTGGTTGATGTCCAGGCCGGAGCCGATTCCCAGGCTGGTGAGCGTTGACATGGGGCTGACCTCTTACCGATTGACCGCCGCCGGCGAACCGTCCGTCACGCCTCGGTCCGGAACAGTGCGCCGCCGTCTTCGTCGCTCAACTTGTGCATGAAACGCGCCAACTCGAGGATATCCTCGGGCGGAATCTGCCGGATCACCTCGTCGGTACGGCCGTCCACCACCTTCACCACGCTGCGTCCGGTGGCATCGTCCACGGAGAACTGCAGGTTATGGTCATAGCGCTCGAAGCGCTCGCGCAGCTGCTCCACGAGCTGCTCCGCCGCCTTGCGTTCACCCTCGCCGCCCAGGGCCGGGCGCTCCGAGTCCTGTATCGCCGAGGTGCGGGGCTGGTCCCCCGTGCGCTGCTGCTGCACCGTTGATCGAGACATTGAGCGGCCATCGGCCTCAGTGGTGGGGGGCACCACCTGAGAAAGCCCCTGTGAAACATTCTGAACGGTTGCCATTTCCGGACCCTCTCACCACCCGGTAAGCGGCGGCGCCCCGGGTCAGGGCGCCGCCATCCGCCTGCCTTACTGCAGCAGGCTCAGCACCGACTGCGGCTGCTGGTTGGCCTGGGCCAGCATCGACGTACCCGCCTGCTGGAGCACCTGGGCCTTGGACAGCTTGGCCGTCTCGGCGGCAAAGTCCGCGTCCTGAATGCGGCTGCGCGCGGCCGAGAGGTTCTCCGAGCTGGTCTCGAGGCTCGAGACCGTGGACTCGAAGCGGCTCTGGATGGCACCGAAGGTACCCCGGAGCGAGTCGACGTCCGAGAGCGCGGAGTCGATGCGCTGGAGCGCCGCATCCGAGTTCGCGGCGGTCAGGATGTCCGAAGCGGACAGGGCCTTGGTGCCCGTGGTGTCGGTCGCAGTGGCGGCGACCGTGCTGAACGACTGCGACTCGCCGTCGTTGTTGGCCACGGAGATCTGGTTGTCGGAATCGAGGCGCACGCTGCCCTTGTAGACCGTGTACTCACCGCCGGTCGCCGTAATTCCGGTGTTGCCGAAGAAGCCGCCGACACTGGCCGAGCTGCCCACGGACTCCTTGATCTCGATGTTGCGGCCATCCTCCGCGCTCAGCACCAGCTTGCCGGAACCGTCCACCCGCGCACCCACGCCGGTCTCGTTGGAGGCGTTGTTGATCTGGGTGGCCAGCGCCTCGGCGCTGCTCACGTCCACGCTGCCCTCGGTCTGCTGGGTGATGGTCTTGCCGTTGATCTCGAGGGTGTAGGTCTCGGACGTGTTGGTGCTGTCACCGAAGCTCAGCTCGCTGAAGCTCAGGGTGGTCTGCGCCGCCTCTGCCGTTGCGGTCACGCCGTGGTCCTCGGTGCCCAGGTTGATCGCCTCGGCGATACCATAGGCGGAGTTGGCGCCGCGGCCCGCGCTCATCTCGTCGGAGGTCAGCGCGGAGCTAACGGACGCCACGTTGACACCGTTGATCGCCAGATCGCCGGAGCTGTCGAGGAAGAAATCGTTGCTGTTCGACGGCGCGCTGGTGGAAGCGGAGTAGTCGTTCAGCGCGTAGTCCGCCGTGGCGTGATTACCGATGGAGTTCGTCCGCATGCTGGAGCTGACGTCCACGGAGATGGTCTCGCCGACGTTGGCGCCCACCTGGAACTCCTCGGTGCCGAGGCTGCCGTCGAGGATATTACGGCCGTTGAACGCCGTGGTCTTGGCCAGACGGTCGTTCTCGGAGAGCAGCTGCTGGAACTCGGCGTCCAGCGACTCCCGGTCCTGGGTGGCGTTGGTGGCGTTACGCGACTGCACCGCCAGCTCACGCATGCGCTGGAGGTTGTTGGTCATCTGCTGGAGCGCGCCCTCGCCGGTCTGCGCCAGGGAGATGCCGTCATTGGCGTTACGTGCCGCCTGGTCCATGCCGTTGATCTGGGCGGTCATGCGATTGGAGATCGCAAGCCCCGCCGCGTCATCCTTGGCGCTGTTGATGCGCAGACCCGAGGAGAGACGCTCCATGGCCGTACGCATGGTGTCCTGGGTGTTGTTCAGGTGCCGCTGGGAATTCAGCGACGCGATGTTGGTGTTGATGACCTGTGCCATTGCTCAGTCTCCTTGCCAGATAGTCCGGAGCCCCGGATTGCGCTTCGGCGACCGGCCTGTCTGATGCACTGATGGCCGCCTTCAAACCCTCTATCGGCACCCCCGCGAAGGACTTTACCCCCTGACCACAAGAGATTATCCAATCGGCGACGGCACGCCCCTTGCAATGCCCCGTACGGGCCGCGGGAGGCGCCATGGCGGGGCCCGCTGGGCGGCAGGCGCCGTGGATGCGACACTCCCGCGTGGACGGACAAACAGGTGGAACGACAGACATGACTAACGCCGGCACGGACAACGAGCGCCTGGAGCTGGCCGACCTGCACCAGGGCGCCGGACGCCTGCAGGAGGCCGAGGCGGGCTACCGCGCAGTCCTCGCGGACGATCCCGAGAACGCGGACGCCTACAACGGCCTGGGTCTGCTCGCGATGCGGATCGGCCAGCACGACGTGGCCGGCCAGCTCTTCGGCATGGCCGTCGAGCTCGCCCCCGGCGATACGGTCTTCCTCTGCAATCAGGGCACCGCCCTGTACGGCGAGAGCCGTCTGGACGAGGCCCGGGCCGTATTCGAGCAGGCGCTGGCGCACGACGAACACTGCGCCAAGGCCCTGCTCAACATCGGCATTATCCATAAGGCGCGCCGCGAATACGCCCAGGCCACCGAGGTGCTCAACCGCGCCGTGGTCGCGGCCCCGCGGGATCCGGACGCCTTCGCCAACCTCGCCGAGGCGCTGCTGGAGATCGGCCAGCACGATTCGGCGGAGAACATCGCGCGGGCAGCAGTCAACCTCGACAACCGCCACGTCCTCGGACTCTTCGCACTGGCCTCCACCCTCGTGGCGCTGGCGCGCCCGCAGGAAGCGCTGGCCTGGGCGAAGCGCCTGGTGCGTTACGCCCCCGGCGAGGCACGCTTCCACCGGCTGCTCGCTGAGTGCCTCGCCCACTCCGGCGGCCACGAACAGGCCTACCGAGAGGCTCGCAAGGCGATCGCGCTGGCCCCCGAGGACACCGCGGGGCTGGGACTGATGGCGGAGATCCTGGCCGGCCAGGGGGAGTGGGACCAGGCGCAGGATGCGATCGAACGAGCACTGGCACTCAAACCCGGCGACGACCAGCTCGTCAGCATCAAGGCCCGGGTGCTGGAACGCAGCGGCCGCAAGGCCGAGGCCTTCGAGCTGGTCCGGCCGCTGATCGAGAACAACGCCACCGTGGCCCCGGGTACCCTGGGGGCCTATCTCACCCTCGCCCGCCGGATGGGCGAACAGAAGCAGGCCGCGGAGATCGTCGACCGCGCCATGTCCGGCAGGCTCGCCAGCCGCTCGCACTACGGCCTCTACTTCACCGCGGGGCAGCTCTACGACGACATCGGCGACTACGACCGGGCCTTCGACTTCTTCCGGCGCGGCAACGAGATCAAGCCCCGGACCTACGACCGGGCGTTCGCGGAAAAGCAGTTCGACGCGGTGACCACGACCTTCACGAAGGCGCTGTTCGAGCGCCTGTCGGGTATCGGCAGCGACTCCCGGCGACCAATCTTCATCGTCGGCATGCCCCGCTCCGGCACCAGCCTCACCGAGCAGGTCATCGCCAGCCACCCCGGCGTCACCGCCGCCGGCGAGCTACGCGAGATCCAGAGCATCGCCAACGCCCTGCCGGAGCTCATGGACGTCACCACCCCCTACCCGGAGTGCGTGCCGGAGCTCACCCGGGAGTCCGCGGCGAAGGCCGCCGGGCAGTACCTGGACTTCCTCGCTGAGCTGGCGCCGGACGAGACACTGCGGGTCACCGACAAGATGCCGCAGAACTTCATGCATCTCGGCCTGATCGCGCTGCTGTTCCCCAACGCGCGGATCATCCACTGCAACCGGAACCCGCTGGACACCTGCCTGTCCTGCTATTTCCAGAACTTCGCCGCCTCGGGCCTGCAGTTCGCCTACGACCAGGACAACCTGGCCCATTACTACCGCCACTACCGGCGCCTGATGGCCTACTGGCGGGAGGCGTTGCCGCTGTCGATCCACGAGCTGCACTACGAGCGCCTGGTCAGTGACCCGGAGCTGGAAATCCGCCGGATGCTCGAGTTCTGTGACCTGCCGTGGGACGACGCCTGCCTGGACCACACGCGCTCCGGCGTACGCACCCTGACGGCGAGCTACGACCAGGTCCGCCAGCCGATCTACACGAAGTCCAAGCAGCGCTGGCGGCACTACAAGAAGCACCTCAAGCCGCTGATCAACGGGCTGGGGGAGGCGCTGGCGTTCGAATAGGCGGGCGTTGGCGTGCCTTTGCGCGTGGCTTTCGGAGAGGGATGGGATGTCGCACACGGCCTCGCGGCCGTGCACGACCTACCGGCTGGGGTGGCGAACGCCGGCGGTGTGCGTTTTCGGGCCAGCGCAGCGGGCGCGTGGCACACCGCCGCTCGCCGTGCATGGCCCGCCCGGTGTGGTAGGTCGTGCGCCGAAGGCGTGCGACGTTCTCGTGCCGGATACCGTTCCTTGCAACCGCGAGTGCGATCCACGATGGTCGAACGACACGAATCGATCATCGGGGAACGCAGGGATGCGATACCGACGCCCATGGATACCGGGTGGTTCCTATTTCTTTACCGTTGTGACCTACCGGCGGCGGGCCGTGCTGTGCGACGCGGGCATCCGCGCCCTGCTCGGTGCCGCGATCCGCGGAACGCGCGAGCGCCGGCCGTTTCGCATGGAGGCGATCACGCTGCTGCCGGACCATCTTCACTGCGTGTGGACGTTGCCACCGGACGATGCCGATTTCGCCACCCGCTGGAGCCTGATCAAACGGGCCGTGACGGCGGGCGCGCAGCGCGGACGCATCTGGCAACCGAGGTTCTGGGAGCACTGTATCCGCGACGAGGCTGACTTCCGCAACCACCTCGATTATGTCCATTACAATCCGGTTCGCCACGGCCTCGTGGCCTGTCCGGCGGCGTGGCCGTGGTCGAGTTTTCATCGACTGGTACGCGCGGGTGTGTACCCGCCGTATTGGGGCGAGCAGGTGCCGTCCCTACCACCGCATGTCGGGCGTGAGTGAGTGGTGGGGTTGCAGGTGCCATGTCGCAGGCGGTTGGAGGCGCGCCCGACGGGGGATGTCGCACACGGCCTTTGGCCGTGCACGACCTACCGATGTTGGCGGACGGAGCAGCCGCCCACGTCCGCTCGCCGTGCATAGCCCGCCGGATGGGTAGGTCGTGCGCCGAAGGCGTGCGACGTTCTCGCCCCGGTAGGCGGGATGTCGCACACGGCCTGGCGGCCGTGCACGACCTACCGGGGGTGGCGGACGGAGCCGCACACGGCCGGTCGCCGTGCACGAGCTACCGGAATGGGGTCTTATGCGGGCTTACAGGTAGTTGAACAGGCTCATGCCCTGGATCTTGGAGTAACTCTGCTGGGCTGCCTGCATGCCGGTAAGGCGTCGTGAGAACTCGGAGATGGCGCTGGCGTAATCCAGGTCCTGGATCGTACTGCGCGCGCTCTTGAGCTCCAGCGCCGCGGCCTCGTTGGCATTGCGCTCGCTGTCCAGGCCGTTCAGCCGGCCGCCCACCTCGGCGCGGATCCGCTCGACGTTCTCCAGACCGGCGTCGACTTCCGCGAGCGCCCGGTCGCCGGCGGCCTGGAACGCACTCCGCCCCTGCTCCGTGTCGCTGGCGTTTTCCAGCGCGCTCGCGAACCGCTCGACCGCATCGAACATCGAGCGATCGCTGTCCGCCTGAATGGTGAGCGCATCGCCGTCCGCCGGCTGGCCGTGCAGGGTCAGCTCCACGCCCTGTTCTGGGAGCTGGATGCTCCGGCCGGCCTCGTAACGCCCGGTTATGGCGTTGCCGTCGCTGTCGGTAACCGCGTTGCCGCTGTCGTCGACGACCGCATAGTCGAACCCGCCGTCGGCGGTTTCCGTGAACCGGACCTCGTAGCCGGAGACGTCCTCGCGCTGGGTGACCGACGTGTTGACCGCCACTGCCGCCGTGGCCGTACCGGTGCTTCCTGTAGTGGCCGTCACCTCGTAGCTGGCCGGCATGTCCATGAAGGTCTCATAACCGGTATGGGTCGTCTCCATGCTCCGGCCGGCTCCCACCTGCAGACGGCGGGCGGTCTGGTCACCGGCATACTGGACGGTATCGTCCGCCTGCGTCTGGAACGGGCGGGTACCGCTCTGGGCACCGGCGAAAAGGTATTCGCCATTGCCGTCGGTGGTGTTGCCAAGCTGAACGAGGTGCTTCCACTGCTCGCGGACCTCGGCGGCGATCTTCTTGCGGTCCTCCGCCGTATTGCTGTCGTTCTTCGCCTGAACGGCGAGCTCGCGCACCCGCTGGAGAGTCGAGCTGACCTCGTTCAGGGTCGACTCCTCCAGCCCCATCCGCGACTCGGCAGCATCGATGTTGCGGTTGTAACGCTCCGTGCTCTCGATGCTCTGGGCGAGCTCCAGGACCCGCGCCGCACCGGACGGGTCGTCCGACGGGCTGAGTATGCGCTTGCCCGAGGCAATCTGCTCCTGGACCTTCGAGAGGGTGTTCTGCTGGTCAAGCAGCGCATTGAGGGCGGTCTGGTGATACTGGTTGGTAGAGATGCGGACCATGATCAGCCTCGTGTCGCCGACAGCAGCGCGTCGAAGGTGGTGCGGGCGATGGAGATGGACTGTGCGGCGGCCTGGTAGGCCTGCTGGAAGCGCATGAGGTCCGCCGCCTCCTCATCGAGGTTCACGCCGGAGACCTCGTCACGGGCGGCCCTCGCCTGCTCCAGCACGGATTCCTGGGCATCGCGGCCGGTCTGCGCCTGCAGGGTCTTCGTGCCGACCTCGCCGACCAGCCCGGCATAGAATTCCTGCAGGGTCGTGTCACCGCCGTCGAACACGCCCTGCTCGGCGATGTCGCCGAGGGCCACGGCATTGCTGCTGTCACCCACGGCGCCGGTATTGCGCTCCAGGGTGAACGCGTCGCCGACCTCGGGACGGCCGCTCAACGCGCCCGAGACGGTGGCAGTATTGCCACCGCCGAGCGCGACGTCCACCGAGAACGCCTTGCCCGCGGCGTCAGTCGCGGGATCGTAGGCGATCGTAACCGGGTTGCCGGCGCCATCGTTCACCGCGTTGCCGCCGCCGTCCACCAGCTCGTAGCCCGTGCCACCACCGGGCAGGCTGTCGGTGTATTCCAGCCGGTAGGCCGGCCCGCCCGACGGCAGACCGTCGATGCTGTCGACGCTGAAATCGTCGACAGCCGCATCACCGTCGTTGCCGCTGACCTCGCCCACCCGCAGCGGGGCGGCGACAGCGACCTGGCTGGCCCGGTCGATGGCGACCCGCATGCCTGTCGCGGCGTCCTGCAGTGGATCGACGCTGATGGTCGCACCATCGGAGGCACCGGAAACCTTACCCATGTCCAGGTTCATTCCGGCAAACGAGACGACCTGGTCATTGTCCTGAAACGTCTGCGTGTCGCCGGTGGCGACGTTCTCCGCAGTCCACTGCGAGCTCGCCTGGTCGAAGGTCAGGCGCACCCCGTTCAGGGCCGGTTCGCTCTCGGGGTCGAAGGCCGCAAATCCGCTGTCAACGGTGGCACCATCGGCGACGCTGCCGGGCCCGCCCAGCGAGAACAGGTCGCCGCCGAGGCCCCCTTCGTTGCCGCCTCCGAACTGCAGGCCGTCGCGATGCTGGGCATTGAACGTCTGCGCCAGGCCGGCGGCCATGCGGTCGATCTCCTCGCGGGTCGGGTTGAGTACATTCTCGCGATAGTCGAGCAGACCGCCGATCTCGCCACCGCCTATCTGGCGGGAAATGTCGGTGGTACCGCCGGAGCGGGTGGTGATCGCAACGTTCAGCCGAGTCGGGTCACCGTCGGGACGGACGGTGGTCAGCTCGGAGTTGCTGAATCCGGAAACCAGTGTCTGGCCGGTGCCCACGAAAACGTTCAGCGAACCGTCGCTCGCCTCCACCGTGCGGGTGTCCACGAGTCCGGAGAGCTCGCGGACGAGCTGGTCACGCTGGTCGAGCAGGTCGTTCGGCGGCTCGCCGAAGCGCCCGCTCTGTACCGAGATCTCCTGGTTGAGGTCCGCAATCGAGCCCGCGAGCTGGTTCACCTCGGCGGTCTTGCCCTTGAGCTGGGTATTGACGTCGTCATTGAAACCGCGGAGCTGCTCACCGACGCCGCGGAAACGGCTGGAGAGGTTGCGCGCCTGCGTGAGCAGCGTATCCCGACTGGTCGCGGACGATGGATCCGCGGCGACATCCTGGACCGCGCCGTAGAAATCCTGCAGGGCGCTGGAGATCCCCGAGGATTCGTCGCCGAGCATGTCGTCGATGCGCCCGGCGCTGTTGGCCAGGGTCTCCAGGCGCTGGTACTCGGACGTGTTGCGCTGTACCGAGGTCTCCCGGGTCTGGTCGAAGATCCGGCGCACGGTCTCCACCTCCACGCCGCTGCCGGAGAAGCCGTTGCCCGCACCAAGGGGCGTACGGGTGGCGAACTCCGTGCGCTGACGGCTGTAACCGTCGGTGTTGACGTTGGAGATGTTGTGCGAGGTGGTGTTCATCGCGCGCTGCAGGGCCTGCAGCGCGGAGACACCGTTTTCGAATACACCCATACCGGTTCCCTCGTCGGGCCCCTCGCGCGCTCACGCGGGGTACATGTCAGGTTGTCGACCGTTCGCCGGAATCCTTGAGACCCGCCATCGTGTCCCGGAGGGTGGGACCGTCAAGGATCCGGCGCAGTTTTTCCGAATAACGCGGGTCCGTCGCGTAGCCGGCGTCCTCCAGGGCGTCGGCGAATCCGGCGGGATCGTCGTCGCCCGCGTTCAACGCGTCGCGATAGCGGGGATTGCTCTGCAGGAAGTCCGCATAGTCTGCAAAGGCCTCGTCAACCGAGCGGTAGGCGCGGAACTCGGCCTGCTCGCGCACCGCCGCGCCGTCGCGGTATTCCAGCGTCGGCACCCGCACCCGGGCGCCCTGCCAGCCGTGGGCCTTGATGTTGAACATGTTGAAGCTCGGACTGCCGTCAGCGGCCTGCAGGGTTCTCGCCCCCCAGCCCGTCTCGAGGGCCGCCTGGGCCACCAGGGCCTCGGGGGGGACGCCAAGGCGCTCCGCGGTACGCCGGGCCGCGGGGAGGACGTCCTCGACAAAGGCCTGGGGGCTCTCCCAGCGTCCGCCACCGTCATCGCTGTCCGTTGCCCCGACGCTCTCGTCGGTCTGCCCGGCGGTGCCGCTCCCGGAAGCGGCGGCATCCGCCCCGGCGGCCGCCCAGCCGGTCGGCGGCGCAGCGGCGGGTACGGCCCGCTGCCGGTAATCCGCCAGTGACGTCCCGTTAACCACGCCCGCGCCGCCCTCGGCCTGGCCCCGCATCTGGCGCTCGACCATGGCGGCGATACCGAAGCCCTGACCGTCGGCGGTCTGCATCGCCACCTGCTTGTCGAAGAGCTGCTGGTACTGGCGCGTGGCGTTATTGGAGAACATCCCACCGTCACCGATGGAGGCATCGCGCATGCCCTTGAGCATCATCTGCACGAACAGCGACTCGAACTGCTTCGCCACCTGCCGGACGGCGTCCTCCCCGCCGGAACGGGCGTCCCGGCGCAAACGCGTCAGGTCGCCGGAGTTGACGGCGTTGTAGCCTCCCAGTCCATCGGCACGCATGGCGACGGCCTCAGATCACTATCAGCTCGGCACGCAGGGCGCCGGCCTTGCGCAGTGCCTGGAGGATGGCGACCAGGTCGCTGGGAGAGGCACCCACGCGGTTGACGGCATTGACGATCTCCGAGAGCTGGGTGCCGGGGCCGAACAGGAACATGGGGTTGTTCTCCTGATCGACCTGTACCCCGCTGTTCGGTGTGACCGTGGTCTGCCCCTGAGAGAGGGGCTCGGGCTGGCTGACCTGGGGATTCTCGGTGATGGTGACGGTCAGACTGCCATGACTCACCGCCGCGGCGCGCACCTCGACCTGGTTGCCGATCACCACGGTACCGGTGCGCGAATTGATGATCACCTTGGCCGGCGCCTCGCCGGGGTCGATCTCCAGGTTCTCAAGGAAGGAGACGAAACTCACCCGGGAGTCCCGGTTCGCAGGGGCACGCACGCTCACGGTGGCGGCGTCCATGGCGCTGGCGGTGCCGTCGCCGAGCTTGCCATTGACCTTGGCAGCGACACGTTTGGCGGTGGTGAAGTCCGGAGTGTGGAGGTTGAGCATCACCGTGCGACCCTTGCCGAAGCTGTCCGGCACCGTGCGTTCGACGGTGGCGCCGTTGGGGACCCGGCCGCTGGTCGGGATATTGACGGTGACGTTGGAGCCGTCGTTGCCGCCGGCGCTGAAGCCTCCGACGAGGAGATTGCCCTGGGCCATGGCGTAGACGCGGCCGTCCGCGCCCTTGAGCGGGGTCATCAGCAGGCTGCCGCCACGCAGGCTGTCGGCATTGCCGATGGAGGAGACCGTGACGTCGATGCGCTGGCCCGGCTTGACGAAGGGCGGGAGCTCGGCGCTGACCATCACCGCCGCGACGTTCTCGACCTGCAGGTTCTGGTCCGCCGGCAGGGTCACGCCCTGGCTGGCGAGCATCGACTTGATGCTCTGCACGGTGAACGGGGTCTGGCTCGTGCGGTCGCCGCTGCCGTTGAGGCCGACCACGAGGCCGTAGCCGACGAGCTGGTTCTCACGCACCCCCTGCACGGAGGCGAGGTCCTTGATCCGTTCCGACCAGGCCGGCGGCACGGCGAGCATCAGCGCAGTGAGCACGAGGAGAATGAGTCGCGTGCGTGTCATGTTCATGCCCTCAGAACGGCCAGACCACACTCAGGAAGAAGCGTCCCAGCCAGCCCATGCGACTGCTCGACGCCAGCGCACCGGAACCGGTGTAGCTGACCCGGGCGTTGGCGACGCGGGTGGAGGAGACGGTGTTCTGTGCATCAATGTCGTCCGGCCGGACCACCCCGGAGATGGTGACGTACTCCTCGCCCCGGTTCAGCGTGATCTGCTTCTGCCCCCGGATGACGAGATTGCCGTTGCGCTGCACGCGGACGACGGTGGCCGTCACCGTGCCCGACAGGGCGTTGCTCTGGGACGCGGAGCCGCCGCCGTCGAAGTCCTGCTCGCTCTGCACATCAAACGACAGCGGATTGCCGTCGACCGTGGGCGTCTTCCCCGCGAGGGTCGGCGACGGCATGCTGTAGCTGGAGCTGCGGCCGAGCGCCATGTTGGCGTTCTTGCTCGCGTCGGTCTCCTCCTCGAGCCGCACCGTCACGATGTCGCCGACGCGATGGGCGACGCGGTTCTCGAACAGCCGCGTATCCAGCCCTGGCTGGTAAATCGCGCCATTGTCCTGCTGCTCCGGCTCATAGAGCTTGGGCTGGGGCAACGGCTCCGGCGGTGTGCGTGGCGTGCTCGCGCAGCCGACGAGGAACAGCGCCACCAACAGGCAGGCGAGCAGCCCGCGCAGCATGCCGGCACGGCCGCCACCCGCGGCGGGCCATGACGTCACGCAGGTCGGCTGCTCCCGGCAGCCGACATCCCGCCAGATCGGCCGCGAACCTATCGCTCGGAAGCGATCGACAATCGGCGGTCCGCAACCGGCGCCTACCGGGACCGGGCTAGCGCCGGTCGCCGGTGGCCTCGGCGGCCATCTGCTCGAAGCTGGTATGGCGTACATCCTTGCCGCGGACGAAGTAGACCACGTACTCGCAGATGTTGCGGGCACGGTCACCGATACGCTCCAGCGAACGCGCCGACCACATGATATCCATCACCGGCGAGATCGCCTTGGGGTGATCCTCCATGTACTTCATCAGGTGGCGCATGATGCTGTCGTACTGCGCGTCAGCCGTGATGTCCTCCTGGGCCACCCGCACCGCCTGCTCGGCGTCCATGCGCGCGAACGCATCCAGGGCACCGCGAAGCATGCCCTTGACGTGCTCGCCCAGGGCCTCGATCTCACCCATGGGCCCGCTCTGGCGGTCCGCCTCCAGCAGATGCAGCGCCATGCGGCCGATACGCTCGGCCTCGTCGCCGATACGCTCCAGGTCCGTGATGGTCTTGATCACCGCGAGCACCAGGCGCAGGTCGCTCGCCGTGGGCTGGCGGCGGGCGAGCACCTGGGTGCACTCCTCGTCCAGCTCCACCTCGATGGCGTTGACCTTGTAGTCACTGGTGACGACCTTCTCGCCGCGATCCGTGTCGCCCTCCACCATCGCCACCAAGGCGTCGGCGAGCTGCTGCTCGACCATCCCGCCCATGGCCATGACGCGGTTGAGGATCGCCTCGAGCTCCTCGTTGAACTGCTGGGAGATGTGCTGGGAAATCGATTTCTTGTCCACCATCCTTTCCTACCCCGCTGGACCGGTGCTCAGCCGTAACGCCCGGTGATGTAGTCCTCGGTCTTCTGCTCACGCGGGTTGGTGAACAGCGTGTCGGTATCGTTGAACTCCACGACCCGCCCCAGGTGGAAGAACGCCGTGTAGCCGGCGACACGGGCGGCCTGCTGGAGATTATGGGTCACGATCACGATGGTGTAGTTGTCTTTGAGCTCGTCGATGAGCTCCTCGATGGTGGCCGTGGCCAGCGGATCCAGCGCTGAGGCGGGCTCGTCCATGAGGATCACCTCCGGATTCACCGCGATCGCCCGGGCGATGCACAGGCGCTGCTGCTGGCCGCCGGACAGCGCCGTACCGGGCGTGTGCAGCCGGTCCGCCACCTCGTTCCACAGCCCCGCGCGACGGATACTCATCTCCACGAGGTCGTCCATCTCCGAGCGGCCGTTCACGAGCCCGTGCAACCGCGGCGCGTAGGCGATGTTCTCGTAGATACTCTTGGGAAACGGATTGGGCTTCTGGAAGACCATGCCGACGTGGGAGCGCAGCTGCACGACATCCACGCTCGGGTCGTAGATGTCCTCGCCGTCGAGCTCCACGCGCCCCTCGATGTGCACCCCCGGGACCAGGTCGTTCATACGGTTGAGGCAGCGCAGGAACGAGGACTTGCCGCAGCCGGAGGGCCCGATCAGCGCGGTGACCTGACGCTCCTGGATGTCCATGTTCACGTCGAACAGGGCCTGGGTGTCGCCATACCACAGGCGCAGGTCCCGGACCTCCACCTTGGTCGGCGGCGTCTCCGAGTGACGGTCCCGTGGGGTGGCGGTAGTGTCTTCGGTGTCGGTGTTCGTCATCTCGGACCGGCTTTCAAGCGTTTCGGCAGAATACATAGCGTT
Source organism: Arhodomonas sp. KWT2 (assembly GCF_041949875.1). Taxonomy (NCBI): domain Bacteria; kingdom Pseudomonadati; phylum Pseudomonadota; class Gammaproteobacteria; order Chromatiales; family Ectothiorhodospiraceae; genus Arhodomonas; species Arhodomonas sp. KWT2. The sequence goes on from NZ_JBHFPQ010000043.1 coordinate 230,424, forward strand.
ACGGTCCCCTGGCTACCAGCGGCGTTCGAAACGGCGGCGCAACAGCACGGCGGCCGCGTTCATGGACAGCAGCACGACGAGGAGCACCACGATGCCCGCCGCCGTCTTCTCGACGTAGGCCCGCTCCGGCATGCTCGCCCAGGTGAAGACCTGGGCGGGCAGCACCGTCGCCGCCTGGGTGATGGAGGTCGGCGCATCCGGGATGTAGGCGATCAGGCCGACGATGATCAGCGGTGCCGTCTCGCCGATGGCCTGGGCCAGGCCGATGATCGTGCCGGTGAGGATCCCCGGCAGCGACAGCGGCAGGACGTGATCGCGCACCACCTGCCAGCGCGTCGCCCCCATGGCCAGGGCACCCAGCCGGATCGGGTCGGGCACCGCGCGCAGCGCCGCCCGCGAGGAGATGATGATGATCGGCAGCGTCATCAGCCCGATGGTCAGCCCGCCCACCAGGGCGGAGGAACGCGGCACACCGAAGAAGTTGATGAACACCGCCAGCCCCAGCAGGCCGAAGAGGATCGACGGCACCGCGGCAAGGTTGTTGATGTTCACCTCGATGGTCTGGGTGAGGCGGTTGTCCGGCGCGAACTCCTCTAGGTAGACGGCGGTCATCACGCCGATCGGAAAGGCGAACAGGAATGTCAGCACCAGCAGATAGATCGAGCCCACCGCCGCAGACCAGATGCCCGCCATCTCCGGCAGCTTGGAGTCGCCGTTGGTGAAGAACGGCGTATTGAACGCGGTGCGCAGCCGCCCGCTTTGCTCCAGCTCGTGGACGGTCTGCACGACGTCATCATCGAGCTTTTTGGTATGCCCCTTGCGGAACTGGTCGATGTCGGACTTCGCCGGCACCCAGCGCTCCACGGTGGTCCCCAGCAGGTCCGGGTTCTTCTCCACCTCCTGCGGGATCACCCGGAGCACGCCACGGGAGACGATGGGCCGCAGCTTGTCAGAGACCGCCAGCGGCGGCAGCTCCACCGTATCCTGGTTATAGGTGATCTGCGCCTTGACCTCGGTGTAGTAGAACGCCGGCAGCCCCTGGCTGAGGATGTCTGCGAAGAACGCCACCAGGAACGCCACGGCGAGCAGGATCGCGCCCCCGCAGATGGTGTGGAAGCGCCGCTCCGCGCGATAGCGCCGGCGCAGACGCGGATTGTCCCTGGAACCCTTGAGTTTCATGCGCTGGCCCCGTTCAGTCGTACTGCTGCTTGAAGCGCCGGACCATCACGGCGCTGATCACGTTGAGCGAGAGGGTGATGATGAACAGCACCAGGCCCAGGCCGAACGCCGAGAGCGTCGCCGGGCTGTTGAATTCCTGATCGCCCGTGAGTGCGTCGACGATACGCACGGTAACGGTGGTCATCGCCTCCAGCGGGTTCGCGGTCAGGTTCGGACGCAGGCCCGCGGCCATGACCACGATCATCGTCTCGCCCAGCGCCCGGGAGACGCCCAGCAGCGTCGCCGAGACGATGCCCGGCGTGGCCGCCGGCAGCAGGATCTGCTTGATGGTCTCGCTCTTCGTCGTACCGAGCGCATACGCCCCCTCCCGCAGGCTCTGGGGAATGGCGTTGATGACATCGTCGGACAGCGAGGAGATGAAGGGGATGATCATGATCCCCATCACCAGACCCGGCGAGAGGATGTTGTTGTAGGACGCGTCCAGCCCGAAAAACGCGGCGATATCCACGATCAGCGGGCTAACCGTGATCGCGGCGAAGAAGCCGTAGACCACCGTGGGGATACCCGCGAGCACCTCCAGAACCGGCTTGGCCATACCACGGACCCGGCGGCTCGCGTACTCGGACATGAAGATCGCGGAAAACAGTCCCACCGGAAGCGCCACCGCCATCGCAATGAGCGTGACCATGAACGTGCCCGCGAACAGCGGCACCGAACCGAAGGTATACCCCGAGGCGCCCGCCTCGCCGGCCCGGCCGGCACCGACCAGGAAGGCCTTGTCCGGCGCCCACTCCGTGCCGGTCACGAAGTTCCAGATGCTGACCACCTTGAAGAAGCGGATCGCCTCGAAAACGATGGACAGCACGATGGCGATCGTCGTGGCGATAGATACCAGCGCCGCCGCGAGCAGCAGCCAGCGCACCAGCCGGTCCAGGTGATTGCGTGCACGCAGCTCCGGGCGGATCCGGTGCAGCCCGGCGGCCAGACCGCCGGCGGCCAGCACCAGTGCGGCGGTAAAGGTCATCGTCACCGGCGGATGGGCAATGCCCAGCAGGCCGGCGAAGCTCGCCACCAGGGCCACCGCGATGGCCGGCATGGCCATCCAGACCACGGCGTACCAGCCATACTGCTGGGGCCGCGAATGCATGCGTTCACCGCCGCCGCGGGCCAGCGAGACCGCGCGCCGCCGCCCCATGACGAAGGCAGCATAGCTCAGGGGGATCAGTCCCCCGAAGAACACCAGGATTGCATTACCCGTATCCACCGGGCCCTCCGTTCAGCGTCTGCACCGCGGGTCGAGACTGGGCGCAAGCCTAAGGCAAACGCGCGCAAGCGCAACCCCTACCAAAGGAACCGGCCACCCTCCGGATGGCCGGTTCCAGTCGCGGGGCGCCGCCACGTGGGGTGATGGCGCTCCGCTCCACCTCACCGCGTGTTACTTGAGCTCGGAGAGCTTCAGCGGCTCGAGGTTCTTGACCACCTCACGGTACTTGTCCTGCACGTCCTGTGGCAGCGGGATCAGGCCAAGATCCTTGAGGTAGCCGACCCGGCTGATCATCTTCTTGCTCATGAACAGGTTGGCGTATTCCTGGATGCCCGGGACCTGACCGACGTGGGCGTTCTTGATGTAGAAGTACAGGCTGCGCGAGACCGGATAGTCACCCGAGGAGATCTTCTCCGGCTTCGGCTCGACACCGTCGATGGAGGCACCCATGATCTTGTCGGTGTTCTCCTCGAGGTAGCTGTAGCCGAAGATGCCGAACGCGTCGGTGTTCTGGGCCAGCTTCTGGACGATCAGGTTGTCGTTCTCGCCAGAGGGGACGTAGACGCCGTCCTGGCGGATATCGGTGTAGCCGCCGCCGTAGGCGTCGATGTCCTCGGAAGCGGCCTCCATGACCAGCTCCTCGAAGGCGTCACGGGTGCCGGAGGAGGTCGGCGGGCCGTAGATCACGATCTCGCGATCCGGCAGGCTGGAGTCGATCTGGTTCCAGTTGTTGTAAGGGTTGTCCACGAGCTTGCCGTCCTGCGGCACCTTGGCGGCCGTCGCCAGCAGCAGCTGCTCGCGGGTCAGGTTGATCGGCTCATCACCCGCGGACTGGGCGAAGACGATGCCGTCGTAGCCGACGACCGTCTCGGTGATTTCGGTCACGCCGTTGTCCTGGCAACGCTGGAACTCGCTGACCTTGATGCGGCGCGAGGCGTTGGTGATGTCCGGGGTGTCCTCACCGGCGCCCTCGCAGAAGAGCTTCAGGCCGCCGCCGGAGCCCGTGGACTCGATGACCGGCGTGGGGAAATCGGTAGTGGCACCGAACTCCTCGACCACATAGCTCGCGAAGGGATAGACCGTGCTCGAGCCGACGATGCGGATCTGATCACGCGCCTGCGCACCGGTGGCGGCGCCCAGAGTGATCACGGCGGCAGCCGCGATGGCGGACTTCTTCCAGGTCTGCATCAGGTAACTCCTCGTTGACGTCGGGCAGATATTCCCCCGTTCGGGGGCCTGGCAACGTGGCCCGGCCTGTTTTTCCCGCCGGGCAACTGGGCGCAAAGTCTAGGCATGGAAAATGACAAACATGTGAACGCAAGGCTGAAGTTCGATGGCAGCCCGCACCCGGACTCCGCACCGTACCCTCTAGCAGCGCGCCCCGGACGGGTCCATGCGTCAGATCACGCCCGCCGACCGGCGGCCGCCACGGGGGCAGGAAAGTGCCCGCGGGTGGCGTTGGCGATGCGCACCAGTGCGAGCATCAGCGGTACCTCCACGAGCACGCCCACCACCGTCGCCAGCGCCGCCCCCGACTGCAGCCCGAACAGCGCGATGGCCACCGCCACCGCGAGCTCGAAGAAATTGCTCGCCCCGATCATCGCACCGGGCGCCGCCACGCAGTGCGGCACCCGCCAGGCCCGCGCCCAGCCGTAGGCAAGGAAGAAGATCAGGAAGGTCTGCACGACCAGCGGCACCGCGATAAGCGCGATGTGCAGCGGCGCCCGCAGGATCACCTCGCCCTGAAAGGCGAACAGCAGCACCAGGGTAATGATCAGCCCCGCCGGGGTCACCGGGGCGATCCGGGCGAGGAAGACCTGCTCGTACCAGTCACCGCCGCGCCGCGCGGTAAGCGCCCGCCGTGTGAGATAGCCGGCGGACAACGGGATGACGATGTACAGCACCACCGACAGCGCCACCGTGTCCCAGGGCACCTGGATGCTGGAGACCCCGAGCAGGAACACCACGATGGGCGCAAAGGCGAACAGCATGATGAGGTCGTTGAGCGCGACCTGCACCAGCGTGTAAGCGGCGTCCCCGCGGGTGAGCGTGCTCCAGACGAACACCATCGCCGTGCAGGGCGCCGCCCCCAGCAGGATCGCGCCCGCGAGGTATTCGTTCGCCAGCGGCACCGGGATGAGCGGCGCGAAGACCACCTTCAGGAATAACCACGCTATGGCGAACATGGTGAACGGCTTGATCAGCCAGTTCACGGTGGTGGTGATGATCAGCCCGCGGGGCTGGTGGCGCACGCCGATGACCGCGGTGAAATCGATCTGCGCCATCATCGGGAAGATCATCGCCCAGATCAGCACCGCCACGGGGATCGACACGTGGGCATATTCCCAGCGCGCCAGGGCCTCGGGCACCGCCGGTGCAAACTGGCCCAGGGCGACCCCCGCCGCGATGGCCAGCGCCACCCACACGGAGAGGAAACGCTCGAATACGCCCATCCCCTCGCTGACGGCCGGTGCGGCGGTCTGTGTCTGTTGCTCGGCGTTCAAGGCGCCCCTCCTGTTGCCCGGCGCCTCACAGGGCGCGCTGATTGACCCGCGCCGAGAGCGCGTCAGCACTCTCGCGACGCTCGGAGTAGCGGTCGGTGAGTGCCCCGACACGGTCCCGGACCAGCCAGGTGAAGCGCACCAGTTCTTCCATGACGTCGACGATCCGGTCGTAGTACGGGGACGGTTTCATGCGATCGTCGTCCCCGAACTCCATGAAGGCCTTCGGCACCGACGACTGGTTGGGGATGGTGAGCATCCGCATCCAGCGCCCGAGCACGCGGAGCTGGTTGACCGCGTTGAACGACTGGGAGCCACCGCTGACCTCCATCACCGCTAGGGTCTTGCCCTGGGTCGGTCGCACGGCGCCCAGCGACAGCGGGATCCAGTCGATCTGCGCCTTGATGACGCCGGTCATCGCCCCGTGACGCTCCGGCGAGCACCACACCATGCCCTCCGCCCAGGTGGCGAGGTCGCGGAGCTCCTGGACCTTCGGATGCGCCGCATCCCCGGCGTCCGGCAGCGGCAGGCCGCTCGGGTGGAAGATGCGCGGCTCCGCGCCCATGGCCCGGAGCAGTCGCGTCGCCTCCTCGACCACGAGCCGGCTGAACGAGCGTTCCCGCAGCGAGCCGTAAAGCAGCAGGATACGCGGCGGGTGCGTCACCTCCGGCTTCAGGCCAAGCTCGGCGGGGTCCGGCGCACGGAACAGCTCCGGGTCGATATTGGGCAGGTCTTCATGCGCCATCGTCGTCACCCTCGTTGAGAAGCCGTGACACGCGCTCGCGGATTCCGTCACGGCAGGCGTGAAAGATGGCCCGGAGCGTGTCCCCGTCGCCATCGGCCCGGGCCGGGTCGTCCACGGCCCAGTGCACCCGTCGGGTGCCCGGCGGCAGGACCGGGCAATGCTCGTCGGCGTGTCCGCAGACGGTGACCACAAGATCAGCCCACTGCAGGTCCTCGCCGGTCAGCCGATGGGAGGCCTGCCCGGAGATATCCACACCGGCGTCGGCCATCGCCTCCACCGCCCGCGGGTGCAGCCCGTGGGCCTCGATGCCGGCGGAGCGCACGTCAACACGCTCACCACCGAGATGACGGGCCCATCCCTCGGCCATCTGGGAGCGGCAGGCGTTGCCGGTGCACAGGAACAGAATGCGGCGTTTCACGATTCCACGGCCCCCCGCTCAGCCACAGCGCGCGCCCGGGCGCTCCGGCATGGCGTCCAGGCGGTCCCGGTCGGCCGTGAATGGTGCCCGCGCCGCCAGCTCGCAAGCGGTGCTCTCCAGCACCCGCAGCTGCCAGGCGGGCAGGGACGGGGCGATCCGGTAATGGATCCACGCCCCTTCGCGGCGATCGCGTACCAGTCCGGCCTCACGCAGCGACGCCAGGTGGCGTGACATCTTCGGCTGGGAGACTCCGATCGCCGCGGTCAGCTCGCACACGCACAGCTCCCCGGCCGCATGCAGCAGCATGACCGCCCGTAACCGTGTCTCGTCACCCAATGCCCGGAAAAACGCCGAAGCGGCGCCGTCCATGACCCCGGTTACCGTCGCCGGCTCCCCCATGCATTCACCTCCATATCCCACGGCACAGCACCACCGGCCAATCCGGCACGCCAGTCCGTGAGGTTGTACCCCGGGAATATATTTGGATATTCGTATATACGCAATTACAGATATATTACCCGGGCCACGCTGGCTGCCAGTGACGACGCTGCCCGATGGGACATGGCGGCGAACGCCAGCGGGGCCGGTCGTCCGGACGGCACGGGGTTAACCGCGCCATCAAGGGATGCACGGCGCCGGAACCGGTGAACGGTCAGTGCCGGCGCTCGGCAGCCCCCGCACGGACCCGCCGGTAGACCGGAAACAGGCAGCAGAAGGTGCTGCCCTCGCCCACCCGGCTCTGGATGTCGAGCCGCGCACCGTGGCGCGAGAGCACGTGCTTGACGATGGCGAGCCCCAGCCCGGTGCCGCCGGAAGCCTGGCTGCGGCCACCGTCGACGCGGTAGAAGCGCTCGGTGAGGCGCGGGACGTGGTGGGCGGGGATGCCGGGCCCGGTATCCGCGACGCACAGGCCGGCGCCGCCCGCGCCCTCCTGCCAGCGCACGTCGATGTGCCCGCCCTCGGGGGTGTACTTCACCGCGTTGACCACGAGATTGCTGAACGCACTGCGCAACTCGCCCTCGTCGCCCTCCACCACCAGGGCCGGATCCGCGGTGAGGTGGATGACGTGCCGCCCGTCGCTGAGCGCCCGGGCCTCCTCCACCACGCCTTCGAGCATCGCAGCAACGTCCACCTGCCGCGGCTCGCGGGGCCGGTCAGCGGTCTCCAGGCGGGAGAGCAGGAGCAGATCGTCGATCAGCCGTCCCATACGCCGGGTCTGCTGGTCGATGAGCTCCAGCGAGCGGCTGATCTCCTCCGGCTCGCCGCCGAACTCCGCCAGCGTCTCGGACAGGCCCTGGATCACGGTCAGCGGGGTGCGCAGCTCGTGGGTGATGTTGGCGACGAAGTCCCGCCGGATCACCTCCAGGCGGTGCACGCGGGTGACGTCGCGGGCCAGCAGCAGGCGCCGGTCCTCGCCGTAGGGCACGATCCGGATCTCCAGGGTGAGCTCCTCGTCCACCGGCGAGGGGATCTTCACCGCCTCGTGGGTCTGTCCATTGGCGAGGAATTCGGCGAAGTCGGGATGACGCAGGAGGTTGGCGACACGCTGCCCCTGATCCAGCGGCCAGCGCAGCCCCAGGTAGCGCGCCGCCTGCGGGTTCCACCACTCCATCTCGCCACCGGCACGGAGAACGACGGCCGCGTCCGGCAGGGCGTCGCTGGAGGCCTTGAAGCGGTGCAGCAGCGAGACCAGACGCCGTCGACGGCGGACCTGGGCGCGCTGGCGGCGAAACAGCAGCTCCGCGATATGCGCCCAGACCCCCTCCAGCCGCGGCGGATGGACCCGGCGGCCCTGGCGGACCCAGCGCTCCAGGCGCATGAGCATACGCCCCTGCCACGCGATCCAGGCGAGCAGCACCAGCGCCAGCACCATCCACGGACGGCCGGCGAGTGCACCCACGACGAGCGCCCCCGCGACCATCAGGGCCACCTGCAGCCAGGCCTCCGGCCAGGGGTTGCGCGGCATCATCGGGGCGGCGCCGGGACGGTCACGCCTGGGCGGAGAAGCGGTAGCCCGTGCCCCGGACCGTCTGCACCAACCCGGCGTGGCCGGTGGGCTCCAGGCCCTTGCGCAGCCGACGCACGTGGACGTCCACGGTGCGCTCCTCGACGTAGACGTTGGTGCCCCAGACGTTGTCGAGGAGCTGCGAGCGGGTGAACACCCGTTCCGGGTGGGTCATGAAGAAGTGCAGCAGCCGGAACTCGGTGGGCCCCAGCTCCACGCTGTCCTCACCCGCATTGACCCGGTGACTGACGGGATCGAGCCTCAGCCCCTCCACCTCCACCGGCGACTCGCCGGCAGTGGGCTGGGTACGGCGCAGCACCGCCTTGATCCGCGCGATCACCTCCCGCGGGGAGAAGGGCTTGCTGATGTAGTCGTCCGCGCCGGTGTCGAGGCCGCGCACACGGTCCTCCTCCTCGCCGCGGGCCGTAAGCATGATGATGGGGATGTCGCGGAAGTCGGGACGGCGCTTGAGCCCGCGGGCAAAATCGAGCCCGCTCTGGCCCGGCAGCATCCAGTCCAGCAGGACCAGATCCGGGCGCGCCAGGCGCATCGCCGCCTCGGCATCCTCCGCCGATTCGGCGTGACGGACCTCGAAGCCGGCACGGCCCAGGCCCATGGCGATCATCTCGCGGATCGGTGCCTCGTCCTCGACGATCAGAATGCTCGCAGCCATAACTCATCCATCCTCTGAGATCGCGCGGCATTATCCACGTAAAAGGTGACAGCACCATGACAGGAGCCCGCCGTCTCAGGAACGCTCCAGTATGCCCTCCGGGGCCGCCGCCTCCTCCTCCGCCGCACCGGACCGAAGCCCTCTCCGGACATCCTCGCAGGTGGCGCGGGCGAGTTCGCTGCGGCCGAGCTCTTCGGTGGTCCGGGGCGGCCCGACCGTCACCGTCACGGTCAGCCGGGGATAGCCCGCCACCTGCCAGAGGTTGGTGACCAGGCTCTGATCGTCGGTAAAGGGCACGGCCTCGGCGTGACCGTCGTCGGTATGGTAACGCAGTGCCACCGCCTGCACCGGCGCACCGGCATCAATGGCCGCCTGGTAGAGCCGGGCGCGAAACGGGCGCACCCCGAGCCCGTCACCGGTGGTCCCCTCCGGGAAGAAGAGCACGCGGGCACCGGCATGCAGGCGATCGCGCATGGCCGCCACCGCACGCGCCGCGGCCGCCTGACGCCCGCGCTCGATATAGACCGTCCCCAGCGCCGTCGCCGCCTGCCCGATCACCGGCCAGCGGCGTACCTCCGACTTGCTCAGAAAGGCCACCGGCCAGAGCGCGGCGAGGCACACGATATCCAGCCACGAGACGTGGTTGGAGACCAGTAGCACCGGTCCAGGCACCGGGCGGTCGCCGCGCACGACCAGCCGCGCACCCAGCAGCCGGCAAAGGCCCCGGCACCACTGGCGCTGCGCCCAGCGGCCGAGCCCGTGGGGCGGCACGCCGGCGCGGCGCTCCAGCGCCACCGCGGAAACGATCCAGACCCCGCCGATCAGCGTGTACACTCCGGCGAGGACGACCCGCAGCAGTCGTCTCATTCCGCGTAGATCTCCCTCAGCGAGGCGATGACACGCTCCAGCGCCTGGTCGAACGCCGCCACCTCCTCGAGCTCCACCACGTCGGCATCACGCACCGCCCGGGCCATCTCCGCCGCCGCGTACTCGGCGACGCGGAAACCGGCACGGTTCACGAACACGTAACGCCGTCCCTCGTCGAGACGCGCGGAGAGCTTGGCGCGGACCACCGGATCATGGTCGCGCAGCTCGAACCAGCTGCCCACGCCGAGCGACTCCACCCGTGCCATGTCCTCGGCGTCCGGTGGCCGCTGTCCCCAGCCCGCCGCGGACGACGACGTCTCCGCAGTCCGCGAGGACGCGGACCCGTCGGCGCCCTCCTCCTCGCCGGCCGGGTCCTCCCCCGGCGTGAGACAGCGCAGGTGAACCGACTCCAGGTCACGAAACAGCTGGGTCATTTCGTGAGGGTTGTACATGATGCCGTTGAGGCCCTCGCGAAGGTCCTGGAGCAGCCGCGGCATGAGCTGGAGCATGCGCTGGCGTTCGTCGGCATCGCGTTTGGGCCGCACGCTCCAGAGCAGCTCGTCCATGACCGTGAGCTGACGCCGCCAGGTCTCGCTCTCACGGCCCTCGCGCACGGCGGTGATGAACAGGACCCGGAACCATGCCTCCTCGAGCAGCCGGACCACTACCGTCGGCACCCGCTGCTCTGCGAGCCGCGCCTCCACCTCCGACTGGACCGCCTCGCGGGCGACCTCCACACGCAGGTTGCCCTCGGCGGTCTGGCGCGTGCGCTGCTCGATGACCCGGGCACGCTCCTGCTCGCGCTCGACGAAATAGCGTATATCCCGCAGCGCGACGTCGAAGACCCGGACGTCATCCTGGTAGCGGGTGACCACGCGCTCGACCACCTCCGTCACCTTGCAATAGAGGGGGTCGGTGTCGAGGTCCTGGGGCTCGGTCCAGCCCGTGGCCGCGCCGGCGAGCTCGTTGATCAGGCGGCGGGCTGGGTGTTCGGGCTGGCTGAAGAGCTTGCGGTCACGCAGCGCCACCCGCAGCACGGGTATCTGCAGCCGCGCGATCACCACCCGCAGCGACGGTGCCAGCCTGGGATCGGCGAGCAGATTGTCGAAAAGCATGCTCACGAGGTCGATGACATCGTCCACCGACGCCTCAAGGGCAGTGGCGTGGCCGTGCTCGCCCAGCCAGTGATTGACCTGGGCCTTGATCCGGTCCGGGTCGGTCTCCTCGCTGTCGAGCACCTCCTGCTGCAGGGCCGTCAGCGCGCGCAGGACCACCCGGCGATCCGCGACGCCGCCGGCAGCGCCGGCCGCTCCGCCCCCTCCGGGACCGGCACCGTCTCCGCCACCGGGGCCCCCGGTGCCGGTTCCAGTGCCGGCGGTGGCGCCGCTTCCCGGGGCGGCCTCGGCTCCGGCACCGCCCCATCCGCCACCGCCATTGCCCGGCGAGACGGCGGGGCGCGCCTGATGCTTCATGCGGCGCATCAGCCGGTAGAGCAGCTCGGCGACACCCCGCTCATCGTCGGCGCCGTCATCGTCTTTCCCGTCGGGGTCCTCCGGCGGCGCGGGTGCCGCCGGCTCCGCGGCGTCGCGGGTCTCCTCCGGTGTCTCGCCCTCGGGCCGCTCGGCGCGCTCATCCTCCGTGTCCGCACGCGCGCCCGCCGCCTCGAGCTTGGCGTCCACGGCCTTGAGCACGCGGGGCAGCTCCAGGTCGAGGGTGCGCTCGAAGAGCTTGTAGAGGATCAGCCGGGGATTGAGCGCGATGTCCACGTCCTGCATGGCCAGGGAGAAGGCCAGCACGACGGTGTGGGGATGGAACGGACTCGCATCCGAGGTGAGCTCGTCGAGTTTGAGCAGATGACGCAGGCGCGCGTTGACGCTGCCGACGAGCACACCGTGACGGCCGCGCAGGCGCGTGGTCGCCGACTCGATGGCAACCGCCTCCTCGAGACGGCGGTCGTCCATGAGGGTGAGGTCCTCGCTGTCGGCGTCACCGGCGGTCTCGCGCGAACGCAGGGGGGCAGGCCGGTGGCGGGCAAGGCCGCTGAACAGTCCCTCCAGCGTCTCGCGGAATTGCGCGACCACCCGCCGGCGCTGCAGGCGCAGCTCGCGCATGGCCTGGAAATAGGCCTCCTGGGTATCCGCCTCCGCGGCACGCTCGGCGCGCTCGAAGAGGACGTCGTCACTGCGGTCCAGGGTCCGGGTCGCGGTGCGCACCAGACGTTCGGTGGCAAGATGGCGCAGGTCCTGCACGACCTCGGAGACGCGCTGGCGATGCCCGTCCCTCAGGTACACGACCTTGTCATCGGCGTTCATAACCCTCCCGTCACGCTAAACACCCCCTTGGACGGAATACCGCGCCCATTCCACCGTTTATACATCACTTTGACCGAGAAGGGGCGCACACGTCGACATCTCCGGGCCCTCGTGCCGCATGGGATGAGTTCTGCTAGACTGCCGCCGATCCCGAACGCCCCGCGCCGCATACACGCCGGCGGCATCGCCGGCGCCAGCGGGGTGTTGCGGTACACGCCGGGCCAGGCACCGGGACCGTTGGCATAGAGAGACGACATGAAGCTCCTGTTGATCGTGTTGCTACCGCTGGCGGGCATTGTACTGCCTCCCGTGCTGGTACGCGCCGGGCGCACCGCCAGCGCATGGGCCGCCGCCACCCCCACCGCGCTGGCACTGGTGCTGCTGGCGGGGCTCGCGCCGACGGTCTTCGAAGGCGGCGTGGTCGAGGCGAGCTGGCCGTGGATGCCCGCACTGGGCCTGAACCTCGCCTTCTTCCTCGACGGCTTCGGGTTGCTGTTCGCCGGCCTGATCCTCGGCATCGGGCTCCTGATCATACTCTACGCGCGCTACTACCTCAGCGAGGACGACCCCATGGGTCGTTTCTACGCGATGCTGCTGGCGTTCATGGGGGCGATGCTCGGCATCGTGCTCTCCGACAACATCCTGCTGCTGGTGGTGTTCTGGGAGCTCACCAGCATCAGCTCGTTCCTGCTCATCGGGTACTGGCGCCACCGCGCCGACGCGCGCCAGGGCGCGCGCATGGCGCTGACGGTGACCGGCGCCGGCGGACTGTGCCTGCTCGCCGCGGCGATCCTGCTCGGACACGTGGTCGGCAGCTACCAGCTTCAGACCATCCTCGCCGCCGGCGACACCATCACCGCGAGCCCGCTGTACCTGCCGATCCTGGGGCTGGTGCTGCTCGGCGCGTTCACCAAATCGGCGCAGGTGCCGTTCCATTTCTGGCTGCCCCACGCCATGGCCGCGCCGACGCCGGTCAGCGCGTACCTCCACTCCGCCACCATGGTGAAGGCCGGTGTATTCCTCATCGCCCGGCTCTATCCCGCGCTCTCGGGCACCGAGGAATGGTTCGTGCTGGTTACAGTGATCGGGCTGGCGACCATGGTCTTCGGCGCCTACGGCGCACTGTTCAAGGACGACCTCAAGGGGCTGCTCGCCTACTCCACGATCAGCCACCTGGGGTTGATCACCCTGCTGTTCGGGCTCAATACCCAGGCCGGCGTGATCGCCGGGGTGTTCCACATCATCAACCACGCGACGTTCAAGGCGTCGCTGTTCATGTCCGCGGGCATCATCGATCACGAGACCGGCACCCGCGACATCCGCAAGCTCGGCGGTCTGCGCCGCTACATGCCGGTGACCATGTGGCTCGCGGCCATCGCCGCGGCCTCCATGGCCGGCGTGCCGCTGTTCAACGGCTTCCTGTCCAAGGAGATGTTCTTCACCGAGGTGGTGGTGGAGAGCGAGCGCCTCGGCGGCATCGGCTGGCTGCTGCCGGTGTTCGCCACCATCGGCGGACTGCTGAGCGCGGCCTACTCGCTGCGCTTCGTCCACGACGTGTTCTTCGGCGACGAGACCGGCGCCCTGCCCCGCCACCCCCACGAGCCGCCACGCTACATGCGTGTGCCCGTGGAGATCCTCATCCTGATCTGCGTGATCGTCGGCGTGGTCCCCTCGCTGGTGATCAGCACGGTGCTCACCGCCGCCGCCGGCGGCGTGCTGCTCCAGGCGCCGGAGCCGTTCAGCCTGGCCCTGTGGCACGGCTTCAACATCCCGCTGGTAATGAGCGTGATCGCGCTGGCCGGCGCCGTGGCCCTGTACTACCGCCGCGACGCCGCGGAGCGCTGGCACGAGCGGACCTTCCCGGCGTTCACCGGCAAGGGCTGCTTCGAATCGCTGCTGGCCGGCGCCATCGCGGCGAGCCGGCGGCTCACCGCCTGGCTCGACGACGGCAGCGTACAGCGCAACGTCGTGCTGGTGGTCGGCGCCGCGGTGGTAATGGCAGCGGCGGGCGGCGTCACCGGTGGGCTGGACGCGGGCAGCCGGGCGCTCACCCCGGCGCCGCTGCCGGCGGTCGCGGTCTGGCTCATGGGCGTGATCGCCACGGTGGTGATCGCACTGCGCCACCACGACCGCTTCCTGGCGCTGGTGGCCACCGGCGTGGTCGGCCTGCTCTCAGCGCTGACCTTCATCTATATCAGCGCGCCGGACCTCGCCCTCACACAGCTCTCGGTGGAGGTGGTCTCCACGGTGCTGCTGCTGCTCGCGCTCAATGTCCTGCCCAAGGAGACCCCACACGAGAGCAGCCCGGGACGGCGCTGGCGCGACGGTGTCCTGGCGGTCGCCGGCGGCGGTGGCATCGCCGCGCTGGCCTATGCCGCGATGACCCGGCCGCTGGACTCGATCTCGCGCTACTTCCTCGAGACCAGCGTGCCCGGCGGCGGCGGCCACAACGTGGTCAACGTCATCCTCGTCGACTTCCGCGGCTTCGATACCTTCGGCGAGATCACCGTGCTCGGCATCGCCGCACTGTGTGTCTACGCGCTGATCCGTGACGAGGCCCACACCATGGCGAGCGCGGACACCGAGGCCCGCCACCCAAGGATGCTGCTGATCGGCTCCAGGGTGATGCTGCCGCTGCTCGCCGTGGTCACCGTGTACGTGTTCCTGCGCGGCCACAACCAGCCCGGCGGGGGGTTCATCGCCGGGCTGATCGCCGCCGTGGCGATGGTCACCCAGTACATGGCGAGCGGCGTGCACTGGACCGAGCAGCGCCTGACCGGCAACTACTTCCCGATGATCGGCGCCGGCCTGCTCACCGCCGGGTTCACCGGCCTGGCGAGCTGGCTGTTCGACGTGCCCTTCCTCACCAGCACGTTCTCCCACGTGAACTGGCCAGTGGTCGGGGACTTCGAGATCGCCAGCGCCGTGGCCTTCGACCTCGGCGTGTTCCTGACCGTGGTCGGCTCGGTGGTGCTCATGCTCTCGCAGTTCGGCAAACAGCAGCCGCCGGTGGAGGGGCGCTAGCTCATGGAGATCCTCATCGCCAGCGGTATCGGCGTGGTCACCGCCGCCGGTATCTACCTGACGCTGCGGGCGCGCACGTTCCCGGTCATTCTGGGGCTGACGCTGCTCTCCTACGCGGTGAACCTGTTCCTGGTCAGCACCGGGCGGCTCGCGATCAACGCGCCGCCGATCGTCCATGAGGGCACAAAGGCCTACACCGATCCGCTGCCCCAGGCGCTGGTGCTCACCGCCATCGTCATCGGCTTCGCCATGACCGCCTTCGTACTCGTGCTCGCGCTCAAGGCCCGGCGCGAGCTCGGCAGCGACCACGTGGACGGACGCGAATGACACACCTGCCCATACTGCCCGTGCTCATCGCGGCGTTCGCCGGCTTCGTGCTGGTGCTGATCGCCGGCGCGCCGCTGTTCGTCCAGCGTGTGCTCTCGGTGACCGCCACCGCCGCCGGACTGGTGACGGCGATCGTGGCTGTCACCGCAGTCAGCGACGGCTCGGCGATCGCCTACGCCCTCGGCGACTGGCCGGCGCCCTACGGTATCGTGCTCGTGCTCGACCGCCTGAGCGCGCTGATGGTGCTGCTCACCGCCGTAATCGCCATGATCGCGCTGCTGCAGGCGATCCAGGGCACGGACCGGCGCGGGCGGTTGTTCCATGCGCTCTACCAGTTCCAGCTCATGGGCATCTACGGGGCGTTCCTCACCGGGGACATCTTCAACCTGTTCGTGTTCTTCGAGATCCTGCTGATCGCGTCCTACGGCCTGCTGCTCCACGGCCACGGGCCGGGCCGCACCCGCGCGGCGGTGAAGTACGTGGTGATCAACCTGGTGGGATCGGCGCTGTTCCTCGTCGGGGTGGGCACGCTGTACGCCGTGGCCGGCTCACTCAACATCGCCGACCTCGCCGGCCGGGTCGCCGACGTCGCGCCGGCGGACCGCGGCCTGCTCTACGCCAGCGCCTTCCTGCTGGTCACGGTGTTCGCGATCAAGGCGGCGCTGGTGCCGCTGTCGCTGTGGCTGCCGGACGCCTACGCCGGCGCCACCACGCCGGTGGCGGCGCTGTTCGCGATCATGACCAAGATCGGCGTCTACGCCATTCTGCGGGTATACACGGTGGTCTTCGACGCCCCGGCCTCGGCGGCGGTGGAGGCCGTCGGCCCCTGGCTGCTCGGCGCCGCGCTCGCCACGATCGTCATCGGCATGACCGGCTCGCTCGCCGCCGCCGGCCTGCGGCGGCTCGTCGCCTACGCCATGCTCACCTCTGTGGGCACCATGGTCGTGGGCATCGCCGTGTTCACCCCGGCGGCCATCGGCGGCGGGCTGTACTACCTGCTCCACAGCACCATCGCCACGGCGGGGATGTTCCTGCTCGCCGGCGTGCTCGGTGAGCACCGCGGGGAGTCGGGGGACCGTTTCGAGCCGGCACCCCGCCCCGGCGGCTGGGCCCCCCTCGGCCTGCTCTTCACCGCCCTGGCGGTGGCCGTGGCCGGCCTCCCGCCACTCTCCGGCTTCCTCGGCAAGACCCTGATCCTCCAGTCCGTGGCCGGCGTCTCGCCCACCGCCCTGGTATGGACGGTGGTGCTCGCCGGCAGCCTGTTCACGGTGGTGGCGCTCAGCCGCGCGGGCAGCGCCCTGTTCTGGAAGGACGAGCCGCCGGCGGGGCCGGTCGCCGCCCCGGACGCGGCCGCCTACGTCCCCGCCGGGCTGTGCGTGGCTCTGGTGGTGGCGATGACGGTCTTCGCCGGGCCGATCAGCGGCTACACCCGGGCCACGGCGGGTGATCTCCTCGATGGCCCGGGGGCCTATACCCAGGCCGTCATGGACGCCGGGCGACAGACCAGCCCCGGCCACCACGACGAGGGGGCGTGACATGCTGGCGAGACTGCTTCCCAATCCGGTGCTCTCGGGGTTCGTGCTGGTCATCTGGATGCTGCTCGTCGACAGCATCGGCGCCGGCGCGATCCTCGTCGGGGTGATCCTCGGCCTGGTCATCCCGCAGCTTACCCAGGGGTTCTGGCCGGACCGGATCCACTTCCGCCGCCCGAAGGTGCTGCTCACGCTGATCCCGGTGGTGGTCTGGGACATCATCGCGGCCAACGCCGCCGTGGCCTGGATCGTGCTCACGCGGCGCAACCGCGACCTGCGCCCGGCATTCCTGATCATCCCGCTGGAGATCCGCGAACCCCACGGGGCGATGGCGCTGGCGAGCATCATCACGCTCACCCCCGGGACGGTGTCGGTCCAGTTCAGCGCGGACCGGGGCACCCTGTTCGTGCACATGCTCGACTGCCCGGACGAGACGGAGGCCGTGGAGGACATCCGCACACGCTACGAGCGCCCGCTCAAGGAGCTGCTGGAATGCTGACGGTGACGCTCTACATCGGCTTCGCCGCGGTGATCGCGGCCATGGCCATGAACCTTTACCGCCTGCTCGCCGGCCCCACCGCCGAGGACCGAGTGCTGGCCCTGGACACGCTCTACATTAACGCGATCGCGCTGATCCTGCTGGTCTCGATCCAGTTCGCCGACCGCATCTACTTCGAGGCGGCGCTGCTCATCGCCATGATGGGCTTCGTCGGCACCATTGCGCTGGCCAAGTACCTCGGCCGCGGCGCGCTCATGGACTGAACGGAGGCGACCGTGTCGGAAGCCATCACCGCCGTGTTCATCCTCATCGGGGCCTTCTTCGTGCTCGTGGGCTCACTGGGCATGCTGCGCTTCCCGGACTTCTTCACCCGGCTGCACGGCCCGACCAAGGCGACGACGCTGGGGCTGGCCAGCCTGCTCGCCGCGTTCGTGGCCTACGCCGCGGGCACGGAGAGCGGGGTGAGCGTGCGCGAGTTCCTGATCACCTTCTTCCTGTTCATCACCGCACCGGTGAGCGCCTTCATGCTCGGGCGCTCGGCGCTGCGCCGTCGCGTCGACTCCGTCGCCCCACGGCCCGCGGCCATCGACGACGACGAGACGGAGGACGACCCGGCGTGATCGATCCCCAGCGCGTCGCCGACGATGCCCGCCGCGCCCTGGACGAGGACGTCGGCAGCGGCGACATCACCGCCGTGCTCCTGCCCGCCGGGCGGATCGACACGGCCACGGTGATCGTGCGCGAGCCCGCCGTGATCTGCGGCCGCCCCTGGTTCGACGCCGTCTACCAGGCCCTCGACCCGGCGGTACACATCCGCTGGCACGTGAACGACGGAGATGCCGTCGACGCCGATACCCTGCTGTGCACCCTCACCGGCCCGGCCCGCAGCCTGGTCACCGGCGAGCGCACGGCGCTCAACTTCCTGCAGCTGCTCTCCGGCACGGCCACCACCGCGCGCCGCTACGCCGACGCCCTGGCCGGCACCGGCTGCCGCGTGCTCGACACGCGCAAGACCCTGCCGGGACTGCGCCGCGCCCAGAAGTACGCCACCGCCTGCGGCGGCGCCGTGAACCACCGCCAGGGACTGTTCGACGCGATCCTGATCAAGGAGAACCACGTCCTCGCCTGCGGCGGCATCACCGCGGCCGTGCAGGCCGCCCGCCACCACCACCCGGACGTCACCGTCGAGATCGAGACCGAGACCCTCGACGAGGTCGCCGAGGCACTGGCCGCCGGTGCCGACATCATCATGCTCGACAACTTCCCGCTGGCGGCCATGCGCGAGGCGGTGGCCATGAACGCCGGCCGCGCCCGGCTCGAGGCCTCCGGCAACGTCGAGTGGGAGGGGCTGGCCGGCATCGCGGCGACGGGCGTGGACTACGTCTCCACCGGGGCACTGACCAAGCACGTCCGCGCCGTGGATCTGTCCATGCGCCTGCAACCCGGCACCCCCCAACGTTAACGTAAACACATCCACCGCGACCGACACGGAGGTTCGACATGTCGCGCTACACCCTCGTCCTTGCCGCCCTGCTGCTCCTCGCCCTGCCCACGGCCGCACCGGCCGGGAACGCGAAGGCCCGCTATTCCGCGCCCTATCTCCTCGACGATCCGGACTCCACCGCCGACCGCGGCCGGCGCCTGGAGCCCGGCGAGCCCGTGACCACCGGCCGCCGCGAGGGCCGCTACGTGCACGTACGCACCCGTAACGGCGACAGCGGCTGGGTCCGCAGCAGTCAGCTGCGCTGAGCCCCGCAACCCACGGCGCCGTGTCACGAAAGCGGCGCCGTGGCATCACATCCGTGAAACCCCGCCGTGCCAGCGTGGGCCGCGTCCCGGCAAGCCCGAGGGGGCATCATGGCGAAGGCGACACGCACGCTGACAACGCGCTACCGCAGCATCTTCATCTCGGACGTGCACCTGGGTTTCCGAGGCGCCCAGGCGGAGTTCCTGCTGACCTTCCTGCGCCAGACGGAAAGCGACAACCTCTACCTGGTCGGCGACATCGTCGACCTCTGGGAGATGCACCGCCGCCGGCGCGTGCACTGGCCGGACGCGCACACCGCGGTGATCCACGAGATCCTGCGCAAGGCGGAGAACGGCACGCGGGTGATCTACGTGCCCGGCAACCACGACGAGGCCCTGCGGGATTACGCCGGCAGCGAGGTCCGCTGCGTCAGCGTCCACCGCGAGATCGTCCACGAGACCGCGGACGGTCGCCGGCTGCTGGTCTTCCACGGCGACGAGTTCGACACCGTCGTGCAGTGCGGTCCGCTGCTCACGGCCCTGGGCAATCACGCCTACGACACCCTGCTCTGGCTCAACCGCTGGGTGAACCGGGCCCGCCGCCTGCTCGGCTTCCCGTACTGGTCGCTGGCCCACGCCGTGAAGCACCGGGTCGCCAACGCCACGGACTACATCGCCCGATTCGAGCACGCCGCGGCGCGTGAGGCCCGGCGGCGGGGCGTGGACGGCGTGGTCTGCGGCCACATCCACCGCGCGGAGATCGAGCGCATCGACGGGGTGCTCTACACCAACTGCGGTGACTGGGTGGAAAGCTGCACCGCGCTCACCGAGGCCGCCGACGGCCACCTGGCGCTGGTGCACTGGAGCGATGCGGCACGGGTGACCCTGAAGCGCTGCGACGCCACCCCGCCCCGGCAGGCCGCGGCCTGAGCCCGCGGGCTCAGCGCCGCTGCTGCGGCGCGCGGATGATCATGCGCTCGCCGCTGAGCTGGATGTCGAAACGGCCAAGATAGCTCATGCCGAGCAGCGCGGTGTCGTCGCCCAGCCCCGGGTTGACGGCACCGCGCACATCCCGGGCCGCGAGCCCTCCGAGGGCGACGGTATCCAGCCGTGTGAGGTGGCCACGTACCCGGCCGTTGGCCGTGCTGAAGGTCGCCGCCGGTCCCTCCCGCAGGCCCAGACGCGAAGCCGTGCCGGGCGAGACGGTGACGTAGGTGGCGCCGGTATCGAGCAGGAAGGTCACCGGCTCACCGTTGATACGTCCGGTGGCGACGAAGTGCCCGGAACGGTTGCGCTCCAGCACCACCCGCCCGTCTCCGCCGGTCTGCGCCACGCCCGCGTTCGGGTTGCGCCGGTCCTCGAGCACGCCCTGGAACCACCAGGTCCCGAGCCCCAGCACGAGCACCCAGAACGCCATCATCATGCCCCGGCCCATGCGGCGCTGCCCCCGGGCCTGCTCATCCATGGCCGTCACCTCCTGTCATCAGTGCGCCACCGGGGTATCATCGGCGACGGACATCCATCCGGGAGCACAATCATGCAGGTCGACGGCGCCCTGCTGCGCGAGATCGTGCAGCGGCTGGCCACCGGGCCGGTCGCCGCCGCGGACCTCCCTGGCCGGCCCGCGGAGACCGTGGCGGTGCACCTTCACTGGCTGCGCAACGCCGGCCTCGCCACCGCACCGGAGGCGACCGGCCGCCCTTCCCGGCTCACCGCGCTGACCGACGACGGTACCGCCCTCGCCCCCCTGGCGGCGGACGGGCAGCGCTGGGAGGCGCTCGTCGAGCGCCTGCGCCGCTACCCCCCTCACCAGGTGGCCACGGCGCTGTTCACGCTGGCGCGGACGCACTGACCCCCGCCTCCGGGACGATGTCCACCAGGCAGGTCTGGGCGCTCGGCGCCTGCCCCAGCCCGGAGGTCGGGACGTCCCGGGTGAGCACGTTGGGGTTGCCCGAGCGCTCCGGCCCGCCCGCCGGGTCCGGGGTATAGTCGGAGCCCGTGGGCAGGACCGCGACCCCGGCCATCACGCCGTCCCACAGCCGCGCACCGGCGAGGCAGGCGCCGCGGTCGCTGATCACGCGCACCGTGTCGCCGTCACTGATCCCCCGGGCGGCGGCGTCCTCCGGGTTGATGAGCACCGCCTCACGGCCGTCGATCCGCGCCCGCCGGCTCGGCGCGGCGTGGGTGTACTGCCCGTGCAGCCGGTTCGCCGGCTGGTGGGAAAGCAGGTGCAGCGGGCGCTGACGCGCGCTCTCCCCGCCCAGCCACTCCGACGGCGCCAGCCACTGCGGATGGGGCGGACAGTCCGCCAGCGCCATCGCCTCGATACGCCGGGAGTGGATCTCGATGCGCCCGCTCGGGGTCGGCAGGGCGTAGCGCTCGGGGTCCGCGCGGAAGTCGGCGAGCTGCACCCGCTCCACCGGCGGCTCACCCTCACCGAAACGGTGATAGCCCCGCCGGCGGAAGGCGTCGTAGTCCGGCAGCTCCGGGTAGCGTTCGCGCAGGCCCCCGTGGATGTGGCGCAGCCAGCCGGTGACGTCTCGCCCCTCGGTGAAGCGCTCGCCCTCGCCCAGGCGCTCCGCCAGGTCGGCGAAGATCGCGTAGTCGTCGCGGGCCTCGCCGTAGGGCGGGAACGCCTGGTCCATGGCCACGAGCGTGTCGTCCGCCGACGATCCGCCGATGTCCTCGCGCTCCAGCGGCGTTGTCACCGGCAGCACGATGTCCGCGTGCCGGGCGGTGGCGGTCCAGAACGGCTCATGGACGATCACCGTCTCCGGGCGCTGCCACGCCCGCACCAGGCGGGTGAGGTCCTGGTGGTGGTGGAACGGGTTGCCGCCCGCCCAGTACACCAGCCGGCATTCCGGGTAGCGGCGGCGCTCGCCGTCGTAGTCGAAGGACTCACCGGGGTGCAGGAGCATGTCCGCGATGCGGGCCACCGGGATGAAGGCCTCCACCGGATTGGGCAGGGGCGGCAGCCGGGTCAGCTTCCGGCGGTGGGCGCCGTTGCCCACCGACCCCGCGGCGGAGTAGCCGGCGCCGAAGCCGCCCCCGGGCAGTCCGATCTGCCCGAGCATGGCCGCGAGCACCATACCCATCCAGTAGACCTGCTCGCCGTGATCCGCGCGTTGCAGCGACCAGCTCAGGTTGATCATGGTCCGCGACCCGGCCATCTCCCGGGCCAGCTCCCGCAGGGTCGCGGCGGGCACGCCGCTTACCGAGGCCGCCCAGTCCGCGTCCCGCGCCGGGGCGTCCGCCTCGCCCATGAGCGTGCGCCGGAAGGGCTCGAAGCCCTCGGTGTAGCGCGCGAGGAAGTCCCGGTCGTGCAGGCCCTCCTCGACCAGCGTGTGGGCGATACCCAGCATCACCGCGAGGTCGGTGTTGGGGCGCACCGGCTGCCACACCGCACCTGCCAGGGCGAGGTCGTCGCGCAGCGGCGAGAGGTTGACCATGCGGCAGCCCCGCGCCGCGGCGGCCTCCAGCGCCGGGCCGACCACGTGGCGGCCGATGCCGCCGGACTGCATCTGGGCGTTCTTCCACGGCGTGCCGCCGAAACACACCAGCAGCTCCGTCTCCCGCGCGACCACGGACAGCGAGGTGGAGGCCGCGCGGAAGGTGTTGAAGTCGTAACCCACCACGTAGGGCGTGATCACCTCCGCCGCGGCGAAGGAGTAGCTGTTGACCGAGCGGACGTAACCACCGATGGCGGCGAGGAAACGGTGCACCTGACTCTGGGCATGGTGGAAGCGCCCGGCGCTGGCCCAGCCGTAGGAGCCACCGTAGATGGCCTCGTTGCCGTACTCCCGCCGGGTGCGTGCCAGGGCGCCGGCGACATGCTCCAGCGCCGTCTCCCAGGAGACCGGCACGAACTCGTCCGCGCCCCGGGGGCGCTCGCCGGTGGACGCCCCGTCGAGCCAGCCGCGGCGGATCATCGGCCGCTCGACACGCTCGGGGCCGCGGGTCTCGCGCAGGACCTCGCCCACCGGCGAGGGGTCCGGATCATCGGGCCAGGGGTGGACGGCGGTGACGGCCTCGCCGTCGATATCGAGCTGATAGGCGCCCCAGTGGGCCAGGGTGCGGACAGTGCGGGTCATGGGGTGGCTCCATTCAACGCGTTTTCCCGGGCGCCTACCGCCCGGACGCCCAGTCTAACCCGTTCGCCGGTGACCACGCTCGACCGGCCCCGGCGGGTTGCCGCCGGCGTTAGCCCCTAACCGCCGGCGCGGGTAGACTCCCTGCGGACGACGACACGGAGGGGACAATGGCGGAGGCGACACAGGACACCGGGGAGCTGTTCTTCTGTGGGCTTAACATGCAGCTCCAGGTGCCGGGCTATGCCAGCCGTATCGTCACGACACTGCTCGGCGCACGCGCCGACCGGTATCTCGCCCTGCACGACAACGCCGGTGGCGGCGGGCTGGAGCGCCTGCGCCTGAGCCCGGGCGACCCGCTGGTGGTGCGCTTCTTCCACGAAGGTGTGGCCTACGGGTTCAGGAGCTACGTGCGCCAGCTCCTGCGCGAACCGGAGCCCATGGTCTTCATCGCCTATCCGGAGGAGACCGAGTCATTCGCGCTGCGCCGGGAACCGAGACTCAACTGCCAGCTCCCGGCACGCGTGCGCATGGGCGACGGCGAGGAACACAACGCGCTGATCCTCGACGTCAGCGAGCAGGGTTGCCGGGTGGCGCTGCCCCCCGCCGCGGCGGTCTGCGAAGGCGGGACCCTGCACATCAGCCTCGCCCTCCCCGAAGAGACGGAGCCGCTGGTCCGTTTCTCTGCCGACGTACGCCGCCATAGCGAGGAGGACGGCCGGCAGGTCCTGGGGTTGAGCGCGGACCTCGGCCGGACCTTCCGGCGCCTTGGCGCCTACTTCCCGTCAGGCTGATCCCCCCCGTCGAGCACGCCCCGGCGCATCTGGTCCTCCTCGATGGACTCGAACAGGGCCTGGAAATTGCCCTCGCCGAAGCCCTCGTTGCCCTTGCGCTGGATGAACTCGAAGAAGATCGGCCCGATCACGGTCTCACTGAAAATCTGCAGCAGCAGGCCCTGGCCCTCGGTGGGCGCGCCGTCGATGAGGATGTTGCGCGCGCGCAGGGCCTCCAGATCCTGGCCGTGGCCGGGCACCCGCTCGTCGACCTTCTCGTAATAGGTCGCCGGCGTGCTCATAAGCCCCAGGCCGTTGCCCGTCAGCGCGTCCACGGTGGCACAGATATCGTCCGTGCCGAGGGCGATGTGCTGGATACCCTCGCCGTTGTACTCGCGGAGGAATTCCTCGATCTGGCTCCTGTCGTCCGACGACTCGTTGATCGGGATACGGATGTGCCCGTCCGGACTGGTCATTGCCCGGGAATGCAGCCCGGTGCGCTTGCCCTCGATATCGAAGTAGCGGATCTCGCGGAAGTTGAACAGCTCGGTGTAGTAGTTCGCCCAGTAATCCATATGCCCGCGGGCGACGTTGTGGGTCAGGTGGTCGATGTAGGTGAGCCCCGCGCCCGCCGGATTCGGATCGGCACCGGGCACGGGCTCGAAGTCCACGTCGTAGATCGACTGCTCACCGTAGCGGTCCACCAGATAGACCAGGGCACCGCCGATACCCTCGATCGCGGGGATGTTGAGCTCCATCGGCCCGGTGCGCGGGGCCACCGGGGTCGCACCGCGGGCCACCAGGGTGTCCAGCGCCGCCGCGGCGTCGCGCACGCGGAAGGCCATGGCGTTGGCGCAGGGGCCGTGCTCGCGGGCGAAGGCCGCACCCTGGCTGTCCGGCTCCGCGTTGACGATGAAGTTGATCCCGCCCTGGCGGAAGAGGCTGACCGCCTTGCTGCGGTGACGGGCCACCTCGCTGAAGCCCATGCGCCGGAACAGCGCCTTGAGCCCCTCCGGCTCGGGGGCGGCGAACTCCACGAACTCGAAGCCGTCCGTGCCCACGGGGTTGTCCCAGAGATCCTGATACTGCTCGGCCGCGCTCATGATGCGCCTCCTGCACGTCGGGTGGGTATGTCCGGGACGATACCGCACCGGTGACGCACTGTTTTTGCAGAATCACCGTCTCACGCGCAGACTGTGCATTGAACCTGCATTGACACCGATCAATACGCAATGGACACGCACACCCTCGCGTTCGACACCTATGACCACCGCCTGCTCGAGGCACTGCAGGCGAATGCGCGCCTGTCCAACGTCGCCCTCGCCGAGCGCGTGCACCTCTCGCCGTCGCAGTGTCAGCGCCGGCTCAAGCGCCTGGAGTCCGCCGGGGTCATCCGCGGCTATGCCACCGTGCTCGACCGCCGCCGCCTCGGCCTGGGGGTGATGGCGTTCGTGAACGTCTCGCTGGAGAAGCATGGCACGGATCCGGCGCGCGCCTTCGCCGAGGGGATCGGCGCGTTTCCCCAGGTGCTGGAGTGCTGGGCGGTGAGCGGGGACTCGGACTACCTCCTGCGCGTGGTCTCGCCGGATCTCGAACGCTTCTCCGAGTTCCTGCTCCACGAGCTGCTGGGCCTGCCGATGGTCGCAAGCGTGCGCTCGAACATCCTGCTCCAGCGGCTCAAGGAGACCACGGCCCTGCCCCTGGACCAGCTAGGATAGCTCCGAGCGCCGGGCGTCCAGCGCCTCCATGAGCTCCAGCGCCAGTGCCGCCCCCGGGGCGTTCACGCCCAGGTCGCGCATCAGCCGGGCGGCACGCTGCACGCGTACCACCGCGTCGCCGCCGAAGCGCCACTCCGGTGGCCCGGCACCCTCCGCGGGCTCGATGGCGCCCTCGTCCACCAGCGCCACTACCCAGCGGGTCTCCACGCGGCAGAGGCCGCTCACCTCGTCCAGGGTCCAGCCCCGGGTGTGCTCCAGTATCACGCCGCTCAGGGCCTCGTCGGCTTCCGTCATGCCATACCTCGCATCCGTGTATGGCGGCATGCACCGCCGTTTATCCCAAGCATAGGTCATCCCCGCCGCGGTCACCGCGGGAAGAGATCGCCCTGGGCACCGTCGCGGCCGCGCTTGCGCGCGAGCCTTTCACGACGCCGTTCGGTCTCCTCGGCACCGGCGGGCAGGCGTGACGTCCAGGCGAGCGCCCCCTGCCAGTCCCGCCGGACGTGCTCGTGGTATTTCGCCAGCGCCTCCGCGGCGTGCGCGTCGCCGGCTTCGGCCAGGCCCTGCCAGATCGCGCGCGCCCCGGCCCAGTCGCCGGCGCGGCGGCGCAGGCGGGCGAGCTCGTGGCGCCCCGGCGCATCGAGGGCCGGAGCGGCCTCCAGCACCGCCCGCGCCCGGCGCTCGTCGCCACTCATGTACCATGCCCGGGCCGCCGCCCGGGAGCAGGCGCCCCAGCGCGCGGGCTCGGCGAAGACCTCCCCCAGCACCGGCCACAGTGCCGCCAGCGAGAGGAGGTCCCGACGGTTGTGATCCAGCACCGCCGGCAGCCGTTCGGTGGTTCCGCCATGCAGCAGCTCGGACCACACCAGCGGCGCCTGGTTCCCGGGCAGATCGTCGTCCCGGCGGAAGCCGAGCAGGCGCGCCTCCGCGGTGGCGAGCCGGCAGTCCGGCCACGTCCGGCGGAAGAGCCGGCGCACCGGGTGCAGGAGGTCCGCGTGGCCGGTCCGTTCAAGGGGGTGGTACTGCCGGGCCAGGCGGAAACGGTCGCGCAGCAGCGGCGCGTCGAAGGACTTGCCGTTGTAGCTGACGAGGACGTCGTCGCCGCCCAGTGCATCGCGCACAGCGGCGAGCATGGCCGCCTCGCCAGCGAACGCCGTGATCAGGTACTGCTCCAGCGCCAGCGCCGTGCCATCCAGGCGCGCCAGGCCGACGAGGTAGGCCACCGTGCCGGTGCCGCCGGCGAGACCGCTGGTCTCGGTGTCGATGAACACCGCGGAGCGGCCGGGGAACGCCCCCACGCCGGGCAGCGCGACGGCGTCGCCGACGCGGCCCAGGGCCACGTGGCCGTGCGCGCTCTCCAGCGGGATGCGCTGGCGCACGCGCACCAGCGAGTCCGCCACCACCTCACCGCCGACGCACGCGGCGACGTCCGCCGCCGGCACCGGCCCCGCCGCCGCACCCGGGCGCCGACGGCCGCCGTCAAGGCGACGCAGGCGCTCGCGCAGGGCGTCGTCGCCCCCGCGCTCGGGGGCGTCGTCCGTGCCGGCCTGGCGCCGGAGGGTGTCAAGACGCGCGCGGAGACTCATCACCGATGAACAGCTCGAGCACGGTCAGCGCCGCCTGTCGGGGCGAGAACCCGCGCTGGTCCTCCGAGGCGAGGATCGGGCCGACACAGCCTGGGCAGCCGTGCTCACAGCCGCAGGCCGCCACGAGATCCCGCGCATCCGCCGCCACGGCGTGACGCTGGCCGAACAGCGGCTCGGAGAGGCCGACGCCGCCGGGGTAGTTGTCGTACAGGAACACCGCGGGGCGGAAGTGGCGCTCCGCCTCCGGATCCACCTCGCCGCCGTCCAGGGTGCGCAGGCTGCCGCGCCCACTCGCGCCCACGGTTGCGAACCAGCGCGCGTCGCCGTCACCGACGGCCCGGCCGAGGTCGTTGGGCTCGGCCATGATCCGCAGCGCCGCCACATGGTGCATAGCGTAGGCCGCGCCGAGAAAGCCGTCGATGGCCTGCTGGCGGCCCGGCACTGCGTCCGCCAGGGCCCGGGGCTCGACCTGCCACCACACCGCGGTGGTGTGCATCTCCTGGTCCGGCAGGTCGATGTTGCCGAAGCCGATGTTCTCGTGGCTGTAGTAGCGGATCTTCTTGTAGCCCGGGATCCGCCGCACCAGGTGGACCTCGCCGTTGGCCACCTCCGCGTCGGCCGCCCGGGCGGACTCGAAGTTCTCCAGGATCTTCAGCCGGGTGTAGTCGATGGCGTCGGTGTAGTAGTCCGCACGGGTCTCGCGCACGTAGGCCTTGCGCCCGGTCCAGTCCAGGTGCTCGACCTGGTAGGGGCTCGCCTGCACGAGATAGATCGCGCCCTCGTAGATCGTCTCCGCGGCGCTGGAGAAGTCCACCTCGGCGATGATGCGCCGCGCCCCGTCGGTGGTGTCGATGACCACGAAGTTGCCCTCGGCCACCGCGCGCAGGCTCACGCTGTTGGCCGGGTAGCTGTCCTCCATCCAGTGCCAGGCCTCGCCCTCGCGGTGGAGCACGCCCTGCTCGACGAGATAGTCCAGCAGCGCCTCCAGGTCCTCGCCCCCGAAGCGCTCGCCCCGGCGGAACGGCAGCTCGAAGGCCGCGCAGCGCACGTGGTCGAGCAGGATGAGGAGCTGGTCCGGGCTGATGCGGGCGTGCTCCGGCGAGGCCCCGAGGAAGAACTCCGGGTTGCGCACGATGTACTGGTCCAGGGGCTCGCTGGAGGCGATCAGCACCCCCAGTGCCGGACGGTTGCGCCGCCCCGCCCGGCCGAGCCGCTGCCAGGTGGCCGCGATGGTGCCGGGATAGCCGTTGAGCACGCACACGTCCAGCGCGCCGATGTCCACGCCCAGCTCCAGCGCGGAGGTGGCGATGACGCAGTCGACGTCGCCGCCGCGCAGGGCCTTCTCGGTGCCCCGGCGCTCGGTGGGGAGGTAGCCGCCGCGGTACGCGGCGACCCGTGCCGGGCGGCGGGGATCGCGGTCGAAGACGTCCTTGAGGTACTTGGTGAGCACCTCGACCATCAGCCGCGAGCGCGCGAACACGATGGTCTTCATGCCGCCGCGCACGGCGGTGCGCGCGATGCGCGTGGCCTGCGAGCGCGCCGAGGCACGGATACCCAGATCGGCGTTGACCACCGGCGGGTTCCACAGCAGCAGGTGCTTCTCCCCTGCCGGCGCACCGCTGTCGGTGATCGCCGCGACCTCGTCGCCCACCAGCGAGGCGGCCAGCTCCGCCGGGTTGGCGATGGTCGCCGAGGAGAGGATGAACACCGGGTCGGCGCCGTAGAAACGGCACACCCGGCGCAGCCGGCGGATGACATTGGCCACGTGGGAGCCGAACACGCCGCGGTAGGTGTGCATCTCGTCGATGACAACGTACTTCAGCGACTCGAAGAACTGCGCCCACTTGGTGTGGTGCGGCAGCACGCCCTTGTGGAGCATGTCCGGGTTGGAGACGACGATGTCCCCCTTGGTGCGCACCGCCTTGCGGGCGTCACCGGGTGTGTCGCCGTCGAAGGTATAGGCGCGGATGCCCAGCTCCCCGGCCTGGTTGAGCTCGGTGAGTTCCGCGACCTGATCCTGGGAGAGGGCCTTGGTCGGGAAGAGGTACAGCGCCTTCGAGCGTTCCGTGAGTGCGGACTGGAGCACCGGCAGGTTGTAGCACAGGGTCTTGCCCGAGGCCGTGGGCGTGACCACCACGGTGTGCCGGCCGGCGCGGACCTGGTCCCAGGCCTCGCGCTGGTGGCTGTAGAGCTGTGCCACGCCCCGGGCGCGCAGCGCGCCGGCGAGTGCGGGCGCGAGCTCGCCGGGGATATCGGCATAACGGCCGTCCCGCGCGGGCACCGTCAGCTCACCGGTGATTCGTCCGCTATACTTTCGCCGCAGGCGCCCGGCGAGCCGGCGCACCGGGTCGAGCAGGCGCGCGTCGTCGGTTTCCGCTGCCGCTATGCCCATTCGTGCCCCCGTTTGCCAGCGACTCGGCTCAATGACGGCGTCACACCGCCGTTTTCGTTTGCATCAGCGGGAGAGCCCGTTGAGAATGAAAAGATTATAGAACCCAAAGAGAACGAACAAGCGCCATGCCGGTTCTCACACGCCGCCAGCAGGACATCCTCGAATTCCTCCGGGACTGCGCCCGCGAGGGCGAGGCCCCGACCCTGGGCGAGATCTGCCGCGCCTTCGGGCTGCGCTCGCGGGGCTCGCTGCACAAGCACGTCAGCGCGCTGATCGAGGCCGGCCTGGTCGAGCCGATGAACGGCCGCCGCCGCGGCGTCCACCTCACCGAGGCGGCACAGGACAGCGACAGCCTGCCGTTGCTCGGGCGCATCGCCGCGGGCCTGCCCATCGAGGCGGTGACCGACAGCGAACCGGTGGCCGTGCCCGAGCTGCTGCGCGGGCGCGGCGAGTGTTACGTGCTGCAGGTGCGCGGCGACTCCATGATCGACGACGGCATCCACGACGGCGACTGGGTGGTGGTCGAGCACCGCGAGCACGCCCGCGACGGTGAGGTGGTGGTCGCGCTCATCGACAACGAGGCCGCCACCCTCAAGCGCATCGAGCAGCGCCCGGACGAGGTGATCCTCCACCCCGCCAACGCGGACCACGCCCCCCAGCGCTACGCCCCCGACCAGGTCACGGTCCAGGGCGTCGTGGTCGGCCAGATGCGTCGGTACGACTGACATGGCCGGTGCGGACGAAGTGCTCGTCCTTCACGACGAGCACATGCTCGCCCACCGCCCGGACGCGCATGACCCCTTCCTGCCCGGCCGCCTGGAGCGGCGGGTCCGCGAGATCCTCGCCGGCCTCGGCGTGCAGTGGAACTACCCCGAGCACCCCGGCCGGCTGACCGCGATCCTGGAACTGCTGGAACGCGAGCCCGTCGCCGGCATACGCTTCGGCCCGGGCCGGCAGGCAGAGGTCGACGAGCTCGCCCGCGTACACACACGGACATACCTCGACACCATCTTCGCGCTGCGCGGCAAGCACGCCTGGGTGGACGTGGACACCACCGCTGTCTCCCCGGGCAGCGTCGAGGCCGCGGAATGGGCGGCCGGCACCGCCATCGCCGCGGTGGAGGCGGTGGTCGCCGGCGAGGCGCCGGCCGCCTTCGCCCTGGTCCGTCCGCCGGGCCACCACGCCGAGCCCGTGCGCGCCCGCGGCTTCTGCCTGTTCAACAACGTCGCCGTGGCCGCCGCCCACGCCCAGGCCAGGCTGGGCTGCCGGCGCGTGCTCATCGTCGACTGGGATGTCCACCACGGCAACGGCACCCAGGACATCTTCTGGGCCGACCCGGACGTGCTGTTCTTCGACGCCCACCGCGCCGCCCCCTTCTACCCCGGGACCGGCGCCCTGGAGGAGGTCGGTGTCGGACTCGGCGAGGGCACCACCGTGAACGTGCCACTGCCCGGCGGGGCCGGCGATACCGCCATGCTCAAGGCCTTCCGCGAGATCCTGGTCCCCGCCGCGGACTGGTTCGAGCCGGACCTGGTGCTGGTTTCGGCCGGTTTCGACGCCCACCGCCTGGACCTGGCGCTGAACGTCACCTTCGAGGGCTTCGCCGCGATGACCGCCATCGTACGCGAGATCGCTGCCCGCCACTGCGACGGCCGCCTGGCCTTCGTCCTGGAGGGGGGCTACCACACGGAGGCACTCTCCCGCGGCGTGCGCTCGGTGCTGGAGGTGCTTGCCGGCGGCGACGCCCCCGAGCCGGGCGAGAGCGGCGTGGCCGAGGTGGCCGCGGCCGCGGCCGTCCACCGCCGCGCCGTCGTGGACGAGCGCTGCGCCCTCAGCCCGGCACACGCCGGGCGTAGCGGACGAAGGCAACGGTACTCGCCGCGACCATCACCCCGCCGTAGCGCCAGTTGAGCCGCACCACCCGGGCGGGGGCGACGTCATAGGCGCCCTGCAGGGCCAGATTCAGTCCGGAGAGCGGACTCACCGCGACGCCGATCCCCCAGCCGGCGAGAAAGGTCATCGCCAGCAGGCTGGGGTCCGGGGAGAGCGGCGCGAGCAGCGTGCCAAAGGCAGCGATGCCGATTACCGGGTGCACGCCCACCAGCGAGACCGCCACCATCAGCGCCAGCACCACCCCGGCCTGCAGCCCCCCGAAGTGGGCGAACGGCACCCAGCCGCCGAGCGTGGCGACCACGCCCTCAAGCCCCGCGGCCAGCATCCCGGCGGCGAGAAACAGGCCGAGCTCGTTGGCCATCAGCGGCAGCCGCGCGACGACCTGCCGGCTCAGCAGCCGCACCGGCGCGGGGTCGCGGAAAGGCAGCACCGCCGCCGTGAGCAGCGGTGCGAGGACGGTGATCATGCCGAGCACCGACAGGGTCGGGTCCCACCAGTGACCGGCCAGTATGATCGCGGCGAGCACCCCGGGCAGCCACAGGCTGCCCCAGTGCAGCGGATAGCCACGGAAGTCCCCCAGCGGCTCACGGGCGAGCTCCACGGCGGTGACGGCCAGCGCCACCGCCGCCAGCGGCACACCCACCATCAGCAACGGTGTCAGGTGCGCGCCGGGGGCATAGGTGAGTGCCGCCGCCATGGCCGCGAAGAACGGCGACCAGAACGCCGCCGCGGGGAACCCACGGGTGAGCACGCGCAGCTGCCGGTCGTCGAGACGACCGTCGCGCACCATGCGATGGGCCATGATGAACACGGTGGAGAGGTTGACCACGGCGCCGAACAGGTGGAGCCCGAGCAGCGTGCCCACCACCCCGCGCCGGCCGGACGGCAGCCGCTCCTCGCCGCCGCCCGCCGGCGCGGCGATCAGACGCAGGAAGCCCACCGCCGAGAGCATACCGATGAGTGCGGCGTTGCCCGCCAGCGCCCGTCCCCAGGCCAGCGGCTCACCGTTGGCCGCGGCCCACACCAGCCCGGCGCTCCCGGCGACGAGCAGGGCGAGTACCTGACGGCGGGTGCGCGGGGCCACATCCGGCCACAGCAGGCCCCCCGCCAGCCAGGTGAGCACGCCGGCGAGCGCGATCGGTACCACGGGCACGAAGGCATGCACGCCGGCGGACGCCATCGCCAGCCCCAGCGCCGTGCCAGCTACCCCGCGCCGCCGGCGACGCCGTGCCTGCGCACGTATCCGTCTGCCTTCCATCGCCCCCGCCTTCACGCCGCGCCCGGCCCCGCCAGCCCGCGGCTGCCGGGGGGATGCACCGGGCAAAGCGTGGCAGTATATCAGCCCGGCTTCACTGTCCCGGGGCGGCGCCCGCGGTGACGTCCGTGCCGTGGCCCGGCAAAAACCGCACACGGATTGACTTGATGGGACGACGGCGGCCCCGCATCCTTGCATCCTGCCGCGGCCCCGCGTCGCGATCCCGAATCAACTGCCACAGCGATCCGACTGACTCATGAATCTCGACTCCGCACTCGAGCGCTTCGGCCTGAGCTTCGAGGCCCTCCAGCAGCCCGGCGGCCTCGCCCGGCTGGACGCCCTGTTCCGTGACCGCCTCGCCGCCCGGGCGCCCGAGCTCGCCACCCGTCTGCTGCGTTACCGCCGCGGCGAACCGCTTTCGGCCACCGACACCAGCGCACTGCTGCTGGAGCTGGGCCCGGAGCTGGAGGAGTTCCTCGGCGAGCTCTTCGACATCGGCGCCGCGCTGGATCGCGCCCGTGCCGCCACCCTCTCCCACGACGTGGTCATGGGCTTCAAGCAGGAGTTCGTCCAGCGCCGGGTGAAGAAGCACCGCCGCCCGGTGGAGACGTCCTTCGCAGAGCTGGACGCCTGGCTCGAGGAGCGCACCGGCGGCCACGACGGCGACCGCGAGCACCGCGTCGCCACCTACGCGATGGGCCTGCTGGCCGACAGCGACGCCAACGCCGAGGCCATCGAGCGCGTCACCGCCTGGTGCAAGCTCGCACGCAAGGAGCCGGAGGCCGCCCGCACCGTCGCCGGCTGGACCAGCTTCCGGCTGCCCCAGCGCGTCGACCACACCGCACTGGTGCCGCTGCAGGAGACCGGCGACGGCGTCGCACGCCGCGAGGCCGGCGAGGGCCACAAGCGCCGCCGCGACGGCTTCGGGCTCACGGACGGCCGCGCCAGCGCCCGCGCCGTTCAGGGCGAGGTGCACTACTGCATCTACTGCCACGAGCACGACGGCGACTTCTGCTCCAAGGGCTTCCCGGAGAAGAAGGGCTCCCCGGAGCTCGGCCTCAAGGAGGACCCGCTCGGCAACACCCTCACCGGCTGCCCGGTCGAGGAGAAGATCTCCGAGATGCACTCCTTCAAGCGCGACGGACACACCCTCGCCGCGCTGGCCGTGGCCATGGTGGACAACCCCATGATCCCCGCCACCGGCCACCGCATCTGCAACGACTGCATGAAGGCCTGTATCTACCAGAAGCAGGACCCGGTGGATATCCCGCAGATCGAGACGCGCTGCCTCACCGACGTCCTCGACCTGCCCTGGGGCGTGGAGCTCTACCACCTGTTCACCCGCTGGAACCCCCTGCGCGCCGAGCAGTTCCTGCCGGCGGCGGACAACGGCCGCCGGGTGCTGGTGGCCGGCATGGGCCCGGCGGGCTTCACCATGGCGCATCACCTCACCCAGGCGGGCTGCACCGTGGTGGGCGTGGACGGGCTCAAGATCGAGCCCCTGCCTCGGGCGCTGCTGGAGGAGCCGGTGGAACGCTGGTCCGACCTGGTGGAGGACCTCGACGAGCGCATCCTGATGGGCTTCGGCGGCGTCGCCGAGTACGGCATCACCGTGCGCTGGGACAAGAACTTCCTCAAGCTCATCTACCTGACCCTGGCCCGGCGGCCGAACTTCAGCGTCCACGGCGGCGTGCGCCTGGGCGGCACCGTCACCCTTGAGGACGCCTGGCGGCTCGGGTTCGACCACGTCACCATCGCCACCGGCGCCGGTCTGCCGCGGGTCCTGCACATGGGCAACAGCCTCGCCCGCGGCATGCGCCAGGCGAACGACTTCCTCATGGCGCTGCAGCTCACCGGCGCAGGCAAAGACTCCAGCCTCGCCAACCTCCAGGTACGGCTGCCCGCGGTGGTGATCGGCGGCGGACTCACCGGCGTCGACACCGCCACTGAGGTGCAGGCCTACTACATCAAGCAGGTGGAGAAGGTCCTCCACCGCTACGAGACCCTCACCGCCGCCCGTGGCGAGGAGGCCGTGACCGCCTCGCTCAACGACGAGGACCGCGAGACCCTCGCCGAATTCCTTGCCCACGGCCGGGCGGTGCGCGCCGAGCGCGAGCGCGCCGCGGCCGCCGGCGAGGCGCCGGACTTCGCGCCGCTGCTGCGTGAGTGGGGCGGCGTGACCATCGCCTACCGCAAGGGTATGAACGCCTCGCCGGCGTACACGCGCAACCACGAGGAGCTCACCAAGGCCATGGAGGAGGGGCTCTTCTACGCGGAGGGCCTGGAGCCGCTGTACGCGGACGTGGACCGGTACGACCACGTGAAGTCGCTGGTCTGCCGGCGCATGCAGCGCGTCGAGGGGCGCTGGCTCGCCACCCGCGAGGAGGTGACGCTGGACGCCCGCTCGATCTTCGTCGCCGCGGGCACGGTGCCCAACACCATCTACGAGCGCGAGTACCCGCGCACCTTCGCGCTCAACGGCAACCACTTCCTCCCGCACATCGCCCGGCGCGAGGAGCTCCAGCCCGTGGAGGACGCCGATCACTGCAAGTCCCCGGAGTTCGGGCCGTTCACCTCCTATGACGAGGACGGCCACCGGGTGAGCTTCATCGGCGACACCCACCCGGCATTCAATGGCAGCGTGGTCAAGGCCATCGCCTCCGCCAAGCGCAGCTATCCGCAGATCCTGCGCTCGGTGCAGTCCAAACCGCAGGCCTCGGACGCCAGCGCCGCGGGCTTCCTTGCCGAGATGGACGAGCAGTTCAGCGCCCGGGTGGTCTCGGTCAACCGCGAGAATCCGGCGATGACCGAGGTCTGGGTACGTGCCCCCCTCGCCGCACGGAACTTCCGCGCCGGCCAGTTCTTCCGGCTGCAGACCTTCGAGAGTACCAGCCCGGTGGTCGAGGGCACACGACTCCAGGTCCCGCTGCTCACGGTCAGCGGCACCGGCGTCGACGGCGACTGCATCCGGCTGATGATCCTCCAGTGGGGCGCCGGCCCGCGGCTCGTCGGCCGGCTCCAGCCCGGCGACCCGCTGGTACTCATGGGCCCCACCGGCGCGCCCACGGACATGCCCACCGGCAAGACCATCATGGTCGTCGCCGGGCGCTGGGGCGCGGCGGTGATGCTCGACATCGGCGCCGCCCTGCGTGCCGCGGGCAACCGCGTGCTCTACGTCGCCGCCTTCGGCAGGGCCGGCGACGTGGACCACCAGGACGAGCTGGAGGGCGGCGCGGACCAGATCCTCTGGTGCACCGCCGGCGAGCCCACCATCGAGGCCCGCCGGCCGCAGGACACCAGCCTCGTCGCCACGGACATGCTCGACCTCGTCCGCCGCTACGGCGACGGCGAGGTCGGCCCCGCCGACGGCATCCCGCTGTCGGACGTGGACCGGGTTATGGTCATGGGCGGGACCGGACTGCTCAAGGGCTTCCAGGCCGCACTCAAGGGCGAGCTGCGCAGCTATTTCGCCCCCGGTGTGGAGGCCTTCGGCACCGTCGGCTCGCCCATGCAGTGCATGATGAAGGGCGTGTGCGCCCAGTGCCTGCAGTGGCAGATCGACCCGGATACCGGCGAGCGCACCCGCCCGGTATTCACCTGCGCCGGCCAGGACCAGCCGCTGTCGTGGATCGACATCGACAACCTCTCCGCGCGGCAGCAGCAGAACCGCCTCACCGACCGCCTCACCGGCCAGTGGCTGGACTACGTCTTCGAGCGGGAGGCCCAGGCGGACAACCCGGCGGGCGGATAGACCGCGGGGGACCGGGGCCGGCCATTCACGGCCGGCTGCCGTCGGCCCTCGCGATCGCGCAAGCGGCCCCGCGCGGGCCGTCACCGCTGGATATGGCGCCGGTCAGGTCCGTGCAGGCACGCTCGGCAGCCCCGGCAACACGGAAATGGCCGCCGGATACGGCCAGAGTGCCTCCAGAATCCGCTGCGTACCGGCCTCCCTGGCGCTCGTGAACAGCCGGCTGCCGGGGGCGGCCCCGGAAAACTCGTCACGAAGCAGATCGTCCTCGGCCAGCCTGCGCCGGACCTCCCGCGCCACCGCCTCCCCCGTCTCGATGATCTCCACGTCCGACCCGACCCGCTCGCGGATCAGCGGCGTGAGGAAGGGATAGTGCGTGCACCCCAGCACCAGCGTGTCCACCCCCGCCTCGATCAGCGGTTCGAGATAACGCGATACCAGCGAGCGGGTCTCCGGCGTATCCAGCGCGAGCCGCTCCACCTGGTCCGCCAGCCCCGGGCAGGGCTGCAGGAGCACGCGCTTGCCCGCGCTGAACCGCCCGATCAGCGACCGGATCCCCGGACTGGCAACGGTGGACGCCGTGGCCAGCACGCCGATCACTCCGCTGCGGCTCGCCAGCACCGCCGGTTTCACCCCCGGCTCCACGCCGACGATGGGCACCTCGAAACGCTCGCGCAGCGCACGTATCGTCGCCAGGGTCACGGTGTTGCAGGCCACCACCACCGCCTTTGCGCCCTGCTCCACCAGATACGCCGTCAGCGCCATCGAGCGTGAGAGAATGAAGTCGTGGGGCTTGTCGCCGTAGGGCGCGTGGCGGGAATCGGCGATGTAGAGCACGTCCTCCGCCGGCAGCAGCCCGCGGATGCCGCGGGCGATAGAGAGACCGCCGACACCGGAGTCGAAAATCCCGATCGGTTGTTCGGACTGCATCAGGGGCGGATACGGCCAAGTGTGAGCGACGCCTGCAGTATACCCCCGCACCGAACCGCACCAAACGAGGCCCGGCGCCCTTCATTCGAGGGGGTAAGGGAAGGGCTCTCGACGGTCGGGGCCCCTGATGCAGGTCAGGCCCGGCCTCGGGAAACCGCCCGTCTCCGCCGCCGCGCCGACCGAACCAGCAACATCCCGCCACGTGCCAGCAGCTCGAGCACCAGCGTCAGCGCCACACCGACCCCCAGGCCGAACACGATCGCCCCGGGATCCAGCCGGATGACGTAGGAGTAATCGCTCAGCACCGCCCGTTTGATCTCCGGCACCGGCCTGACCAGGGCCTGCGTATACGCACTCACCGGCCCCGTCCGGTACCGCGTCAGGCTGCGCTCCAGCACCAGGTTGCGGTGATAGATCGCCTGGATGCTTTCGCCGCCCGCCTGGAAAACCTCGTCGTCACTGTCGCGGTAGTGCGACACCAGCTCGGCGATGCTGCCGTCGAAGAACCGGTCCGCCTCGTCCTGGAACTGTCCCAGGCTCCGTTGCGACTCCGCATAGTGTGCGGCGAGCGTCTCCCCGTACTGGCCCACATAGAACGGCACCTGCACGGCCAGCAGCGCCGTGCCAAGCAGGACAAACAGGCGGGCACAGGAAAGCAGGGTCTTCACAGGCTCTCAACCTCGGACGCGCCGGGTACGGGTACACGAAAGCCTCTCGCTACCGGGACAGGCATGCAAGCCGGACCTGTCCACGGTCTCAATAAGGCGGCCCGGCATCCAGCACCTCTGCCCCCAGGAGCACGCGCTCTCGTCACACATCACCAAGCCGCTGAAGCAGCCGATTGGCCGCCGACTCGCTCAGCGTCTTCCCGGGGTCCGGCGCGTAGTAGAGATACAGGGCCAGCGGCCCCCTGGAGCTGGAGCCGGTCAGGCTCCAGAGGAAGTCGCGTGTCTCCCACTTGCCACCCGAGAAGGTCTCCCCGTTCTCGGCGGGGCGGGTGACGATCAAGCCCAGGAGCACGGTTTCGGTTCGCGGGTCGCCGGCACGGAGGCTGGACAGGTTCGCCGTGGAGAACTCGCCCAGGCCGGCGCGTTCGATCTGCTGCCGGTAACGGTCTTTCGCCCTGTCCATCAGCTGACGCCGGGCGTCCGAGCGTGCGAGCACATGGACACTTCCCTCCCTGATATCCGTGGGATCGGTGATATCCAGCAGCTTGTCGAGGACCGCGCGACGCTGCTCGGGGGTGGAGAACTCCGCCCACATGAACATCTCGTCAAGGGCATCCACCTTGCTCCCGGGAAGCACCATGACGGCCTCCACCAGACGCCGGTCGATATCCTCCGGCTCCGGCACGAAAGTCACGAAGAGCTGGATCACAACCATTATCGCGATAACTGCGAACATCACCCTGGCGAATGGCCCGTCGCCGGAACCGCCACTACCGGTACCACCGCCGGCTGCACCACCACCACCACCACCTCCTCCTCCTCCTCCTCCGCCTCCGCCTCCGCCTCCGCCGCCGATAGCGGCCCACGGCCGGTCGTCCGCGGGCGCGAGGGCGACGCGTGGATACACGCCCATGGCACAGGGCGCGAACGGCCCATCGATGGGGGTGAAGGAAACGACGGACGTACTCATATCGGGATCCAGAGGGGGCGTTGTGGTGTTGGTTTTACCGCAGCGTGCGCACTACGCCCGATCGATGCGTCGCCGGAGATCCTCGGCCATGCGCTCTCCCGCCGCCTCCTGCGCGGCCGCGGAAGGGCCGCTGTGCGCCGTCCGGGCGATGAACCGCACCGCGCTGCCGAAGCGGCACGACTCCCGCAACGTCAGGTGCAGCACGGGCAGAACCCGCTGGCTGCTGCCGCTTAGCGGGCACCAGCGGAAATCCACGTCCGCAAGGCCGGACAGGGGCACTCGCTCGGTATCGCGTCCGTCGCGCATCACGAGTGCATCGCCGGCATCGTAGACGTCGTCGACCAGCCCGGTGAACGTGCTCTGCCACTGCCACACGAGTAGTGCACCGGCGAACGGCAGGAAGGCGGCCACTTCGAACCGGCCGGCCAGCGCACTGAGCGTGACCGCCGCGATGCCGCAGACCAGACAGAACGCCAGCAGGATACGACGCCCCGGTCCGGTCGCACGGGTGAGACCGCCCTGCATCTGGCGCCTGGAATCGGATATCCGCCGCATGCCCGTCCCCTCACCGTCTCACGAATGCGCATCCGTGCTTATCACCGGCACCATGCCGTACACGAAAGACCGGCCCGAGCGTGAAGGCTGTACGGCATGGCAGGGATTGTCCAGAGAGCGCCGGGACGGCTACGTCGCCGCAAGCACCCAGAGCGACACGGCGTTGATGAGCGCGTGGGCGATGATGGCGGGCCAGAGGCTGGCGTAACGGAGGACGGCGACGGCGAGTATGGCACCGACGAGGGCGGTCTGGATCACGCCGAACGCCCCCTGGTAGACGTGGCCGAGGCCGAAAAGGAGGGAGGACAGCAGCACCGGCCCCCACAGGCCGCCGAGCAGCGCGCGGGCGCGCTGGAGCAGGAAGCCGCGCGCGAGCAGCTCCTCGTAGAGGCCGATAAACAGGCTCAGGCCCAGGAGCTCGGGCACGCCTATCCCGCCGGCGACCCGGTTGCCGAGCTCGGTGATGCGCGCAAGCTGGCCACTGACGGCGTCCGGGAAGAGCTGCATGACGAACAGCCGCAGCAGAATGTTGACGGCAAAGACGACCACCAGCAGCTGTACGCCGCGCAGCACGTCCCGCCAGCCGGGAGCAACCAGGCCAAGCCCCGTGAAGGTGACCCCGCGCCAGTAGCAGAGCAGCGCGAGGCCGGCGAGGATCACCACGCCCTGCGCCACGACCACGCCGATCAGCCCGCTCGCCGGCGCGAACCCGGCGACGACCAGCGGCGCGGCACTGCCCGCGGCGAGCACCAGGGCCAGCGCGAGACACAGATCCGCCAGGGCGGCGAGCCGCCCCGGCGTCCGGGAGCGGGCGCTCACTGCCCGTCCCGCGGATCCCTGCGCTGGAACTCGCCCTCGATGACGTCACGGTGACCACGCTGGCCGTAGCCGCCCCCGGGCCCATTTCCCGGCGGCGGGCCGTAGCTCACGTGGACGTGGCGCAGCACCCAGCGGATCAGGAACCGTCGTGTCCAGGGGATGAGGCAGGCAAACCCGAACACGTCCGTGATGAATCCCGGAGTGAGCAGCAGGACACCGCCCAGTGCCAGCGCCACGCCCTCGAAAAGCTCGATGGCGGGCACGCTGCCCCGGTTCATGTTCGCCCGCGCGCGGGTGAGTGTCTCCAGCCCCTGCTGGCGCAGCAGCGCGGTACCGGCCGCCGCGGTGAGCAGACACAGGGCGATGGTCGGCAGTGCACCGATGGCGCTCCCCACCTCGATGAGGACGTACAGCTCCATCAGCGGCGCACCGATGAACAGCAGCAGAATCAGTAATGGCAAGGCTCTACTCCGTTGATAACTGGGCGGCCGGTCACCGCACCTCCACCTCGCGGCTCGCCTGGCGGAACTTCACCCGCCAGCCGGACCACACCGGCAGCTCCCACCGCCGGGGGTCGCGTTTGCGCACGCCGGAGACCTTCTCGGCGACGACCTCCCGGCGACGGACATCATAGTGCACGCGCATGTGGAGGTCGGTCAGCCGGACCTCACGGGGATACGTGCGGTCGAACCAGTCCCTTTCCCACCCCGGCACGCCGTCGAATGCCAGATCCTCCGGCTCGATGAGCGCGAGATCCGCGCCCTCCTCCATGCCGAGCGCACCCAGCCGCGCCGCGAGCCACGCCTGCGGCTCGGGCACCTCGCCCTCGCCGTGGCCCAGCGCGACGTACAGCGCCCAGGCGTCGATGTCCTCGCGCAGGCGCGCCCCCGCCGGGGCGAGCAGCCGGTCTTCCAGGATCAGCGAGGCCGCGGCCCGCCGGGCCGCCGGGCCGGTCAGGACCTCGCGGTCCTCGCGGATGGTGCGCTCGGCATAATGGTGGACCACCGTACCCACCAGGGCGTCGTCCTCCAGCGCGGCAGGCCCGGGACGGGTCTCCGTGATCCCCAGCTCAGGGAGCGCATCCAGCGGCAACGGCGACAGGCAGGTGGCCAGGGTGACGTTCTGCCGCGTGCCGCGACGGCCGGGGACACTGTGATCGTCGAGGACCAGCGCGGCCTCGTCCTCCTCGCCGAACAGGCTGTCGCCAACCGGGAACGCCTCGCCCTGCCCGTTCGCCAGTGCTTCCCGACGTTTGGTGCGGCGCACGTGCACCAGCTCCGGCATCGCCACCGCGGCGGCGCGGAGCGCGGTGCCGGCCTGCGTGGCGAGATCCGCGTCCTCGCCGGCGGTGCCCGGCAGGTCCATGGCCTCGCGCAGCTGCGCGGCCAGCCGCCCGGCCTCGGTCCGCTGGCGCCGGTCCACGCGCACCCCCGGCAGATCGACACCGCGAAGCGCCGCCACCCGCAGCGTCGCATCGCAACGCCGGCCCAGAGCCTTGCCCAGGCGCTCGCGCTCGTCCGGATCGCCGGGCGGGGACGCCAGCCCCCGGCCGGCAGAGAGCGCCGCGGCGAGGTCGGCCATGAAGGCCGCCGTGACGGCGTCCGGCATCGCCACCACCAGGTGCGCGAGCCAGGCGTCCACCGGCAGCGAGAACAGCCGGCGGCCGCGCTCCGTCACCGTACCCGTCTCGTCCAGCGCAGCGATGGCCTGCAGCCGCGCCCGGGCGGCGGCAAGCGCGTTGTCCGGCGGCGCCTCGGGGAATTCGAGCGCCGCGGCATCCCGCCCGGCGCACGCGGCGGCCAGCACCAGCTCGGTGAGATCCTCGCGGACCACCTCCGGCGGCGTGATCTCGGCGAGCGGCGCGCGTTCGCCCCACAGGCGCAGGCATACGCCGGGGGCCGTTCGTCCGGCGCGCCCCCTGCGCTGGTCCGCACTGGCGCGGGAGACCGCCTGCAGCGCCAGCACGGTGCGGCCGTTGCGCCGCATCGTGCGCCGCTCCAGGCCGCTGTCCACCACGGCGGTGACGCCGGGCACGGTGAGCGAGGTCTCCGCCACGTTGGTGGCGAGAATCACCCGGCGTGGCCCCTCGGGGCTCAACGCCCGGCGCTGGTCCGCCGCCGGCGCGCCCGCGTGCAGCGCGATGACCTCCGCCTGGACCCCGCCGAGCGCCCGCGCCGCGTCCGCGATCTCCCCGCGGCCGGGGAGGAACACGAGCACGTGCCCCTCCGTCTCCGCCAGGGCCCGCTCCACTGCGGGCGCAAGGCGGGTCTTCAGCTCACGGCTGTCGGGCATCCCCCTGGGATCGTCGCCGAGGTGGTGGACGCTCACGGGATAGGCCCGGCCCGCCGCCTCCAGCAGCTCGGCACCGAGGTGGCCCGCCAGGCGCTCGCCCTGAATCGTCGCGGAGGTGATGACCAGCCGCGGCCCCTCCGTGCGGGCACGCAGCAGCGCCAGGAGCAGGTCCGTGTCCCAGCGCCGCTCGTGGAACTCGTCCAGCACGACAGTGGCGAAACCGGCAAGCCCGTCCGCCGCCAGCCAGCGCAGGGCGATACCGGGTGTGACGAACACCACCTCGCTGTCCGGACCGTGGCGGACATCACCGCGGATGGCATGGCCCACCCGGCCGCCGGGCGACTCGCCCAGGTTGCCCGCGACGAAGCCGGCCAGGCTGGTGGCCGCGAGCCGGCGCGGCTCGATCACCAGCACCCGCCCCTGCCCCCGCGCCCACAGCGGCAGCCGCGTGGACTTGCCCGAGCCTGTGGCCGCGGACACCACCACCGGCCCCTGCGCCAGGGCGGTACGGAAGGACGGCTCGATGACGTCAA
Source organism: Arhodomonas sp. KWT2 (assembly GCF_041949875.1). Lineage (NCBI taxonomy): Bacteria > Pseudomonadati > Pseudomonadota > Gammaproteobacteria > Chromatiales > Ectothiorhodospiraceae > Arhodomonas > Arhodomonas sp. KWT2. The sequence goes on from NZ_JBHFPQ010000043.1 coordinate 273,736, forward strand.
TGGGGAGTTGGGGCGCGCTCTCGGTCATGGCCCGACAGGGTATCCGCGCGCGGCGACAAGCCCAAGGGCCGGCGCAGTAACTCGTGCGCGATCTTCGGCACCGGATCCGCGTCGTGGCGAGCGGCGTAGGCTGGCCGCCCCAGGCCGCAAAGATCCAACGCGGCGAAACGGAGAGTGTCGGCTGCCTCGAGCAGCCGATCTACGGCAGGAATCCCGGGCGGTGACAGGCCGCGCGGGTTGGCCGCTCCTGGCAGACCGGTAGGTCGTGCACGGCCGCGTGCTGTGTGCGACATCTTCAATGAGCACGCCGGAATGTCGCACGCCTGCGGCGCACGACCTACGCGAATTCCCGTAGGTCGGCTGCTCCTGGCAGCCAACATCAAACCGCGTGAAACGGAGGATGTCGGTGGCCGTCAGCAGCCGAGCTGCGGTAACGATCGCGGCCGGATCAGTACGCCACCGGCACCTCGAGCACGCCGCGGGCGATGGCGTAGCCCATCGAGGCCCCCATGGCGACATCCGTGGGATAGTGCAGGCCGAGCACCACCCGGGAGCAGGCGATCAGCACGGTAAGCACGGCGAGCGCCCCGGTCAGCGCCGGGAAGTGGGCCGCCGCCACGGTGGTGAAGCCCACCGCATGCAGGGTATGGCCGGAGGGGAAGCTGTACTGGTCGAGCATGCGCGTCGCCGAGCGGATGCCGGCGTCCGTGGCGCAGGGGCGCGGCCGCGCCGTGCGTGCCTTCACCCATTTGTAGGCCGCTAGCCCCGCCAGCGCGAACGCCGCCATACGCAGGCTCGCCTCCGCTCCGGCGCGCCCCTGGGTCAGGGGCAGCACGAGCATGAGCACGTACCAGAATACCCCGTCGCCCAGGCGGCTGACCCCGGTGAACAGCCAGCGCACCGTGGTGAACCGGCAGGCGCGGTTGGCGTGCAGACACAACGCCCGCTCCGCCGTCATGACCCGTCCCCAGCCTGCAATCGCCCGTGTCGGCCGCATCGACGCACCCTCGCCGTGGTTGCAACGGCCTCAGCGTGCCCCGGGCAGGTGGCAGCGCGGTGACGCGGTTATGACGGGTTACGGTCAGCGGGCTATTCGGTGCCCGGGTGCTCCACATCGGCGCCGCCGTCGGCGCGCTCCAGCGCGACGGCGACCACCACCGGCCCGGCGAGACGGACCCAGCCGCGGCCGCGCTCCTGCTCCGGGCCGTTGAACTCGAAGCGGTACACCCGCCCCAGACGCAGCCGCCCGGTGGCGTCGCGCACGAGGTAGTAGCGCTCCAGGGCCACGGTATCGTCGAGCAGGGTGACGCCGCGCCGGGTGCACACGCGCCGGCAGCGTCCCAGCGCCGCGGCCCGCGCACGGAGGTTCACCCACCAGGCCATGGCGAGGGCGGCAAGCAGCGTCAGCGGCAGCAACCCGGGCGGTGTCATCGCCTCCCCCCTCAGGTGAACGCCAGGACCACGATCATCGCCGGCACGGCGAGCAGGCTGCTCAGCAGGATCAGGCTGGAGGCCAGAGCCTCGTCGCCGCCGAGCTGGCGTGCCAGCACGTAGGAGGCGGACGCTGCCGGACAGGCCAGCATGATCAGCGCGATGCGCGTGTGAGCCGGCGACAGCCCCAGCGCCCAGGCAAGGAGCGCCCCTATCGCCGGCAGCGCCGCAACCTTGAGCACCGCCCCGGCCAGCGCCCAGCGCACCCGCCCGCGCACGCGGGACGTGCACAGGGTACCGCCGATGCACACCAGCGCCAGGGGCAGTGCCATCTGCCCCACCGCGGCGAGACTGCGGTCCAGCATCACCGGCAGCGTCGCCCCGGCCAGGGCGAGCCCCAGCCCCAGCGCGCAGGCGATGAGGATAGGATTGGTCACCAGGCCGTAGGCCAGTCCGCGGATCATCCCGGCCCCACCGCCGCGGCCGGCGAGCAGCACCACGACGGCGGCGATGTTGTAGAGCACCACCAGCGGACCGAAGAGCAGCAGCGCGCTGGACTGCGCCGCTGCCACCGGCGCCCCTTCAACCGCCTCGAAGGCATAGATCACCACCGGCAGCCCGATGAACGCGAGATTGCCACGGAAGACGCCCTGCACGAACGTCCCCGTCGCCGAGGCCGGCAACCCCAGCATCCGGGCCGCCACGTAGGCGATCAGGATCCCGCCCACGGTGGCACCGATGGCGACCGCGAGCAGCCCGGTGACCGCGCCGAACTCCGGGTTCGCGGAGGCGATGCGCTGCACGAGCAGCGACGGCAGCCCCACCCAGTAGGTCACACGATTGAGCTCGCGCAGGGAGCGCTCGGAGAGAAAGCCGGTTCGGGTCAGCCCCCAGCCCAGCGCAATGACGAAGAACACCGGGGCCAGGGCATTGAGGATGGCGAGCAGGACGGGCCTCCTTGATCGGTGGACACAACCCCGTCGAGGGTGATGCGCTTCACACAGTAGCTGTCTATCCGCCGCTACTATGGCGGTAAAACAACAGCATAACACCGCCGGCCACCCCGGATCGGCGGGACAACGAGGAGGAGAAGAGCCCATGGCCTGCGTGATCGCGGAGATTCGCGACGAGGCGCAGTCCGGTGGCCGGGTGGCCCCGCTGGTCCAGCGGGCGGTGCTGCTCGCCACGGTGCTGCGCACCCGGCATACGCTCGACTGGCTCAAGACGGAGCTGAACGGCTATGCCCATGATGCCACCCTGCCGGACTACCGCCGTGGCGACGGCGGCGTGCTGATCGCCTGGCGCCCGGGCGACGGCTGGATCCAGGCCCCCATCTCTCCGGCAATGGCCTCGCGGCTGTCGCACTTCGAGCTGCGCACCGGCGTGGAGGACCTGGAGACCCAGATCGAGGAGCAGGGCCCGCGCGGGGCAGCGCGGATGGAGTTCGACGGCGACGAGCTCGCCGCCCTTCAGCAGGAGGCCAGACTCGACACCCGGTTATCCCTCGCCCTGCCCCAGACGGCCATCCCCACGGTGCTGGAGACCGTCCGCCAGGGCCTGATCGCGTGGGCGGACGCGATGCTGGAGGCCGGGGTCGAGGGCGAAGGCAGCGCCTTCAGCCGCGAGGAACGGACCCTTGCGGAGCCGGTGGACGAGGACTTCCACAACCTCGTGGAGACCGCTGCCGAGCACGCCCGGGCACAGGTGGCGGCCAGCTCGTCGCGCCGGCGCGGGTTCTTCTCGCGGCTGTTCGCGGGCTGACGGCGACAGCCGGACAGCGCGGGCGGGGGTTTCACGGACGGATCAATTGTTCTTATACTAACAGTCCGTGTAACGATCAAATTCAGGGAGCAACATGCAGTCGTCACCCCGCAATCCCGCCGTCGAGCCCCTGTTCCAGCCGCTCCGGGTCGGTGACGTGGCGGTCCCCAACCGCATCGTCATGGCCCCGCTTACCCGCAACCGCGCCGGCGGGGGCAACGCCCCCACCGAGCTGATGGCCCGGTACTACAGCCAGCGCGCCGGCGCCGGCCTGATCGTCGCCGAGGCGACCCAGATCCGACCGGACGGCCAGGGGTATCTCTATACCCCCGGCATCCACAGCGACGAGCAGGTGGCCGGCTGGCGCCGCGTGACCGACGCCGTGCACGAGGCCGGCGGCCGTATGGCACTGCAGCTCTGGCACGTGGGCCGTATCTCCCACACGTCACTGCTCAACGGCGAGGCGCCGATCGCCCCCTCGGCGATACGCGCCGAGGCCAAGACCTATACCGCCAATGGCTTCGAGCCCGTCTCCGAGCCGCGGGCGCTGGAGGCCTCGGAGATCCCCGGACTGGTCGCCGACTATGCCCGGGCCGCCGAGCGCGCCCGCGACGCCGGCTTCGACCTCGTGGAGATCCACGCCGCCAACGGCTATCTCATCGAGCAGTTCCTCAAGGACGGCGCCAACCAGCGCACCGACGACTATGGCGGCTCCATCGAGAACCGCGCCCGTCTGCTATTCGAGGTCACGGACGCCATCATCGAGGCCGTCGGTGCCGGCCGGGTGGGCATCCGGATCTCTCCGGTGACCCCGGCCAACGGGATCAGCGAGAGCGACCCGACACCGCTCTACGAGCACGTCGTCGACGGCCTGGCCGCCCGCGGCCTCGCCTACGTGCATATCATCGAGGGCGCGACCGGGGGGGACCGGGAGTTCCAGCCCTTCGACTATGCCGCCCTGCGCCGGCGTTTCCCCGGCTGCTGGATGGCGAACAACGGCTACACCCCGGCAATGGCGGGCGAGGCCGTCGCCAGCGGCTACGCCGACCTGGTCGCGTTCGGACGCTCGTTCATCTCCAACCCGGACCTGGTGCAGCGCATCGCCCTGGACGCGCCGATGCAGAAGGCGGACTCCAGCACCTTCTATGGCGGCGACGAACGCGGCTACACCGACTACCCGTTCATGGAGCAAGCGGCCACCGCGTAGTCCCGGCCGGGCACGGAGCGGCCCTGCAGGGCCGCTCCGCGGCGGTCACTGGCCGTCGCTGAGCATGGCGTAGAGTTCGTCCTTGAGCTGGACGCGGCGCTTCTTGCGATCCTCGACGTAGTCGTCGGAGGGGGTCTCGTTGCCCTCCTCGATGCGCCGCACCTCATGATCCACCTCGTGGTACTCGTCGAACAACCGCGCGAAATGCCGGTCGTTCATCTTGAGCTCGTGGATACGCTCGCGGAACTCGGGGAACTCGTGGACGAGGTCGTGTTTCTCGATCTGCATCGTTACGCCTTCTCGCTGTGACCGTTCGGGGATTACTAATCTTCTCAGAGGTCTTGTCATGCGTCAGCCGGACCGTGCGCCAATGGGGCAAGACGCCAGGCGCGCGATATAACCGGCACCATGAGCGGCGAGCAACGCAGTCCCATCGGCGCACGGTCCAGCCCGAAGGGAGCGCCAGAGCGCTCAGACACGAGACAAGACCTCTGAGAAGATCAGTATCATGGCCCGGCAGCGGCAGGACCGCTTGACCCGGATCATCTATCCGCCACGATGAGGGTGGGGGCCGGAGACGACAACCGACGACAACCACGGAACAGGGACTACCCGATGAGCGAAGACCGCGTGACCCGACTGAAGGCCATGGAGCGCGAGGAGCTCGAACGGATCGAGGGCTACGAGCGCCACGTCCGCCGCGCCGACGGCGCCCTCGACCGCGATACCGAAGAGCAGGCCATCGAGCTGGAGAACGACGAGGTCGTCGAGCGGCTGCTGCAGACCAGCCGCGAGCGCGTCGAGCAGATCCGCCACGCCCTCGCCCGCATCGACCAGGGCCAGGGAGGGACCTGTGAGTCCTGCGGCGGTCCCATTGCCGCCGATCGGCTGGAGGCACTGCCTACCGCCACGCTGTGCAGCGACTGCGCCAGCGAGCAGGACTGACCCAAGCGCATCCCGGAGGAGGAGAGACCCATGCCCGCATTCCATGGAATGCGCCGGGCCCTTGTGGCCCTGGCGTTCACCGTTCCCCTGGCCGCGGGGGGGGGCGTCGGGGGCGGGACCGGCGCCCGCAGCGCGGGGCGCCCTCGCCCCTGCCCCGGCTGCCGACGGTCGCGCCGCGGTCGGCGCCCACCGCGGCCAGGGCAACGGTGAACGCCAGGGCCACAAGGGCCCGGCGCATTCCATGGAATGCGGGCATGGGTCTCTCCT
>NZ_JBHFPQ010000002.1:0-3009 GCF_041949875.1 Arhodomonas sp. KWT2
TCGGGGGTTCGGACCGCCTCCTCGGTCCACGCGATCGTCCCGGCGACACCGCTCTGGTAGGCGTCGGCGAGCATGAGCGTGCCCCCGACGCTCCCCTGCAGGTCGGTGACCGTCATGTCGAAGACGATGCCGCGCAGCACCATCGCCAGCGCCTCCTGCTCCTCCTCGGCACTGTGGAAGGGCTCGTAGCGGTAGTCCTCCTGCTGGACGCCGTAGAGGCTGCGGCGCAGCCAGATGCGGATGTTCAGCGGCACGAGCTGGCGTAGCAGGCTCACGGTCACGAGGGTGATCAGCGTGAACACGGCGGGGACGAGCACCGCCGAGGAGCAGGCCAGCGCGATCAGGCCACCGGCGAGCCCGATGCCACCGAGGAAGGCATGGCCGTAGACCTGGCGGGCCACGGCGCCGCGCCGTGACAGCGCGGCGGCCTCGGCGAACTCACGGAAGCCGTCGATGATGGCGATGACCGTGGTGGCCACGCCAAGGTGCTTCGCCGCCCGGGTCAGGGCCGTCTTCGGGGGCCCGGAGAGCAGCCGCCCCGTGGTGGCGGGGCCGGCGGCGGCGATGCCGCGGCGCGCCTGCTGGAGTTCGGCGGCGCCGTTGACGACGAACTCGGCGGTGCCGGCGACGGCGCCGATGAGCTGCCAGCAGTTCTCGAGGCTGTCGGGCTCGTCGTGGACGGCCCGGGCGGCCTGGAAGAGGCCGGCGACGCTGAACACCGCGTCGAGGAAGCGGAAGGGGTTGTCGGTGCTGCGCAGCCGCTTGCTGATGCGCCGCTGCTGCTCGAAGACGGCGTCGTCGTCGAGGCGTAGCACGGGGGGCGGGCCGCCGTCGGTGAAGCGCCGCTCGTCGTCGAGATAGGGCAGCAGCGCGGCGCGCTCGTCGTGGGGGATGAGCCAGGGGACGCGCACGCGGTTCTCGTCGGTGATGGCGACGCCGGCGACGTTGCCGCCCACGCGCCGGCCGTCCCCGGTGGCCTCGGCATGATGATACGTCTGCGGGTCACCGGCGTCGGCGAGGTCATAGGTGATGGCGTTCACCATGCCGTGATAGGCGCCGACGCTGATGTCGAGCTCGCCGAGGAAGCTGGCCCGGGTGTGGAACGCCGCCTCCGGGTCCAGGCCCAGGGCGGTGATCTGCAGCAGCCGGGCGAAGCGCATCGTCACGGGCATGTCGATCGCCGGCGGCCCGCCGCCACGCACCGGTGCGCTGGCCTGGTGGCCGAGCACGGCGGTGAGTGCGCTCACCGCGACACCGTTGAGCCGCTCGATGCTGCGGCGGAAGGCGGCGAGCTCGGGCAACGCCCAGCCCTGCGCGTGCACGGCGTGCAACGCCTTGAGCTGCTGGTACCAGCTCTTGAGCGTCTCGAGCTCGAGGGTGGCATCGCCGGCCTCCTCCAGCGCGGCGCTGTCGGCGACGAAACGCCCGGTGCTGGCGCGGTGGTTGTGGAAGTAGGCGCGCAGCAGCAGCCCGTCGGCCTGCCCGAGGCCGTCGAGGAGCTGCTCCCAGGCCCAGCGGCTGTTGGCGGAGAGTATGCCGCCCTGGAGCACGTCGGCGAGGATCTCGGTGACGCGCAGGCCGCTGTGGACGTCGTCCGGCTCGTAGCGGGCCAGCGCCTCGCCGAGGCCGTGGACCAGCCACTGGGCGTAGTCGGCGTCCAGCCGCGGGGTGTCGGTCTCGATGGCGGCCTGGTAGTCGGCGAGCTCGGCGACGACGTCGCCGGGCCGCTCGTCGTCGTAGTACTCGGAGAATTCCTGGATGGTCTCGGCGAGGGTGCGCTCGAGGGAGTGCAGCTTTCGGTGCCGCTCGGATTTGAGCCGCAGGTACTCCGGGGTCACCTCGCAGCGCGGATAGCCGTTCCCCCACAGGTCGCGCTTTCTGCGCTGCAGCTCGCGGATGGTGCGCCTTTCCGCCTCGTCGGCGGCCTCGGCGAGTTCCCTGGCGAACTGCCGCTCCGCCGCCCGGCGCTCGGCCTCCAGGCGCTCGTAGACCGCCGACATCCGCGCCTGGTAGGTCTCGTCCACCTCGCTCATGCGGTTATCGGCGGCGGCGTTCAGCGCCGCGACGAGGCGCCGGACCGAGGCCAGCCACAGCGAGCGCCGGGCGTTGTCGCCCTCGGCCTGGAACAGCCGCATGCGCTCCAGCGGCTGCTGGCGGTAGGCGTTGAGCTCCTCGAGGATGCCGACCTCGTCGTGCACGGCGAGCATCACCGCCTGGCCGTGCTTGCCCTGCAGGCCGGCGTCGTGGCGGGCCTGGGTGGTCATCGCCTCGATCAGCGCCTCGGCGTCGTCCACGCCCGCGGCGAGGGGGAAGCGGTGCCAGCGCAGCGCCTCGCGGGCCGGCCCGGCGCAGCACTCCGGCACCTGCTCGCCGATGAGCGAGGGCGCGAAGGCGTGCTCGGCGACGCCGTCGTTCAGCCAGGCCTCGACGTCGAAGCACTGCAGGTGGCGCTTGCGCCAGTCCTCGTCGCCGGCCACGCGCTCGAGCTGTGCCAGCGACCACGGGCGCTCGAGGTAGGCGAACCACACCCGGCCGGCCTCCAGGGGGTACGGCAGCCCGATGAACGAGGCCGCGGCGTGGCTGCCCGGCCGGTGGCAGGCGAACGGCTCATCATCGATCTGCGCCGGCGGCTCGCCCGGCGGGAACTGCCAGAACTCACCGCCATCGGTGACCTGGTAGGCGAGCCAGCACTCGTGGCCTTCGTCGTAGAGGTAGAGATAGCCCCCGCGCAGGCGGCGCAGGATGTAGCCGCATCGCGGCGGCTGACCCGTGTGCCACTCGCCCTCGTCGTCGAGCACGGTGTCGAGCCCGAGCGGCACCGGATCCCCCTCGGCGTCCCGGGGATAGAGCGCCCCGACACGCGCGTGCGGCAGCACCGGGACCTCCGGGGTCTCGTCGATACGGGTGATCGCGTAGCGTACCGGCAGGATCGGCAGGCCGCGGCGCGTGCACCAGCGGCAGTCGTTGAGGCCGAGACCGGCACAGGTGGCCTGCTTGATCCAGGCGTCG
>NZ_JBHFPQ010000004.1:0-1741 GCF_041949875.1 Arhodomonas sp. KWT2
GGTGCTGCGCGGCATCGTCTTCGACATGACGGTCACCGACCTGCAGGGGAGCGTCGGGGGCACGCTCATGCTCGCCGACGCCTACCAGAGCGGTGTCGCCGGGACGATCGCGTGGACCGAGGAGGCGGTCCGAACCCCCGAACTGACCTTCACGCTGACGGTCCCCGAGGCGCTCCACGGGGTGGTCCGGGTGAGGATCGATGAGCACATTCCCAACGAGAAATCGAATCCAATCGCCAAGTTCGAGCATGTTACCGGGAAAACCAAAGATCAAAACCATGACGCCCAGGATCGATTCGACGCGGCGGTTCAGGGTATTCCCCTAACCGAAAAGACCAAGGTCCCGCTGGAGATCGAGACCCGGGACGGGCAGACGAGCATCAGCGGCAGGGTCGAGGTCAGTGCCGGGGCCACGCGCATCGTCGCCGAGGTGCAGTACTTCAGTCTCCGCCGCGCCTGGCCCGTGGCCAACGACAGGTTCCCGCTGCGCCTCACGAGGAGTTAATGATGACATCCCCCTTACGCGTGTTCTGCCTCCTGGCCCTGGTACTCGCCATAGCCCTGAACGCCCGGGCCGAGGTCGCCTTCCCCGAGCCCGGGGCGTTCATGGATGCCCTCTACGATCAGGATTTTCAGGCCAACCTGGAGGCCGCCCGCAACGGTGATGCCAGAGCTCAAGTGCTGGTCGGGGCAGCCTACACCATCGGTATCGAGTGGCAGGACGTGCCCATCGATTTCCCCAAGGCCGCCAAGTGGATCAAGAAGGCCGCCGCTCAGGACCTCGCCGAGGGCCTCTACTGGCTGGCCGGCATGTACGCCGCCGGCTACACCGTGGAGAAGAGCCCGGAGAAATGGCTCGAGCTCACCGCCGAGGCCGGCGAGCAGGGGTTCCCCAAGGCGCAGCAGGAACTGTTTTATGCGTTCAGGGACGGCGATGAGAGGAACAACATTGAGCCGGATGACGAGAAATACCTGTACTGGCTCAAAAAATATGCCCAGAGCGGTGCCTCCGATGGCATGTCGGAGCTGGCGGGCAAGTATGAACACGGCCATATCGTTGCCAAGGACGAGAAAAAGGCGTTCCAGTTAATGAAAAAGGCAGCGGAAATGGACGACCTAACCGCACAGGGATGGCTGGGTGACTACTACGCCCAGGGCATTGGCACCGAAAAGGACCTGGTCAAGGCGTACATGATGTACGACCTCGGCGGCACCGGCGACATCGAGAAGAAAGAGGCGCTAGCCGAGAAGATGACCGACGAGCAGGTCCAGGAGGCCATCGCCCGCTCCCGCCGCTGGCAGGAGGAGCACAACAGCGTGCGCCCCAGCTACTACGGGCTGAAACGCCAGCCCGACGGCAGCTATCGCTGAGGCGGGCCAGCGGGTCACGGCGAACGAATACGACCATGGCGACACGGACGCCCGGACCTCCAGGAACCGGTTCGACGCGGCGACTCAGGGCACCCCGTTAGCCGAAAAGACGAAGGTACCGCTGGAGATCGAGGCCCGGGACGGGCAGACGAGCATCAGCGGCAGGGTCGAGGTCAGTGCCGGGGCCACGCGCATCGTCGCCGAGGTGCAGTACTTCAGTCTCCGCCGCGCCTGGCCCGTGGCCAACGACAAGTTCCCGCTTCGCCTCACGAGGAGTTGATGATGGCCATTCCCTTACGCGCGTTCAGCCTCTTGGCCCTGGTACTCGCCATAGCCCTGAACGCCCGGGCCGAAGTCGCCTTCCCCGAGC
>NZ_JBHFPQ010000008.1:0-1194 GCF_041949875.1 Arhodomonas sp. KWT2
TTACTCGATGATCTTGGAGACGACGCCGGCGCCGACGGTACGACCGCCCTCACGCACCGCGAAACGCAGCCCCTCTTCCATGGCGATCGGCGCGATCAGCGACACCGTCATCTTCACGTTGTCGCCCGGCATCACCATCTCCGTGCCCTCCGGCAGGTCACAGGCACCCGTGACGTCGGTGGTACGGAAGTAGAACTGCGGACGGTAGCCGTTGAAGAACGGCGTGTGACGCCCACCCTCGTCCTTGGAGAGCACGTAGACCTCGCACTCGAACTTCGTGTGCGGGGTGATCGTGCCCGGCTTGCACAGCACCTGCCCGCGCTCGACCTCGTCGCGCTTGGTCCCGCGCAGCAGCGCACCGATGTTGTCGCCCGCCTGACCCTGATCAAGCAGCTTGCGGAACATCTCCACACCGGTGACCGTGGTCTTCGTGGTGTCGCGCAGACCCACGATCTCCACCTCCTCGCCGGTCTTGATCACACCACGCTCGACACGACCGGTCACCACCGTGCCGCGACCCGAGATCGAGAACACGTCCTCGATCGGCATCAGGAACGGTCCGTCAACCGCACGGCTCGGCTCCGGAATGTACTCGTCCATCGCCTGCACCAGACGGATGATCGACGGCGCGCCGATCTCCGACTCGTCACCCTCCAGCGCCTTCAGCGCCGAGCCGGTGATCACCGGAATGTCGTCGCCCGGGAAGTCGTAGTCGCTCAGCAGCTCCCGGACCTCCATCTCCACGAGCTCCAGCAGCTCCTCGTCGTCGACCATGTCCGCCTTGTTCAGGTAGACCACCATCGACGGCACACCCACCTGGCGCGCCAGCAGAATGTGCTCGCGCGTCTGCGGCATCGGACCGTCCGCCGCCGAGACCACCAGGATCGCGCCGTCCATCTGCGCCGCACCCGTGATCATGTTCTTCACGTAGTCCGCGTGCCCCGGGCAGTCAACGTGCGCGTAGTGACGCGCATCCGTCTCGTACTCAACGTGCGCGGTCGCAATCGTGATACCACGATCGCGCTCCTCCGGCGCATTGTCGATCTGGTCGAACGCGCGCGCCGCACCCCCGTACTTCTCCGCCATCACCTTCGTCATCGCCGCCGTCAGCGTCGTCTTGCCATGGTCAACGTGACCAATCGTTCCCACGTTCACGTGCGGCTTCGTGCGCTCAAACTTCTCCTTGGACACGGC
>NZ_JBHFPQ010000018.1:0-33620 GCF_041949875.1 Arhodomonas sp. KWT2
GCCCACCGCGCACCGCTTTGATCGCCTGCATTCGCAGCGCGTGCATCGCCGCCTTGTCAATTGTGCGGCCATCGTTGGAGCGTTTGCATCTCATGATGCAAAACCTAACACATCATGGCTTTACTTTCTTTAAGGTTAGTATGCATAGCTGCGAACGAGAGCGTCATGTGCGACCGTAGGATGTGACCGGCAACATTGTTGTTCCGCTTTATATACCAGAGCCTCTGCGGACCACATATATAGTGCAGATGCCTTCGGACCCGCCTGTGATAATTTTGATAGCGTCGTAGGCTGTTCGCTTTATCCTTAGGGCGCCAGTTGAATCGATGCCTCAGGCGCACCAGGTATTTGTCATCCGCACCCAATTCACGCTCGAACGCTGATGGCAACCGGTTCACAGTATTCATACTCGCGTACTTCTCGCGGAGCTCGGCAACGAACCAAGCTTCATGTGTGCGCGTCGACCGGACAATGCGTGGGTTGCTAACAGGAACAAAGAGTTCCGGCGCCGATTCATACGTTAAATCAAATGCTCTATGTATGTACGCAAGGTTGTAGAGTAGATCCTTCAGTGTGTACGTAACCTCCGTCGCGGGCTCGCCTAAATGGGTGCACAACGCCGGAAGTATCCCTCCCGGTTTGAATTTGACGTACTCATTGGCCAGAGCGGACTTCCCGGTTGTCGTGTAGCCGGTGACGCCATGGGCATCGCTAAAGGGAACGCCCTTCGCGAGCAACAAGGCCTTTGTTGCGTTAAGAAAGCAATAGTATGCCGTCAGCGGACTGGCGGTTTTCGGAAGTGCTTGAGTCGCGTCATAGAAAGAACGCGCCTGCCCCCAGTAAAAACGCGCCTTGTAGCTACGTTTACGTTTCAGCCATAGATCCACATAGTCCCAGGTGTCGGTCACCAGAACCGTCTTCTCATCGAAGTGCGGTTGAGTGACAGCCTTGTGTATGGTGAGCGGCTTACCCTTATGATGGATGTCGCTGAATGGCATACTCACACCAATGATTCTTAACGCTAGCCGTAACCGGCGCATTTATTGTGAGCGTAGCGAACGATAAATGTGTCCGAGTTTACGGATTTGTTAGGTTGTATTAGCACCTAAAGTTCCGTTCATGAAGCCATTTCCATGCTTTTTCAGGCAGCCAACCTTGGTAATTGTCGCACACTTCAATAACCAAAAGGTTGTCATTATTATCCATGTGGCTTTTCAAGCGTTTCTGCCACTCATTAGGGCCTTGGCTTGTACTAATAATCCACGTTGAATCTAAGTGGTGCCACCATGCACCGGCCTTTTTTATTTCCTGGTAAAGACTGCTGTAATCTTGGCCTAGCTTATTAAGGTCATAAGAAATAAGGAGAATCATTTCTCATCTCCTTGTTGATCTATTGCGTTACTTGCAGACACGTTTGGCAATGCTCCCGGCTCATATAATACTGGCAGCTCGTTATCGCCCAACTTTTCACGAAGAACAGTAAGGTGGGCTTCTTGGTCAAAGACTAGTTTCTTCGGCCAAAATACAACCAGAATTGCAACAAGCACAATCAATATAAGAAGAACAATAAATGCGGCGGTTATAATGCTTACAGTAACCTCTGGCGGAAGAGACGACTTCCAAGCCAATACGATAATTATTAATGCGAGAGAGATTGCAGCTACTGCAAAAAAACGTAATGGACTTGCAACCGTTTTGATTACTCTGTAAGCACTTTCTCGGACGTTATCCATAAGATGGTCCCATTGTACGCTTCCTCAACCTAACAGCTAATAGACGGACAACGTCCGCGTTATAACACGGACTCTGTCCGCATAATACGCATGCGCCATACCCCTAACTACTCTGCCTGTGAGGTGCCGCTTCAGAGCAGCGCTGGCCCGGCGCTCCGGCGTCCACTATCCGCCGTATGCGGGACGTGGACGGCATGATAGGCGGACATTTGCCGCAATACGCGCTTGCGCGCCACCGGTCAGGCGGGTGTGGCATGTCTGTACAGCGTTCCATGGAGGGGCGACAGAGTGTCACGGAAGAGCGCTCCTTTTCTCTATCGTGTCCGTTCCCTGGTGCGGGGACATCGTTATTGGATTCGCGCAGGAGAGGCGTGCCTGACCTGGATCCGTCGGTTCATCCTGTACCAGAACAGGCAGTAGCCGCAAGGCTTGGGCCTAACGTAAGTCAGGATGTTTCTCATCGACCTGACGGCTGCGGGAGGCGTCATTGCGGCGGCGCAGGGCCGGTGTTCAATACGCTGGATTTTCGTTTTCGACGAGGTTTCGGGGCGCGGGCTTCGCGGTGTTGGCTGCATTGTGCGGGTGTGGGCGCGGTCGTTATCGATGCCGTATCGATGAAGGGCGTTTGAAAGGCGATTCGTTGGGGGTGATCGGGGTGGCGGGCGGGTTTTTTTGGGGGTGTTGTTTGGGGGGGTGGTTGAGGGAGATGTCGCACACGGCCGGGGGCCGTGCACGACCTACGGGTGCTGCCGCGCATCGTGGAACTCGGTGCGGACGGCTTCCACCCTCTCCCCCAGCCCCTCTCCCATCAAGGGAGAGGGGGGCACAAATGGCCTCTGCCCCTCTCCCGTCAAGGGAGACGGGCACCAATGGCCTCGCACCGGGGGTGGAACTCGCGCCGCACTCGGGCTCACCGCGGTGGCGGTTGGTTACAGCAGCACCTTTTCGATGCCGCCGGCCTGGGCGCGTTCGATGAACTGTTCCTGCCAGCCGTCGCCGAGGAGGTGGTTGGCCATTTCGATGACGATGTAGTCCGCCTCGACGCCGGTGTCGTCCTCGTAGCGCGAGAGGCCCTGGAGGCACGCGGGGCAGGAGGTGAGCATCTTCACCTTGCCCTTCTCGGCGGTGGGCTCGCCAGTGAGCTCTTCCAGGCCTTTGTTGTACTCCTCTTCCTTGCGGAAGCGGACCTGGCTGGCGATGTCCGGCCGGCTGACGGCGAAGGTGCCCGCTTCGCCGCAGCAGCGGTCGTTCAGCGGGACCTCGGTGCCCATGAGGGTGCTCGCGGTCTTCTGCGCGTCGTGGGTCTTCATGGGGGTGTGGCAGGGGTCGTGGTACATGTACTGTACGCCGTCCACGCCCTCGAGCTTGTAGCCCTTCTCCAGCAGGTACTCGTGGATGTCGAGCAGCCGGCAGCCCGGGAAGATCTGCTCGAATTCGTATTTCAGCAGCTGGTCCATGCACGTGCCGCAGGAGACGATCACCGTCTTGATGTCCATGTAGTTCAGCGTGTTCGCCACCCGGTGGAAGAGCACGCGGTTCTCGGTGGTGATCTCCTGGCCCTTCTCCAGGTCGCCGTTGGAGGTCTGCGGGTAGCCGCAGCACAGGTACCCGGGCGGGAGCACGGTCTGGGCACCGGCGTCGTAGAGCATGGCCATGGTGGCGAGGCCGATCTGGCTGAACAGCCGCTCCGAGCCGCAGCCGGGGAAGTAGAACACCGCGTCCGAGTCCTCGGTGACCTTTTCCGGATTGCGGATGATGGGCACGGTCTTGTCGTCCTCGAGCCCGAGCATGGCGCGGGTGGTGCGCGAGGGCAGCTTGCCCGGCATGGGCTTCTTGACGAAGTGCACCACCTGGGCCGGGACGTTGGAGAGGTCGCGGGTGTGCTTGGGGCGCTTCTTCGGCTCGGCGTCCGGGCGCTTGCCGCCGCTGCCGGCGAGGCCGACCTTCTTGGCGACGTGGAAGCCGAGCCGCTGCGCGCCGTAGCCCCACTCGATCATACCCTTGCGCATGATGTTGATGGTGCGCGCGTCCTTGACGTTGAGGAACGCCATCGACGCGCTGGTCTGCGGGCTGGAGCGGCGCTGGCCCTTGTGCTTGAGGATGCTGCGCATCTTCACGGTGACGTCGCCGAAGTCGATGTTCACCGGGCAGGGGGTGACGCAGCGGTGGCAGACCGTGCAGTGGTCGGCCACGTCGTTCATCTCCTCCCAGTGGTGCAGCGAGATCCCGCGGCGGGTCTGCTCCTCGTAGAGCACCGCCTCGATCATCAGCCCGGTGGCGAGGATCTTGTTGCGCGGGTTGTAGAGCAGGTTGGCCCGCGGGATGTGGGTGGTGCACACGGGCTTGCACTTGCCGCAGCGCAGGCAGTCCTTGATGTCGTCGTTGAGCTCGCCGAGCTCACTGGCCTCCAGGATCAGCGCCTCCTGCTGGAGCAGTCGCAGCGAGGGGGTGTAGGCATCCGACAGGCCGGAGCCCTGGAGGAGCTTGCCGCGGTTGAACCAGCCCTCGGGGTCGACCTCGTGCTTGTAGCTCGCGAAGCGCTCGGAGACGGCCGGGTCGAGGTACTGCATCTTGGTGATGCCGATGCCGTGCTCGCCGGAGATCACGCCGTTCAGCCGCCCGGCGAGCGCCATGACCTGGTCCACGATGTGGTCGGCCTCGCGCATCATCCGGTAGTCGTTGGAGTTCACCGGGATGTTGGTGTGCACGTTGCCGTCGCCGGCGTGCATGTGCAGGGCGACGAACAGCCGGCTGGAGAGCACGTCCTGGTGGATGGCGTCGATCTTCCTGCGCACGGGCTCGAGGTCGCGGCCGTCGAAGATCTCCTTGAGCCGGTCCTCGACCTCGCGGCGGTAGGAGATGCGCAGGCTGCGCCGCAGCAGCAGGTTGGCGATGGTGTCGCCCTCGCGCCGGTCCGCCCGGGCGGTGTCGTCGAGGAGCGCGTCCAGCGCCACCGGGTCACCGTCCATGTTGTCGAGGATGGCCTTCCAGCGGTCGCCGACGTCGGCGAGGTGCGCCACGGCGGAGGCGCACTTCTGCCCCAGGATCGAGCCGCCCTCCTCCGAGGCCTCGTAGTGCTCGCGGTCGAGGTAGTCCGGGCGCTGCTTGAGCTCCGGCAGGCTGCCGCCGAGATGGCTGCGCAGCTCGGCGAGCAGGCGCAGCTTGTTCTCGATGGACTGGACGATGTTGATCCGCTCGATGCCCTCGCTGTACTCGGCGAGGCGGTCCAGCGGGATGACGACGTCCTCGTTGATCTTGAACGCGTTGGTGTGGGCGGCGATGGCGGCGGTGCGGGAGCGGTCCGCCCAGAAGGTCTTGCGCGCCTCGGCGGAGACGGCGATGAAGCCGTCCGCGTTGCGGGCATTGGCCTTGCGCACCATGCGCGAGGCGGCCTCGGCGCAGGCGTTCTCGTCCTCGGAGGCGAGGTCGGCGACCAGCACCATCTTGGGCTTCTCGCCGCGGGCGCCCTTGGGCGCGTAGCCCACGGCACGGACGTAGCGCTCGTCCAGGTGCTCCAGGCCGGCGAGCTTGACGGACTCATCCGCCTGCAGGTCGTCGACGATCTCCACGATCGCCGGCACCGCCTCGTGGAGGTCCGTGCCGTAGAACTCCAGGCAGACGGTGCGCATGTGCTCGGGCATGACGTGGAGCACGAAGGTCGCGGAGGTGATCAGCCCGTCGCAGCCCTCCTTCTGCACTCCCGGCACACCGTTCAGGAACTTGTCCGTGACGTCCTTGCCCAGGCCGACCTTGCGGAAGGTCTCGCCCGGGAAGGCGATCTCCTCCGGCTCGCCCTTGCGGGTCTCGCCGTCCGCCTCAAACCGGGTGACGCGGAAGCGCACGGTCTCCTGATCGTGGATCTTGCCCATGTTGTGATCCACGCGCTCCACGTCCAGCCACTCCGCGTCCGGGGTGACCATGCGCCAGGAGGCCAGGTTGTCCAGCGCCGTGCCCCAGAGCACCGCCTTCTTGCCGCCGGCGTTCATGGCGACGTTGCCGCCGATGGTCGAGGCGTCCTGGGAGGTGGGGTCGACGGCGAAGACATAGCCGTGCTTCTGGGCGAGGTCGGAGACACGGCGGGTGACCACGCCGGCCTCGGCGCGCACCGTCGCGACGGGCTTGTCCATGCCCGGCAGGGTCCGGCGCTCCACGGCGCCGACGCCCTCCAGCTTCTCCGTGTTGATGACCACACAGTCCTCGTGCATGGGCACCGCCCCGCCGGTGTAGCCGGTGCCGCCGCCGCGGGGGATGATGACCAGCCCCAGCTCGACGGCGGTCTTCACCAGCGCGGCCATCTCCGCCTCGGTGTCCGGGCAGAGCACGACGAAGGGCACCTCCACGCGCCAGTCGGTGGCGTCGGTCTGGTGGGAGACGCGGGAGAGCCCGTCGAAGCAGATGTTGTCCTCGCGGGTGTGGCGGGCGAACGCACGGCGGGCGCGCTCGCGCTTGCGCTGCATCTCCGGGAACCACTGCTCGAACTCGCGCACCGCGGTCCGGGCCTGGTCGGCCAGGTCCAGGGCCTTGCGGTTGCCCTCGGCGCGGGCGACGATCTGGTCGAGTCGGTGGTTCATCGCCTCGATCAGCGCCCGGCGGCGTTTGGCGCTGTCGAGGAGGTCGTCCTGGATGTAGGGGTTGCGTTTGACCACCCAGAGGTCGCCGAGGACCTCGAAGAGCATGCGCGCGGAGATGCCGGTGCGGCGGCTCTCGCGTAGCTCGTTGAGGGTGTCCCAGGCCTCCGGGCCCAGGTAGCGCAGGACGATCTCGCGGTCGGAGAAAGACGTGTAGTTATACGGGATCTCGCGGATGCGGGCAGTTTCAGTCATTCGCCTGGTGGGTCATGTTGCGCTGCGAAGGACTAGCATCATACAGCGCCGCCCCCCGGGATTCAGTGCCTCGACCGCCGGGATTGACAGAAACTATTAACCCCTCTTACCTGTCTCATTGTTTAAATGAATTGGATTCATGCGTCATGGCCGCCTGATCCACCACCGCCCGTCGCGGCGCAATGACCGATCGCATAACAGCATGGCAGTATTGGTTGTCTACCGACGAGGTCACACTTGCCGCGCCAGAACGGTTGGATTAATGACGACTCCGCCGCATAATGCGGAGCTTGATAAAAAGGAACCAGGCCCGACACCGACGAGGTAACGATGTCCACCCAGGTTCTCGTGGTCGATGACTCGACCATGTCACGGAAGATCACAATCCGTGCGCTACCTCCGGAATGGGACGTGGAGGTCTCGCAGCTCGATAACGGCGAGGATGCCGTGGAAGCCTGCCGAGAGGGTAACGTGGACGTCATGCTGCTCGATCTCACCATGCCGGGCCTCTCCGGCTTCGACGTGCTGGAGCGTATCTTCGAATTCCCCTCCCCGCCGGCGGTCATCGTGATCTCCGCCGACGCCCAGCCCAAGGCCGAGGAGCGGGCCATGGAGCTCGGTGCACGCGGTTTCGTGCGCAAACCCGTGGACCCGACCATGCTGGCCGCGACCCTGCGGGACACAGGGATATTATGAGCGTCGAACCCTTTTCGGCGGACCAGCAGGACGCGCTGCAGGAGATCGCCAATCTGGCGATGGGCCGTGCGGGTGCCGTGCTCGCCGAGATGCTGGACGTCTACATCGAGCTCTCGGTACCCCGGGTGGCGATCGTCGAGGCCGGCGGCCTCACCCCCGAGGTCGAGGCCCTCACGGGGCGCGACAGTCAGGTCGCGGCGGTACGCCAGCCGTTCATGGACGGCGTCAGCGGCGAGGCACTGGCGCTGTTCGGCGAGGGCGGCTGCCGCGGGCTGGCGGACCTGCTCGGCCACGACAGCGTGGACGAGACGGTCGAGCGCGAGCTGCTGCTCGACGTCAGCAACATCCTACTCGGCTCGGTCCTGCGCGGGCTCGGCGAGCACACCGCCACCCGCCTCTCGCTGGGGCGGCCGGCCATCATGAGCATGGGGTCGCCGGTCGCGCGGCTGCTCAACGCCGAGGACCTCATCTGGGACCAGGCGCTGATGCTGGAGGTGAACTTCCGGCTGGACGCCCGCGGCTTCGCCTGCCACCTGCTGCTGCTCATGCCCGAACAGAGCATCGAGACCATGCGCCACGCCGTCGACCGCATCCTCGACGGGCTGGGCTGACGGCCATGCCCGAATACGTCCTCCTCGACAACCTGGTCACCGCCCTCAACATCGGCGTCGTGATCGTCGACCGCGAGCGCCGGGTGCGCCTGTGGAACCACTTCATGGAGATGCACAGCGGCCACACGGCGGCGTGGATCAAGGGGCGTGACCTCTGCGAGGTGTTCCCCGAACTGCCGCAGGACTGGTTCTCGGCGAAGCTGCGCAGCGTCGCCTACACCCGGCAGGCGGCGTTCAGCTCGTGGACGGAGCGGCCCTGGCTGTTCCGCTTCGACAACCCGCACCAGGTCACCGGCGGGCCCAAGTCGATGTACCAGGACTGCACCTTCCTGCCCCTGGCCGGGCCGGAAGACGAGCGGGTGGAGCACATCTGCGTCACGGTCATGGACGTCACCGACACGGCGGTCTACCAGCAGCAGCTCCAGGACGCCCAGGCCCGGCTGCTGGAGATGAGCATCCGCGATCCGCTCACGGGCATCTCCAACCGCCGCCACCTCGAGGAATGCCTGGCCACCGAATACCAGCGCGCACGCCGTTACGAGCTGCCGCTGTCGGTGATCATGTTCGACATCGATCACTTCAAGCGCATCAACGACACCTTCGGCCACCAGGCCGGCGACGACGTCATCCGCCGCGTGGCGGGCATCGCCGAGGCCCAGCGCCGCACCCCCGACACCCTGGGGCGCTACGGCGGCGAGGAGTTCACCCTGGTACTCCCCGAAACCGGCCTGGAAGGGGCCCACGCCGCCGCCCACCGGCTCTGCGACACCATCGCCGAGACCGCCATCCCGGCCTCGAGCGAGACCATCCACACCACCGTGAGCGTGGGGGTCGCCGCCCTGGACACCGGCGACGACAGCCACGACAAGCTCCTCGACCGCGCGGACGCCGCCCTCTACGAGGCCAAGTCCATGGGGCGGAACAGCGTCGTGGTCGCCCGCCCCGCGGAATAACCGCCCGCCGTCGCCACCCCCGCAAAGGCCATAAGGCCGTCCGGCCGGCTCAGTCCGTGCGCCGGCCGCCCAGCAGGGCGCGAACGTCCTCGATGGCGAGGTACAGGCAGGGGATGAGGAAGAGCAGGATCGCCGAGGAGAACACGATCCCGTAGCCCAGCGAGATCGCCATCGGGATCATGAACCGCGCCTGCATCGAGGTCTCGAAGATCATCGGCGCCAGCCCGCCGAAGGTGGTGAGCGTGGTGAGCATGATCGGCCGGAAGCGCCGCACGCCCGCGGCGTGGACCGCCTCCCCCACGCTCGCGCCCTCGCGCACCCGGGCATTGGCGTAGTCGATCATCACCAGCGAGCCGTTCACCACCACACCGCCGAGGGCGATGATCCCCATGATGCTGATGATGCTCAGGCTGTAGCCCATGATCAGGTGGCCGAGGATCGCCCCGACGACGCCGAAGGGGATGGCCATCATCACGATCATGGGCTGGATGTAGCTGCGGAACGGCAGCGCGAGCAGCGCGAAGATCCCGAGCAGCGCGATGGTCACGGTCTGGAAGAAGCTCTGGATGGCGTCACGCATACTCTCCTGGCGCCCGCCGAACTCGTAGGACAGCCCCGGGAAATCCGCCACAAGCCGCGGCAGCATCCGCTCGCGGAGCTCGCGCAGGACCCGGTTGGTCTGCTCGATGGGCACCACGTCCGCGGTCACCGGCATCGCCCGGCGGCCGTTCTCGCGCTGGATGCTGGTCACCGCGCGGGAGTGACTGACCTCCGCCACCGACTCCAGCGGCACGTACCGCCCCGCGTCGGTACGCAGCATGAACGAGGACACGGCGGTCTGCATGTCCGCCAGCGCCGGCGGCAGCTGCACGCGCACGGTGACCTCGCTGGCCCCCCGCAGCAGCTTCACCGCCTCGGCGCCGTAGAAGCCGTTGCGCAGCTGGCGCGATATCCCGTCGACGGTGAAGCCCAGTGCCCGGCCACTGTCCGTGAGACGGATCGTCCACTCCGGGCTGCCGAGCTGGTAGCCGTCGTCGACGTCCCGCACGTAGGCGAGCTCGCCGAGACGCTCGGCCAGGGTCGCCGCGGCATGGTTGAGGGTCTCGATATCGCCGTGACTCAGCTGCACGGTCACCGCCGCACCGCCGCCCGGACCGCCGCGGTCGGCATCG
Source organism: Arhodomonas sp. KWT2 (assembly GCF_041949875.1). NCBI lineage: Bacteria > Pseudomonadati > Pseudomonadota > Gammaproteobacteria > Chromatiales > Ectothiorhodospiraceae > Arhodomonas > Arhodomonas sp. KWT2. The sequence continues at coordinate 9,989 of NZ_JBHFPQ010000018.1, forward strand.
AAGCTGGTGGACTCCACCCCGGGGATCGCACCGGCCACCTCGCGCCAGCGCTGCACGAAGGCGCCGGTGCTCATCGGCCGCCGCTCCGGCGGGGTCATGTACACCCGCACCTCCACCTCGTTGCCGTCGATGGCGGCATAGACGCCGTCGCTGAGGGCATCGCCGCCGTTGCCCTCGACCACCTCGCCCGCGGCAGCGACCAGGGTGTCCCGCACCCGGCGCAGGGCCGTCGCCGGGGCCCCCTGGGGCAGCACCGCGGTGACCTCGGCGGTGTCCGACTCCACCCGGGGCATGAGGATGAAGCCCATCCGCCCGCTCGCCGCGTAGGCGAGCGTCACCGCCAGCAACGCCGTCGCCAGGCCCAGGGTCACGTAGCGCCAGCGCACGGCCAGCGCCAGCGCACCGCCGTAGCCCCGGTCGATGAAGCGGCTGAACGCCGCGCTGAAACGCTGCTGCAGCCGGTGCGCCGTCGCCCCCGCGCCGGTGCTCGCCCCGCTGCGGGTGTGCCCCAGGTGCGCCGGCAGGATGATCAGCGCCTCCACCAGCGAGATGGCGAAGACCGTACCCACCACCGCCGGGATCACCGCCCAGATCTGGCCGAAGGTCCCGGGGATGAAGGCCAGCGGCAGGAAGGCGACGATATTGGTGAGCACGCTCATCACGATCGGCACCGCGATGTCCCGCGCCCCCTGCACCGCGGAGGGGAGCAGCCCCAGGCCCCGTTGCCGGTACTCGTAGATGTTCTCGCCGGCGACGATGGCGTCGTCCACCACGATGCCCAGCGCGATGATGAACGCGAACAGCGAGATCATGTTGATGGACACGCCGAACCACGGCAGGAACAGGAACGCCCCGAGGAAGGCGGTGGGGATACCCACGGTCACCCAGAACGCCAGCCGCAGCTCCAGGAAGGCGCTCAGCACCGCGAGCACCAGCAGCAGCCCGAGGAAGGCGTTGCCGAGCAGCAGCTCCACGCGCTGGCTGTAGATGCTCGAGGCGTCGCTGCGGATGGCGACACCGATCTGCGGCGGCAGCGACGCCCGGATCTCCGGGAGCACCCGGTGCACGGCATCGGAGACCCCGATGGGCGTCTCCCGCCCGACCCGGAAGACCTCCACGCCCACCGCCGGCTTGCCGTCGTAGCTGCCGATGTCCTCGTCCGCGGTGGCGAAGGCCTCGCTCACGTCAGCCACGTCGGAGAGGCGCACCACGCCCCCGCCCGGGGTCGCGCGCAGGACGATGTCGCGAAAGCCCTCTGCCCGGGTGAGGCGCTCGCCCACCTTCAGCAGGATGTCGCCGCCCGCGGTCTCCACCCGCCCGGCGGAGCGGTCCCGGGAGTTCTCCGCCACCACCGCGGCCACGTCCTGGAGGGTGAGGCCGTAGGTCCGCAGCTGCGCCTCGCTGACGTCGATGTGGATCTCGTAGTCGCGGACGTCCTCCAGCGCGGCCTGGGTGACGCCGTCCGTCTGCCGGAGGCGGTCGCGCACCCGTTCGGCGGCGGCGCGCAGGCTGTGCTCGGGCACGTCGCCGTAGACAAGCATGTCCAGCACGTCCCGGCGCCAGCCGCTGAAGGAGATCTCCGGGTCCTCCGCCTGGTCCGGGAAGGTGTCGATGTCGTCCACCGCGCGGGTGACGTCCTGGTAGGCGCGCTGGAGGTTGTAGCCCTCGATCAGCTCGATGTTCACCCGGCCGCTGCCGGTTCGGGCCGTGGCGGTGATCTTCTCGACGCCTTCCAGGCCCTGCACGGCCTCCTCCACCGGCAGGACCACGCCGGATTCGATCTGCTCCGGCGTGGCCCCCGGGTAGGAGACACTGACCACGAGGACGTCGCGCTGGAAGTCCGGGAAGACCTCCTGGGTGATGCGGGTGGTCATGTACAGCCCGCCGAGCAGGAAGACCAGCATGAGCAGGTTCGGCGCCACCCGGTGGCGCACGAACCAGCCGATCACGCCGCCGCCCTCACCCGCCATCGCCGCTCTCCGCCTCCGCGGCACGCAGGGGCATGCCCTCGGCGGGGGTGGCGATGCCGGAGGTGACCACCCGGTCGCCGGGCGTCTGGCCGCCGACGACGAACACCCGCTCACCGTCGCGGTAGGCCACCGTGACCTCGCGGAAGACCAGCTCGCCGCCGGCGCCGATCAGCCACAGCGTGTCGCCGCCGTGGAGCCAGCCGGCGCGGACCTCGTAGGCGTCCTCCAGCACCCGGCCCTGGATCTCGCCGCGCACGAACGCACCGATCAGCAGCCGCGGCGGATCGCCCTCGCGCTCCAGCGCCAGCGGGTCGTCCACCGCCACCAGCACCCGGGCCAGTCGGCCGTCCTCCTCCAGCGAGTCGAGCACGCGGATGACCCGGCCCTGGCGGTACTCGCCGGGCGCCCAGGCGGCGTCGTAGTGCAGGCGCACGGCGGACCCGTCACCGCCCTGCCCGTCCGGCGCATCGATCCAGCGCAGCGCGCGCACCGGCACGGTGAGCTCCACCCACCAGCGCTCGGTGCCGGCCAGCTCGCCAAGCTGGGTGCTGGTGGTCACCTCCGCACCCGGCGCCACGTCCCGGGAGAGCACCACCGCGTCGAAGGGGACCGTCACCGTGGTGTGGTCCAGGTCCCGCTGCGCGGCCTCGACGTCGCTGCGGGCCGAGGCCACCGCGGCGCGGGCACTGTCGAGCTGCGGCTCGCGCAGCATCAGGGACTTCTCCTCCGGCGCCGGCGACTCGTCGCCGAGGATCTCGTACTCCTGCCGTGCCACCGCCTGCTGGCCCTGCTCCAGGGCGAGGTCCGAGCGGGCCCGGGTGAGCGCGGCCTGCGCCCGCTGGAGGGCGAGGCGGTAGTCCTCGTCGTCCAGTGTGAGCGCTGTGGCCCCGGCGTTCAGGCGTCCGCCGGGATCGAAGCCCTCGGCCAGCGAGGTCACCCGGCCGCCCACCCGCGGACGCAGCACCAGCCGCCGGGACGGCTCGACATCTCCGTGAGCCGTGACCGTGATCCGGTGGTCCGCCGGGCTCACCGTCACCACCTCCACCAGCCGCGCCGCGGGCTCGGGCCGCTGCTGACGGCCCACCGGCTCGTCCGTGGTCATCAGCCGGTAGGCCGCGGCACCGCCGGCGGCGAGCACCAGCAGCGTCAGCACGGTGTGCACGACGGCCCGCACGCCGCCGCGGCGCGGCGGCGTGTCCGTGGTATTCGTCCCCGTCACGTCGGTTCGTCCCCCTCATCCGTCGGCTCGCCGAAGGCGCCGCCGGCGACGGCGCGGATCAGCGCGATGCGGTCCAGCACCAGCGCCCAGCGGGCGTCGACGAGCTGGCGTTCGATATCCTGCAGGCGGCTCTGGGCATCGAGCACGTCCAGGTAATCCGCCGCGCCGTTGAAGTAGCGCGAGCGCAGCTGTGTCAGCACCCGCTCCGCGATGTCGCGCTGGCGCTGGAGCCCGTCCAGCACCCGGCGGTCGGCCCGCGCGGCGGACAGCGCCTGCTCCACCTCGGCAACCGCCTCCACCACGGTCTGGGCGTAATCGTTGAACGCCACCGCCCGTGCCGCACGGTCGCGCTCGATGCGCGCGCTGATCGCCCCGCCCTGGTAGAGCGGCAGGGTCAGCGAAGCGGCGAGCTCGCGCACCCAGTCCTCGAACGCGCGGGCGGCGGACACGGCGGTGCTGGTCAGCGAGGCGGAGAGATCCAGGCTCGGGTAGCGCTCGGCGATGGAGGCCGCCACCGTGGCGTCCGCCGAGCGCACCCGCAGGAAGGCAGCGCGCAGGTCCGGGCGGCGGCGCAGCCACGCCGAGGGCACGCCCACGTCCGGCAGCGGCGGCACCACCACGCGCTCCGGCGCCTCGGTCGGCAGCGCCAGCGCCTGGGGCGGGCGGCCGAGCAGCGCGGCGAGGTCCGCGCGCAACCGGTCGCGCTCACCCAGGGCCTGCTCCAGGGTGGTGCCGGTCTGCTCGGTGAGCTGGCGCTGGCGCAGCAGCTCGTCGGCGGTGACCTGGCCGTTACGGAAGCGCACCTCGATGAGATCGGCGATACGCGCGTTGAGGTCACGCTGGCGGCGCAGCAGCTCGATGGTCTCGTGCTGGCTCAGGAGCTGATAGTAGGTGCGTGCGACCTCCGCGCTCAGGGTCACCGCCGCGGCACGCAGGTCGAAGCGGCTCGCCTGCGCCTCCAGCCCGGCAGCACGGGCCTGGGAGGCCAGCCGTCCCCACAGGTCGACCTCGAAGCTGGCGGTCAGCGAGCCGGTGTAGCGCTCGGTGCTCTCGCCATCGTTGCGCTGGGTCCTCGCCCCGCTGCTGGCCTGCAGCTGCGGGCGCTGCCCGGCCCCCTCCAGCCGGGCCAGCGCCCGCGCGCGGCGGAGCCGCGCCCGCGCGCCGGCGAGCGAGAAACTGCCCGCCAGGGCCTCGCGCTCCAGCGCCGCCAGGGCCGGATCGTCGAAGTGCCGCCACCAGCGCGACGGCAGCGCACCGTCCCCGCTCGCGGAGAAGCGTTCCGGCACCGGCGCGGCATCGCGCGCGGGCATGTCGGTGTTCGGGGTGCACGCGGCGAGCACGGCGATTCCCGCACCCGCCAGCACCAGCCGCAGCGGAAGAGAACTGGTCATCGTGATCCTTGGACTGCCCCAGCGGGGGAATTATCCACGCTTGCCGGCACCCATGAAACGCAAACCGGGCCGCGGCGGTAAGGGTTCACGAAAATTCACAATCGGCCGGCCTCGCGGGACGGACACGACGGCCCGCGCCGCCCGGCCTGCCGGGGGATCGCGTCACGAGGGACACGGCGCGGCGCGAGACGGGATCGGCACCGTGGCCGGGGCCCACCGGCCGCAACACCACGCGGGCACCGGCGTTCCGGGCCGCGGCGGCGGTAATGGGCCAGCCGTGCACCCCCCGGGGCTACGATGTCGGCTGCGCCCGGCGGCCGATATCGTCGCGGACGGGTGCCCGCCCGCGTAATCACATGGACTCGTCCCCCCTGTAGAGGCATCGAGGCGCCGGGGTGGCGGGTGTACCGTCCACTGAGAGACCGTGCAGGTCGAGAAAGGCGGGCGAGTCCGTGGATAGGGTTATCACATTGGCGGTGGATCTGGCCAAAGAGGTTTGCTTCGCGGTGGGAGAGGATGCGTCGGGGCGAGTGTGCTTTGAACGCGGGTTTCGCTCGCGGCGTGCCTTTGAGCGTTTTCTCGAGGGGCTGTCGGGGTCGCTGGAGGTGGTGCTGGAGACGGGCTCGGGGGCGCACTACTGGGCACGGCGTCTGCGTGCTCACGCAGCGCGTGTGCGAGCACCGCAGCTCGGGTAGGTCGGTTGCTCCTGGCAACCGACAGCCACGATGATGTCGCTCACGTGCCGGAGCCACACCGGCGCCGGCAATGAGGCGTGGCACTGCCCGACAGACGAGGTCAGGGCAAACAACGGCCGGCAGGTCGTCAGGTTTTCCCGATAACCCGCAAGCAAACTGGCAACCCCCCCCGGACAACATCCAGGATCGTGCACGGCCGACAGGCCGTAGACGTCATTCCGCCGGAACACCGCCCACGCAACGTCGCGCCCCGGACCCGGCCGCCGACCGGGAGACCGCCGGCACCCCACCTGTCGGTTGCCAGGAGCAACCGACCTACAGGAACGGGGCAGTCCGCCCGAGTGGCTCAATGGCGCCTTCCATGCGCTGCTCGCCGAGCTGGATGCGGCATATCGGGTGCCGGGGGATCGGCTCGCGCGGGCGGACGCGCGGCTCAAACGCCTCGCCGCCGAGGACCCGCAGGCAAGACGGCTGGCGACGCTCCCCCGTGGCGCAGCGAACTGTGCCACCTCGATGAGGCCTGATACATCAGTGCAGGCGGGGTTCCTTCCACCAGCCGGCGGTTGATACCAGGGGCGAGTCCATACATAGGTCGTGCACGGCCGCGAGGCCGTGTGCGACTGCCGGGACCCGGATCAACGGGCAAGGCCGTTCACCCGGGCCTCCTGGCGGAGTGGTCCGGCTCGCACCGCCAGTCTTCCGGGCAGATCCCGGGTAAACGACCCACTGGAAGGTCACAGCTGGCGCATCTGTGCGCCGTAGCGGTCCACCACCCGCTGGTACTGGCTCGGGGCGGCGCCCAGGTGGTTGCGGAAGAAACGCGTGAAGTGCCCCTGCTCCGAGAAGCCCAGCGAATCCGAGAGGTTGCCGAGCGTGCCCGTGCGCGAGGTCGCCAGCCACTCGCAGGCCTTCTTCATGCGGATCATGTTGAGCACCATGTGGGGCGTCATGCCAGTGCCCTTCTTGAACAGGGCGAAGAAGTGCGCCCGCGAGAGCCCGCACTCCGCGGCGAGCTCGTCCATCCGCACCTCCTCGGCGTAGTGCGTCATCAGGTACTCGTTGGCCCGCCGGATGCGCACGTCGTAGTAGGCGGTGGGCGCACTCACGCGCATCCGCGAGAGATGGCGCCACTCCGAAAACGATTCGCAGATACCGACGAGCAGCTCCGAGAGCAGCGATTCCACCCGGTCCTGGGGCGCCGGGCCAAGCTCCATCATCTGCGCGATCAGGGTGTCGGCGATCGCGCGCATCTGCGGCGTGAGATCGACGCAGCGCCGCGAGAAGAAATCCGGGCGTCCGCTGAGCGCCAGCGAGCGCTGCAGCTCCGCGAGCCAGGTGGGCTCGATGTAGAGCGCCAGGATCAGGGTGCGCGGTGCATCCGGCCGGTGGTCGTAGTAATGCGGCTCCCACGCGTTGACGAGCACCGCCGTGCGATCGGTCAGTGGCTGCTGCTGGCCCCGCACGGAGAAATAGGTATCCGCGCCCATGGCCTTGAGCAGTACGTGGCATTCCGAATGTGCATGGGGAACCAGTGGCTCATCCATGTCCAGCAGGGCAACGCGCCCGAAGTCCCCATGAAAAACGCGCTGCGCGTTCGACATGGCTCTGCTTCCTCCTCCCCGTATAAGGGTGCGGCGCTCGCGCCGCACCGTCGATGTTACCACCTGTTCGTGCACACCGCATTGCGCACGGGCAAAAACAGGCGCCGGGGGAACGGCTCAGCCGGTCTGCGCCGACCGCGTCGCCGCGGCGGCGAAGAGCCGCCCTTCCAGGACCAGCGACACCACCACACCGAAGACCAGCGCCCAGAACGGCGCGCTGATGCCGAACAGGCTCGTGCTCGACATCGCCACCACCAGCGCCACGAAGGCCCCGATCTGGTGGCCCCGATCCCGGGAGAAGGCCTGCTGGAAGGCCGTGAGCAGCACGCTGATCATCGCCAGCCCGCCGACCGCCATGATCAGCGGCTTGGGCAGGGCGAGCACGAACGGCACTGCCGCGCCGGCCACCAGGCCGAAGCCACCGAAGAGCACGGCGTTCACCACCGTCGCCCCGTAGCGGCGCTCGGGGTCATCGCCGGCCTCGTCCGACGAGCAGATCGCGGTCATCGGCCCGGCGATGTTGGCGTTGTGGCCGCCGAGGATACCCGCGAGGATGCCGCCGATACCGCTGACCACCGTCATCGCGTTGATCGGCGGGCGGTAGCCCTCGGCCATGAGCACACCCGTGGCCTGGGCGTTCTCGGCACCGATCACCAGCAGCGACAGCGGCAGGGTGATCGCCAGGAAGCCATCCAGGGTGAAGGCCGGGGTGGTGAGCTCGGGGGCGGTGAACGCCAGCGGCACCTCCGCCGGGGACAGGCTGCCGGTGGCCAGCGCCGCGATCAGCCCCACCACCAGCGCCGCGAGCACCGGCGGGACGGCGCGCAGGAAGCGGTGCGTGAGCAGGAACGCCGCCACCGCCGCACCGGCGACCCAGGGCGCGTTGCCCACGGCGTCCACCGCGCCGGTGCCGAAGCGGATCAGCGCACCGGCGATCATGGCCATGACGATGGGCATCGGGATCCATCGCATCACCCGTCCTATCAGACCGCTGACGCCGAGCAACAGCACCAGGACACCGCTCATGATGAACGCGCCCACTGCCTCGTTGAAGCTCACCGTGGACAGCGCCCCCACGAGGATCGCCGCCCCCGGGATGGAGTACGCGCCGGTGATGGGCTGGCGGTAACGCAGCGCCATGAGCAGGCTGATCAGCCCGCCGAGCACGTAGATCGCGAACAGCCAGGCCACCGTCTGACCGCTGGTGAGGTTGCCGGACTCCGCGGCGTTGATCACGATCAGCGCCGGGCCGGAGCAGCCGAAGATCGCCGCCACCGTGCCGGCGCTGATGGACTTCAGCGTCAGCGCCCGCGGCAGCGCCGCGATCCCGGCGCGGAAGTCGCCCCGGACCGGCGCCCCGGTGGTGTCGGTATGATTGTCTGTCATGCTCCCCTCTCCCCGTTGAACGCGCCGGCGCGGGGCCGGCGCCTGTCGTCTCAGCAGCCGCGGAACTCCGGCGGACGCTTCTCGCCGAACGCCTCCACGCCCTCGCGGAAATCATCCGAGGTGCGCAGCCGGCTGTAGCAGTGGCCCTCCATCTCGATGGCCACGGCCAGGCTGGCGTTCTCGCCGTCGTTGAGCAGCCGCTTGGCGGTACGCTGCGCCAGCGGCGAGAAGCCGCGGAGCTCCTCGACCAGGGCGTCCGTCGCCGCCTCCAGCTCGCCGTCGGCGACGCAGTCCGCGACGATGCCCCAGTCGTGGGCGTCGGCACCGGTGATGCGCTTGGCGCGCATGACCATGTTCTTGGTGCGGGCGACGCCGATGAGCTTCTGCAGCCGTGCGGAGCCGCCGGAACCCGGGATCTGGCCGAGGCGCTGCTCCGGCAGGGCATAGCGGCAGGTCTCGCTGGCGATGCGGAAATCGCAGGCCAGCGACAGCTCGAAACCGACGCCGAAGCAGTAGCCGCGGTTGGCGGCGATCACCGGCTTGTTGCAGCGCTCCGGGGCGGCGACGTTCCAGGCGAGGTGGGAGACGTGCTCCGGGCTCGCCTCCAGGAAGCCCTTGATATCGCCGCCGCTGGAGAAGTGCTCGCCCTCGGCGCGCAGCACGATCACGCGCACGTCCGGGTGGGCGTCCAGGGCCTCGAACACGGCGCGGAGCTCGTCGCGCTGGGGCATGGAGATCACGTTCAGCGGCGGCCGGCCGAGGACGATGTCGCCCCGCTCGCGCCCTGCGTCGACATGGACCTGGAAGCCGTCGAACGGGCCTTCCAGGGTACGGTGTACGGTGTCTAGATCCATGATGTTTCCCTTGTGATGATTGCCGTGCTCAGCCCGCGCGCTCGACCTCGTAGCGCTGGGCCACGAGCTCGCGGCGCAGCACCTTGCCGACGGCGGACTTGGGGATCTCCTCGAGGAAGACGTAGCGGCGCGGGCGCTTGAAGTTCGCCAGTCCGGATTCCAGGCAGTGGGTGTTCAGCGTCGCCTCGTCCACGTCATCGCGGCGCTTGATGAAGGCGGTGACCACCGAGCCCCACTGCTCGTCCGGCAGCCCGGCGACCGCGACCTCCGCCACCGCCGGATGGGTGGAGAGCGCGTTCTCCACCTCCACGGGGCTGACGTTCTCGCCGCCGGTGATGATCAGGTCGTCCACGCGGCCGGTGACGAAAAGATCGCCTTCCTCGTCGAAATAGCCGGTATCGCCGGTGAAATACCAGCCATTTCGCAGGGCCTTCGCGTCCGCGTCCGGGCGGTTCCAGTAGCCCTCGAAGGACTCGTCGCCGGCGAGATCGGCGATGATCTCGCCCTCCTCGCCCGCCGGCGCCGCGCGCTCCGGGTCGTCGGTGTCGATGGGCACCACCCGGATGCGCTGGTTGAGCGCGGCCCGCCCGGAGGAGCCGGGCTTGCTCGCGGCCCGCTGGTCGATGGTGAAGGTGTAGATCTCGGAGCTGCCGTAGTGGTTGACGAACAGCTGCGGCCGGAACGCGGCCTCCACGCGCTGCATCAGCCCGGCGCTCATGGGCGCCCCGGCGAAGCCGATCTTCTCCACGCTGGCCACACGCTCCGGCGAGAAGCCCTCGTGCTCGAGGAGCATGTGATAGAGCGTGGGCACGAGGTACAGATTGGTGATGTCCTCGCGCTCGATGGCGTCCACGGTGGCCCCCGGGTCGAATCGCGGGATGCACACGAAGTGGCCGTCCACCAGGGCCATGGCGAGCAGCGAACGGACCCCCATGGTGTGGTAGAGCGGCATCACCCCGAGGGTGCACTCGCCCTGGCGGTAGAGGTTCTGGGCGACGTGGGCGAGCGCGGCGGCACGCTCGGCACGATGGCGCCGCGGCACCCCCTTGGGCCGGCTGGTGGTGCCGGAGGTGTAGAGCATCAGCGAGGTGTCCTCGGCGCCGGCGCGCAGCACCGTCGCCGGCGCCGGCGTGGCCGCCAGGGCCTCGAAGGTGCGCGCCTGCGGATCGTCGACCCCGGCCGTCACCACCCGCGGCAGCTCGCCGAGGCGGACGCAGTGACCCACAGCCTCCGCGGCGGAGTCGTCGTAGGCGATGGCGCTGACGTCCGCGTCGCGGATGCAGTAGTCGATCTCCTCCGGGGTGCTGCGCCAGTTGAGCGGCGTGACGATCACCCCGGCGCACTGGCAGGCCCAGTGCAGGGTCGCCATCTCCCAGCGGTTCTGCATCACCACCAGCAGCCGGTCGCCCTTGCCGACGCCGAGCCCGTCGAGCCCGTGGGCCACGGCCTGGATATACCCGAACCACTGCGCGTACGTCAGGCGCCGGGGTCCATCGCTGACCGCCACCGCGTCGGGACGGCGCTCCACCGTCGCGAGCAGGCTGCGTCCCAGGTCAAACATCGTCTCGCTCCTCCTGCCGTTGTTCGCGCCGCTGTGCGGCGACTTCGAGGACGGCGCGCACGATGCCCGTGTACCCGGTGCACCGGCACAGGTGCCCGGAGAGCATGTCGCGCACCTGCGCCTCGCTCGGATCGCGCTCGCGGCCGAGGAAATCGGCGCACGAGTTGAGAATGCCCGCGGTGCAGAACCCACACTGCAGCGCGTGATGACGCCGGAAGGCGGCCTGCAGGTCGGACAGCGGGCCGTCGTCGCCGGCAAGCCCCTCCACGGTGTCCACCCGCCGGCCGTCCGCCTGCACGGCGAGCATCAGGCACGCCCGGCTGGCCACGCCGTCCACGCGCACCGTGCATGCCCCGCAGACACCGTGCTCGCAGCCCACGTGGGTGCCGGTGGCCCCCAGCTCGTGGCGCAGGAAGTCGCTCAGCAGGGTGCGCGGACGGGCATTGCCGCTGCGCTCGCGGCCGTTGAGCGTCAGGGTGACGCGATGGCTGTCGTTCGCCTCGATCTTCAGCACGGCCGGGCCTCCGTGATCAGCTGTCGCCCCAGCTCGCGCACCAGCGTGCGCCGGTACGCGGCGGTGGCGTGGGCATCGTCCTCGGCCCCGAGGGCCCAGGCGAATTCGTTGAGGGCCTCGTCCAGGCCGTCACCGGCGGGCAGCGTGCGCACCACCGGCCGGTCGGCGACGCCGCCGACGCCGAGGTCCACCTGTTCGCCGCGAATCGCCGCGGCCAGGGCGACGATGGCGAAGTCGCCGTGGCGCATCGCGACCTCGGTGAAGCGGTACTGCGTCTGCGCCTGCGCCAGCGGGAAACGCACCTCCGTGACCAGCTCGCCGGGGGCGCGGTCGGTGGTGAGCACGCCCTGGAAGAACGACGCCGCCGGCACCACGCGGGGCCGGCCGCGCCGGCCCTCCAGCACCACCTCGCCACCCAGGGTCGCCAGGCACAGCGGCAGCTCGGCGCTGGGATCGGCATGGGCGACGGAGCCGCAGACGGTGCCGCGGTTACGGGTCTGGAAGTGCCCGACCCAGGGCAGGGCCTGCGCCACCAGCGGCACGCGCTCGGCGAGCCCCGGGTGGGCGGCGAGCTCCGCCTGGCGGGTGGCGGCGCCGACGCACAGGGCGCCGTCGCGCTCCTCGATGTAGTGGAGCTCGTCGATGCCGGTGATATCGATCACCAGCGCCGGCTCGGCCAGGCGCATGTTGAGCACCGCCATCAGGGACTGGCCGCCGGCGAGCACGCGGGCCTCGCCCTGCGCGCCGGCGAGCAGCTCGATCGCCTCGCGCCGGGTGGCCGGGCGGGCATAGTCGAACGCCGCGGGCTTCATGAACGCCCTCCCCCGCGGCCGACGAGGCCGCGCAGCCGGTCCGCCAGACGCCGCCACCACGACGGCTGGCCACCGCCGAGCTCCGCGGCGAGGCGGATGAAAATCTGGCCGATGATGACCCGCGCCGCCCCCTGGAGCATGCGCGCGCCCACGGCCGCGACCTTGCCGCCGACGGCGGCCTCGTAGTCGTAGTCGAGCCGGGTGCCGCCGTCGTCGAGGGCGGTGAGACGCACCCGCGCGCTGCCCTCGGCGGACCCCATGGCGCTCTCGCCCACGCCGCTCAGCCGCAGCGAGTGCGGCGGGTCGAGCTCGCTCAGGGTGATTCGCGCCTCGTAGCGGGCGCGGATCATGCCCACGCCCACGGTGACGTCGGCGCGGTAGGCGTTCTCGCCGGTGGCCTCGAGCTCGTGGCAGCCCGGGATGATCGCGGCGAGGGTCGCCGGCTCGAGCATGCGGTGGAACACGGTCTCCGGCGGCGCCGGCATGGTCACCGAGTCGCTGGCGCGCAGCCCCGAGCCCCCGCCCCTGGGCGCGGCGGCGGGCTCCAGGCCGGCCGGCGGCTCCGGTTCGTCGATGCCGATCATGCCGCGCACCCGCGCCGGGGTGAGCGGCAGCTCGATGTCCGCGCGGCCGAGGGCGTCCGCGACGGCGTTGGCGATGCACACGGGCGTGGACATGTTGTTGCCCTCGCCCACGCCCTTGGCGCCCAGCGGCGTGAACGGCGACGGCGTCTCCATGTGCAGGATCACCGGCTCCGGCACCTCCATGGAGGTGGGGATGAGGTAGTCCGCCAGAGTGCCGGCGAGGAAGCTGCCGTCGTCGCCGTAGGCGAACTCCTCCATCAGCGCCGCGCCCAGGCCCTGGGCGAAGCCGCCGCGGACCTGGCCGTCCACGAGCTGCGGATTGAGGATGCGCCCCGGGTCGTGGAGGGTGACGTAGCGGTCGATGCGCACTGCGCCGGTGACCGGGTCGATCTCCACGCCGCAGTAGTCGAACACGAAGCCGTAGCACAGCGAGCTGTTGATGTGGTCGCCCTCGTCCGGGGCGGCGAGCTCCGGCGGGGTCCAGAACGCGGTCTCGCGCAGCCCGCCCGGCTCGCCCTCCGGGAGCGTGCCGGGGGCCCAGTGCACCGCGCCGGCGACGCGGTGGAAGGACATCGAGGCGCTACCGTCATCGGCGCCGGCGTGCACGCGCCCGCCGGCGAAACGCACCGTCTCCGGGGCCACGCCCAGCGGCCCGGCCGCGATGCCGGCGAGGCGGTCACGCACCCGCGTGGCGGCCTTGTGCACGGCGCCGGCCACCGCGCCGGAGAAGCGGCTGGAATAGTTGCCCGAGGCGATGGACCAGGCGTCCTTCTGGGTGTCGAGCTCGACGTTCACCGTCACCGACTCGAAGGGCACGCCGAGCACGTCCGCCACCACCTGGGCGGCGACGGTGCGGTGCCCCTGTCCCTGGGGCGTGGAGGAGACGTGCACGCTCACGGCGCCGAGGGGATCGACGCTCACGGTGGCGGTGCTCACCGCGCCGTTCTTGGGCCCGGCCTTGCGCCGCTCCTCCGGGGTCATCACGGTGGTGATGTAGCCCATGTTGGATATCGAGGGCTCAACCGCCGCGCAGAAACCGATGCCGTAGTAGCGGCCCTCCCGCCGGGCGGCGTCCCGGCGCTCGCGCAGCTCCGCCAGCCCGCCGTCGCGCTCGGCCAGCTCCACCGCCGCCGGGTAGTCGCCGGAGTCGAGCAGCGAGCCCGCGGGGGCGCGGTACGGGAAGGCCTCCGGCGGCACCAGGTTGCGCCGGATCACCGTCAGCGGGTCGAGCCCCAGGGTCGCGGCGATGTGCTGCATCAGCCGCTCCAGGGCGTAGTAGACCTGGGGCCCGCCGAAGCCGCGGTTCAGCCCGGTGGGCGTCTTGTTGGTGAGCACCACGCGGTTGCGCACCGCGAGGTGGCGGATGTCGTAGGCACCGGTGAGGGTGCCGTGCATGCGGTAGAAGGTGGCCGGCTCGGGGGCGCGCAGGTAGGCGCCGCAGTCGTCGAGCTGGTCGTAGCGCAGTGCGGTGACGCGGCCCTCGGCGGTCACCGCCGCCTCGATGGTGGACACGCGGTTGGTCGCCGAGGAGGCGGCCTGGAGGTGCTCGAGGCGGTCCTCCACCCACTTCACCGGCGCCCCGGCCTTGCGGGCGGCCAGCGCCATGAGCACCACGTAGGGGAACACGCCCTGCTTGATGCCGAAGCTGCCGCCGGAGTCCGCGGGGGTGCGCAGGCGCAGCCGCGGGGCCGGCACCTGTAGCGCCCGGGCCATGACCGAGTGCAGCGCGAACGGGCCCTGGAAGTTGGCGCTGACATCGTAGGCGCCGGCGGCGACGTCATAGCTCGCGAGCACGACGTAGCACTCGATCGGGGTGCAGGAGTTGCGCGGGTAGCGCACCTTCAGGGAGACGTGATGGTCGGCGGCGGCGAAGGCGTCCTCGGGCTCGCCGTAGTGGAAGTGCCGCTCGCTGACGACGTTGCTGCCGACGCCCTCGTGGAGGACCGCTGCCTCCGGTGCGGCGGCGGCCTCCGCGTCCACCGCCGGGCTGAGGAGCCCGTAGTCGACGTCCACCAGCCCCAGGGCGTCCTCCGCGGCGTAGCGGTCCTCCGCGACCACCACCGCCACCGGCTCGCCCACGTAGCGCACCCGGTCCACGGCCAGGCACCAGTGCTCCATGGGCTCGCGCACGCCCACCGGGAACGGCGCCGCCCAGTTGCGGACGTCCTCGCCGGTGAGCACGGTGTGCACGCCGGAGACGGCAAGGGCGCGGGTGACATCCACGGAGCGGATGTCGGCGTGGGCGTGGGGCGAGCGCAGCACGGCCGCGTGCAGGGTCCCGGGCGGCACGGCGAGGTCATCGCCGTAGCGCCCGGCACCACGCAGCAGTGCGTCGTCCTCGACACGCTCGCGGGAGCGGCCGACCTCGCCCTGGGGCGCGGCGGCCGCCGGCTGTTCAAGTGCTTCCATCCCTCTCCTCCGGTGCCGTCACGGACTGTCTCGACGGCACACCCGGAGAGCGTACGGCGCCACCCCCGCCGGGGGCATTGCCGGCGGGCCTGCATATCTGCACCGGAGTCCGGACGTTTGCCCGAGAGTCTGAATCCGCGGGGTGCGGACGGCGGCAAGGCGGTGCCGGCCCCGCGGGGCCGGCACCGGTTCAGCCCCCGGCGGTATCCTCCGCCGCCGGGGGCGGTGACGGCAGCAGCCGCAAGGCCACGACCTGGGCCACCAGCAGGACCAGCCCGACGATCGCCGGCACCGTCGCGGGCAGCAGGCTCAGGACCGCCCCCACGCCGAGCACCAGCCGCTCCAGCGGCCGCAGCCGGCGGCCGAGCCAGCCCGGCAGCAGCACCGCGAACGCGGAACAGGCCAACGCCACGCGGGCCACGGCCCAGGCCGTGGCACCGGCGCCGTCCCACAGCACCAGTGCCGGGTGCAGGGCGAAGGCGAACGGAATCACCAGCCCGGGCAGCGCCAGGTAGAACGCCGCCCAGCCGGTCTCCCCGGGCTTCGACCCGGCCACCGTGGAGGCTGCGTACGCGGCCAGCGCCACCGGCGGCGTCACCATCGAAATAATGGAGACGTAGAACACGAACAGGTGCGCCACCAGCGGTGCCACGTCGAGCTGCACCAGCGCCGGCGCCACCAGCACCGCGGCCATGACGTAGGCCGAGGTCGTGGGCATGCCCGCCCCGAGCACCAGGCTGGCCAGCGCGGTGAGCCCGAGGGCGAGGTAGAGGTTGCCCTCGGAGAGGTGCACCACCAGCGCGGTGAACTTCGTCCCGAGCCCGGTGAAGGCGATCACCGCCACGATGATGCTGGCCACCGCACAGGGCAGTGCCACCGACAGCGCGCGCTCGCCGGTACGCACCAGCGCCTCCAGCAGCTCGATGGGCCGCTGGCGGGTGCTGCGGCGCAGCGACCCGACCACCACGGTGAGCGCGCAGGACTGCACCGCGGCGTCCGCCACCGAGAGCCCGGAGACGATCGCGGTAGCGAGCCACACCAGGGGCACGAGCAGGTGCCAGCGCGCCTTCAGCGCGCCGCGCCAGTCACCGAGCTCATCGGCCCCCAGGGGCCGGATGCCGTCCCGCCGGGCCCGGAAGTGCACCACCAGGAGAAGGCTCGCAAAGAACGCCAGCGCCGGCAGGATCGCCGCCAGGACCACGTCCTGGTAGGGGATCTGGAGGAAGTTCGCCATGATGAAGGCGCCCGCGCCCATGACCGGCGGCAGGATCTGTCCGCCGGTGGAGGCCACCGCCTCCACCCCGGCGGCGAACGTCGCCGGGTAGCCGACCCGGCGCATCAGCGGGATGGTGAAGATGCCGGTGCTCATCACGTTGGCGACGGCGCTGCCGGAGACGCTGCCGGTGAGCGCCGAGGCCACCACCGAGGCCTTGGCCGGGCCGCCGGTCTGGCGGCCGGTGACCCGCATCGCCAGGTCGATGATGAGCTGGCCTCCGCCGTAGGCGTCGAACACCGCGGCGAAGAGGATGAAGTAGAACACGATCTCCGCGGACACCGCGGTGGGGATGCCGAACAGTCCCCGCTCGGTGAGCAGCAGCAGCTCCACGAAGGTGTCGAAGCCGGAGATGTTGTGACCGATGATCCCGGGGATGTATGCCCCCAGCAGCTGGTAGGCGATGAAGCCCACGCCGAGGGCGAACATGCCCGCCCCGGCGCGCCGCCGCAGCGCCTCCAGCAGCAGCACTACCGCCAGGCAGGCGAAGATGCGGTCGCCAGTAAGGACCGGGTCGAGCTGGACGATGCGCTGGTAGATGCGCTCCAGCTCCAGGGCCAGGTAGACCGGCGGCGTCAGCGCGAGCGCGGCGAACGCCCGGTTGAGCCACAGCCGCCACGCGCGCCCGCCGTCCGGCGCGAGCAGGAACGCGAGCGAGGTCGCGAAGGCCACGTGGCCGGAGCGCCGGACCATCAGGTCCATGTCCGGCCACACGTAGATCGCGACCTGGAAGGCGGCCCAGGCGAGCGCCAGCAGCGCCGGCGGCGTGAGCAGGCGCCGCCAGCGCCCGGATTCGGGCGCGTGGCGGCCGTCGTCGTTGGCGGTCATGGGTCAGCTACCCCCGCGTCGGACCGGCGGTGGCTCACTCCAGCCACCCCTGCTCGCGATAGTAGCGCTTCGCCCCGGGGTGCAGCGGCATCCCCAGGTTCTCCGCCCGCCACGCATCGCTGGCGCAGTCGAAGTCGGCGAGCGCCTTGTGCCCCGCGCGGAAGGCGTCCTGGTTCTCGCACACGGTCTTCACGATGGTGTAGGCGAGCTCGTCGGACATCTCCTTCGAGACCACCAGGCTGGTGGTGGTGCCGGGCAGCCGCAGCGCCTGGTCCTGGCCGCGGAAGGCCCCGGGCTGGAGGGTGGCGGCCTGCCAGCCGTACTTCTCCTGCAGGGTGGCGAGCGTGTCGTCCTCCGGCTCCAGGAAGGTCACATCGGTGGTCTCCGCGATCTCCGTGATCGCCGGGTGCCCGCGGGTCATGACCTGGATGAACAGGTCCGTGCGCCCGGCGGGGAACGCGGACTTCACCGTGGAGAAGTCGGTGAAGGTGTAGCTGCCGCCGGCGTCGGCGACGGCGTCCTCGCCGGCACCGATCTCGCCGAGCACCTGCTCGCCGGCGTAGGAGCCGAAGCTGCCACGGCGCAGCAGCATGATCCGCTTCTCCGGCCCGAGCTCGTCGACATAGCCGCTCAGCGTGCCGGCGGCGTCCGGCCGGTTGGCGATCATGCCGAGGTAGTACTGGTCGAAGCCGCCCATGAGGGTGCGCAGGTCGCTCTGCGGGGCGTCGAACAGCTCCGAGCCCTCACGCGCCCAGCGGTTGACCACCGCGAAGCTCAGGCCGATGTCCGCCTTGCCGCGGGCGACCAGCAGCGGGTTGGCGGTGCCGCCGCCAAGCGGCGGCGTGTCGATCTGCGAGCCCTCGGGCAGGGCCTTGCGCAGCAGCTCGCCCAGGGTCACGCCATAGACGTACCAGCTCGAGCCCTGGCGGAACGAGGCGACCCGCAGCTGGACCGGATCCTTGAGCCCGGCGGCCGTGGCGGTGGTCGCCGCGGTGAACGACGAGGCCGCGATCAGCGCGGCCGCGGAGATGGCTGTCATCCAGCGTTTCATGGTGTGTCCCTCCGTCACAGTGTGATTCGCGTGCGGTCCGGATCTCAGGCCGTACCCCCGTCGGACTCGTCGTCACGGGGTGCCGACCAGGGCGCCTTGCCGCCGCGGTAGTTGTCGTACTTGGCGCGATCCGCGTCGCGCATGGCCTCGTCGCCCATGCCGTGGAACAGCGTCCCCCAGAGTCCTTTCTCCAGATCGCTGGTGCCGAACAGGGCGTCGCAGATGGGGAAGGTGAGATTGAAGTTGCGGTTCTGCATCAGCGCCGGGTGGTGATGGATCACGTGCATCCGGCGCACGGTGTTGACCAGCGGCAGCCGGTCGAGGAACGGGCTGTCCTCGATGTGCGAGAGGGTGTGCAGGCCCTCGTACATGAGGTAGTAGCCCGCCATGGTGATGACCGCGATATACGCGGCGTTCGCCGACCACAGCGCGTCGATCACCAGCGCCAGGGGCACCGCCGAGAGCACGAACATGACCGGCGCGAAAGGCGGGAACAGCAGCGCGCGCCAGTCGCGCTGACCGTGATAGCTCAGGTCGTCGTGGGTGAAGAAGCGGTGATGCGTCATCACGTGGCGCTTGTAGATCATCCGCAGCCCCTTCACCGGGCGGTGCAGGATGTAGCGGTGGGCGGCCCACTCGATATAGTTGCCGAACAGGAAGATCGGCACGACGATCAGCCACTCCCAGGCCGTCGCCGCCTCGATCTGCACGGCGCAATAGGCAATGACACCCACGGTGAAGACCAGGGTGAAGGCGAGATGCATTTCGCCGCGATACCACCACGGGGTATCGGCACGGAATGCCTCGCGGAACGTCATCTGTTTTTCGCTCATTTCCTCCCCTCCTCGTCGTTGTGTTGTGCCCGCGCGGCCCCGCTGCTAGGGAGGCGCGGACGTTTCCCCGCCCCAGCGGCGCACCCGGCCGGTATCGAGGCCGAACAGGTCCAGGGTCCGGCCGACGATGTGCTCGAGGATGTCGTCGATGGAGCGCGGCTCGTTGTAGAACGCCGGCACCGGCGGCACCACGATCCCGCCCATCTCGGTGACGGTGAGCATGTTGCGCAGGTGTACCGCGTGCAGCGGTGTCTCCCGGGCGAGCAGCACCAGCCGCTGGCGCTCCTTGAGCACGACGTCCGCCGCCCGGCTGAGCAGGTTGCCGGTCACGCCGGTGGCGATCTCGGCCAGGGTCTTCATCGAGCACGGGGCGACGATCATGCCCAGGGTGCGGAACGAGCCGCTGGAGATGGCAGCGCCCACGTCCTCCACCGGGTGGACGGTGTCGGCAAGGGCGTGCATCGCCGCCGGCTTGAGCCCGAGCTCGTGGTGCAGGGTCAGGTGTGCCGCCCGGCTCATCACCAGGTGGGTGTCCACCTCCAGGGCGCGAAGGCGCTCGAGCAGACGCATGCCGATGACCGTGCCCGAGGCACCGGTGACGCCGACGATCATGCGCGGGCGCTCCGCCGGCGTGCTCGTCCTCATCCGTCGAGCCTCCCGCGCAGCCAGTCCAGGCCGTCGGCGTCGATGTAGCTCTCCGGGTCGATGGTGTCCTCGTCCGGGATGCGGATGCGGGTGAACTCGAACGGCTCCGCCGCCAGCGGCACCGTGGCGTCCAGGCCCATCTTCGCGCTGACGCCGTGGCGCGCGGACGGGTCGAGCTTGGAGCCCTGGGCCTCGGGCACGACCACCAGGTCGCGGTCCGCCTGGAAACGGGTGGCGATGGCCCACTGCACCTCGTCCGGGTCGTGGATGTCGACGTCGCCGTCCACCACCACTACCTGCTTGATGTCGTAGTGGCCGGCAAACGCCCCCATGATCACGTTCTTCGCCTCACCCTCCTGGCGCTTGTCGAGCTGCACCACCAGGTGATAGCGGCAGACGCCGCCCACCGGCAGGTGCACGTCCACCACCCCGGGGAAGCTGCGGCGCAGGTGCGCGAGCAGGGTCGCCTCCCGCGGGATCGCGCCGAGCCACAGGTGCTCCAGGCCGCCGCCGACGATGGTGTGGAACAGCGGCTCGCGACGGTGGGTGAGCGCGTCGACCTCGATGACGTGGCGGTCGTCGCGGGGACCGTAGTACTGCGGGAACTCGCCGAACGGCCCCTCCGGCTCGCGGACCTGCGGCAGCAGGCGGCCCTCGATGACGATTTCGGCGTCCGCCGGCACGCGCACGTCGTTGGTCACGCACTTCACCGTCTCCAGCGGCTCACCGCGCAGCGCCCCGGCGATCTCCAGCTCGTCGTGGTCGATGGGCACGATGGCCTGGGACGCCAGCAGGGTCATGGGGTCGACACCCACCACCACGGCCACCTCCAGCGCGTCGCCGGCCTCCTCCGCCATCTGGTAGAAGGCGTGGGCGTGGCGGGGCAGGATCAGCACGCCGATGCGGTCCGGGCCGCTGATCTGGCAGCGGTTGATGGACACGTTCTGCACCCCGGTGCGCGGGTTGCGCGCAATCAGCAGACCGGCGGTGATGTAGGGGCCGCTGTCGTGCTCATTGTGGGTCGGCACCGGCAGCTGGCGGGTGAGGTCCACGTCGCGGTGGACCTCGGCCTGCACCGGCGCGTCGGTGACCTCGCGCCAGGGCAGCGGGGACGCCGCGGCGTCCTCGAAGCGCTGGAGCACGTCGGACTCCGTCACCCCCATGGCCTCGGCGATCCAGCCGCGGGAGGAGACCAGCCCGGAGATCACGGGGATGGGGTGGCCGTCCGGCGACGGGAAGACCGTCGCCCGCCGGCCGTCCAGGCGCTTGGCGATGGCGGCCAGGCGGTAGGTGAGCGGCACGCCGGGGCGCGCCACGCTCAGGCGGTCGGTGTCCGCGAGCCGCCGCAGCCAGTCGCGCAGGCCGGTTACGGGCCGGTTCTCGTCAGGCATGGTTGTCCTCCTCCAGGGGGGGCGCGGCTCACCGCGCCCGTCCAACGGGTCGTCGGGCCGGCGCGGCGGTCAGCGCTCGCGCCCGGGCAGCGGCGCGGGCTCGACGTGTCCCACGGTCTCGTGGATGTGCTTGGTCTCCAGGAACTCGGCCATGGCCTCGGCGCCGTGCAGCCGGCCCACACCGCTCTCGCCGAAGCCGCCGGTCTCCGCCTCGGCGAAGAGCTTGTTGTGATCGTTGATCCACACCGTGCCGCTGCGGATGCCACGGGCCACGCGGCGGCCCCGGGCGGCGTCGGCGGTCCACACGCTCGCGGCCAGGCCGAACGGCGTCGCGTTGGCGCGGGCCACGGCCTCCGACTCGTCGCTGAAGGTCTCGAGGTTGAGCACCGGACCGAAGAACTCCTCCTGGACCATGGGCGCGTCGAGGTCGCTCACCGCGATCAGGCTCGGCGTGAGGAAGGCCCCGTCGGCCAGGGGACCGTCGGGGATGCCGCCGCGCACGATGACCTCGCCGTAACGTCCGGCCGCCTCGACCACACCGGCGACGCGGTCGCGACTGGCATGGTCGATGAGCGGCCCCATCTGGCTCGCCTCGTCCATGCCCGGGCCCACCACCAGCGAGGTCATCGCCTCGGCCAGGGCCTCGCGCATCTGCGCGGCACGGCTCTCGTGGACGAGCACCCGGTCCGCGGCAGTGCACTGCTGCCCGGAGAGAATGGTCGCCGCGGCCGCCAGCCGGGGCGCGACGGCGTCGACGTCGACATCGTCGAACACCACGCACGGGGCCTTGCCGCCGAGCTCCAGGTTGAGACGCTTCATGGTGTCCGCGGAGGCGGCCATGATGCGCTTGCCCACCGCGCTGCTGCCGGTGAAGCTGATGACGTGCACCCGGGGCGAGGCCACCATCCGCTCGCCGGCGGCACTGCCGGTCCCGCAGAGCGAGTTCACCACGCCCGCAGGCAGGTCGGTTTGCTCGTAGAGCGGCGCCAGGAAGGCCGTCTGGAACAGCGAGGACTGGGGCGCGAGCTTGATCACGCTGGTGCAGCCCGCCGCCATCGCCGGTGCCAGCGAGCGCACCAGCAGGATGGCCGGCGCATTCCACGGCACGATGATGCCCGCCACGCCGGCGGGCTCGCGGGTCAGCAGGGAGAATTCGCCGGGCTCCACCTCGGTGACCCGGCCGAACACGGTGCGGGCCAGCCCGGCATAGAACCGCAGCTCCGAGATCGCACCGTTGATCTCCCCGCGCGAGGCGCGCAGCAACCGTCCGGTCTCGCGAGTGAGCAGCTCGGCGAGCGGCTCCCGCCGCTGCGTCAGGGCATCGGCGTAGTCGAGCAGCACCTGGGCGCGGCGCCGCGGGCTCGCCGCCCACTCGCCGTGAAAGAACGCCTGCCACGCGCTGTCGATCGCCGCGCCCGCCTCGGCGTCACCACCGTCGGCGAACCGCCCGATGGCCCGGCCGGTGGCCGGGTCCATGCTCTGCGCCTCGGCGCCGTCGCGCGACGGCGTCCAGGCGCCGTCGATCCAGTGGCGGGCTGTCTCTTCCATCGTTTCCTCCGTTACCACGGCAGCGCCGCGGCCATGTGGGTTCGTCACCGCCGCCGGGCGGTGTTCAGTTCATCGCCGAGCCGCCGTCGACCACCAGGGACTGGCCGGTCATGAAGGCGCAGTCCTCGCTGGCGAGGTAGATCAGCGGCCCGAGCAGGTCCTCGGGGAGCTGGTCGCGCTTGATCGAGCGGCTCGCGAGCACCGGCTGGGTGAGGGTGTCGCGGAGCTCCTCGTTCTCCATCACGCCCTCGCTCAGCACCAGGCCCGGCGAGAGCGTGTTCACGCAGATGCCGTCGGCACCGACCTCCCGGGCAAGGGCGCGGGTGAAGGCGATGGTCGCGCCCTTGGAGGTGACGTAGTGCAGCATCCCGGGGGTGCCCTTGTAGGGCGTGCCCGAGGCGATATTGATGATCCGGCCGTACTGGTTGCGCCGCATCACCGGCACCACGGCACGGGCGCACAGGAACGGGCCGCGGACGTTCACGGCCATGACCTTGTCCCACTCGGCGACGTCGATGTCCGTGAAGGGCTTGAGGTCGAGGGAGGCGTAGATGGCGGCGTTGTTGACCAGGATGTCGATGCGCCCGAAGCGCGCGTCGACACGCTCGATCATCTCCGTCACCGAGCGCTCGTCACCGACGTCGACGGTGAGCGCTAGCGCCTCGCCACCGGCCTGCTCGATCTCCGCGGCCACCCGGGCGCCGTCCAGGACGTCCACGACGGCGACGGCCGCGCCCTCCTCCGCGAGCGCACGGCAGTACGCCGCACCAATACCCTGGGCACCACCGGTGACGATGGCGACACGGCCCTGGAGTCTGTTCATGGGGTCATCTCCTCCCGATAAGGACTGGCTGGGGCCGGGGGGGGGGGGGGGGGGGGGGGGGGGGGGGCGGGGGCGGGGGGGGGTAGAAGAGTGGGTGTGGGGGGGTTTGTTGTGGTTGTGGCGCGGCCGGCGGCGGTTCTCCAACTTCTGGGCGGGGCCGGCGCGGCCGCCGCCCCGGGGGCCGGCCGGGCTGCCCCAGCCAGTCCTTATCGGGAGGAGATGACCCCATGAACAGACTCCAGGG
>NZ_JBHFPQ010000025.1:0-70232 GCF_041949875.1 Arhodomonas sp. KWT2
AACATCCCGGTGCCGCTACACCGGGGCGAAAACGCCGGCTGCCATTGAGCAGCCGACCTACCGGAACGCGCCGCGGGACCGGTTCCGGCCCTGTTCGGTCGGGTAGGTTGGCTGCTCCTGGCAGCCAACATTCTGGTGCCGTTAGACCGGGGACAAACGTCGGCTGCCGGGAGCAGCCGACCTGCGCGTGGCTGGACCGTATGACACCCGGGCGCGACGCCGGCCGGGCTACCGCCGGCCGGTCTGGGCGTTGCCTTCGCCGCCTTCCGGCAGGGTGATGTTGAGCTCGAGGACGTCGCAGTTGCCCTCGTGCTCGACCTCCATGCGAACGGCGTCGTCGCTCACCTGCACATACTTGCGGATGACCGAGAGCAGTTCCTCCTGGAGCTTGGGCAGGTAATCCGGCCCGCCGCGCCCGGAGCGCTCGCGGGCAACGATGATCTGCAGCCGCTCCTTGGCCACGGAGGCCGAGCGGCGCTTCTCGGAGCGGAAATAGTCCAGGAAGCTCATTGCCTCAACCCCCGAAAATCCGTCCGAACAGACCCTTCTTCTCCGTGAGGAAGCGGTGTTCGCGTTCCTCGCCCAGGAAGCGTGCCACCGCATCGTCGTACGCCTGGCCAGCATCGGTGCGGTCCTCGAGGATGACCGGCACGCCCGCGTTGGAGGCGTTGAGCACGGCGGTGGACTCGGGGATGACGCCGAGCAGGTCGATCGCCAGGATCTCGCGCACGTCCTCGACGCTGAGCATCTCGCCCTTGCCGACCCTGGAGGGGGCATAACGGGTGATGAGCAGGTGCTCGCCCACCGGCTCCTTGCCCTGTTCCGCACGGCGGGTCTTGCTGGCAAGCAGCCCGAGCACCCGGTCGGAGTCGCGCACCGAGGAGACCTCGGGATTGGTCACCACCAGGGCCTCGTCGGCGAAGTACATCGCGAGGTTCGCCCCGCGCTCGATGCCCGCGGGCGAGTCGCAGACGATGTAGTCGAACTGCTCCGAGAGCGTGTCCAGCACCTGCTCCACGCCCTCCTGGGTCAGGGCGTCCTTGTCCCGCGTCTGGGAGGCGGGAAGGATGTAGAGATCCTCGACGCGCTTGTCGCGGATCAGTGCCTGGTTGAGGTTCGCCTCGCCGTTGATGACGTTGACGAAGTCATAGACCACGCGGCGCTCGCAGCCCATGATCAGGTCCAGATTGCGCAGGCCGACGTCGAAGTCGACGACCACGGTCTTGTAGCCGCGACGGGCGAGCCCCGCGGCGAAGGCGGCGCTGGTGGTGGTCTTGCCGACCCCGCCCTTGCCGGATGTCACGACGAGAATCTTCGCCACGCTGAAACCTCCTGAGTCCTTGTCCGAATCGCAGGGTGTCCTGCCCGTTACTGGGCGCCCGCCAGCGGCTCGATGTGCAGTGTCTCACCCGCCAGGCGGATCTGAACACTGTGGCCGCGGCTGGCCTCGTCAATGTCCTCGCTGACCCGGTAACACCCGGCGATCGCGATGAGCTCCGCGTTGAGCTGCTGGCAGAAGATCCGCGCGTCGGCGTCGCCCTGCACACCTGCCAGGGCCCGCCCGCGCAGATTCGAGTAGACGTGGATGTTGCCGTCCGCCAGCACCTCGGCGCCCGGGCTGACCGGCGCGAGCACGACGAGATCGCCGCCACGGGCGTAGATCTGCTGGCCGGAACGCACCGGCTGGGTCACGAGCCGCGCCGTCGCCGACGCCGGCTCCGGCCGGGCGGGCGCCGGGCCGGTGTCCACCTCGCGGGTACTGCCGCCGCCGGGCTGGCGCATCACGCCGAGGCCGGCGGCCTGGGCCGTATTCTCCACCCGGGGGTCACCGGCGGTCACCGCCACCGGGGCCAGCCCGCTCTGCCAGAGGTGATGGGCGAGCTCGCTCAGCCAGATGTCGTCGATGCCGCTGGCCGCCACCGGGGTGAGATCGAGGATGACCGGCATGCCGTCGAAGAAGGCCGGGGCCTCGGCGATGCGCGCCTCCAGGTCCGCAAGGAAGTGCTCCAGATCCGCGTCCAGCAGACGCAGGATGGTCAACGTCAGCATCCGGCCCTTGAGTTCGAATGCCGGCTCGCCCGCCGCGGTACTCGCCTGTGAGGTCATGCATCTCCCCGAGAGAACGTGTGCCCGACCCCGGAACGCCATGCGCCACGCCGTCCGACGCCCCGGGCGACAGGCCCGCCGGTGCCGCGGGGCGCGGCCCGGAAACCGCCGCCGCCCGCTGACACCCCGGACCCGCGCCCGTTTCGGCGAGCCGCGGCCGCGCCATCGCGCGTGCCGGTCTCGTCCAGGGGCCGGACGGCGTGGCGCACCATGTCACGGGGACGCCTGCCGGTGTCTTATTGCCCGCCTTTATATCGTGCAGCCCCGGGGCGATCAATAGCCGCATCATCACGGCGCGACCGGCGTCGCCACAGGCCCTGCCGGCGGGACTGTCGCAGCCGCCCGACACCCGTCGACAGACGGTGGTCCAGGCCCGATGACGCACTCGGCCGCGTAACGTTTCCGGGCACGCTCACCACCGCCGCGGCACTATCGGGTGATACGGCGCTCCCCTACACTGGCCCAATGTCCGACGAGAAGAACAATCCGCCCCTGTCCCGCCGCCTCGCCCTGCTCACCCTGCTCTGGCTCACGGGACTCTACCTGCGCGTGCCCATCCTCGTGGCCCCGCCGCTTGCCCCGGTGATTGGCGACGATCTCGCGTTGAGCCAGACGGTGATCGGCGCGCTCACCACCCTGCCCGTGCTCATGCTCGCGGTCGGCGCCCTGCCCGGCGCGCTCGCCATTGCCCGGCTCGGCGCCCGACGGACCCTGGCCCTGGCACTCGTGCTGGTCGCGGCGAGCTCGGCCGCCCGCGGTCTGGCGCCGCCGCCGGCGGTGCTGCTTGCCGCCACGGCGATACTGGGGCTCGGTGTGGCGGCGATGCAGCCGGCCCTGCCGGCGCTGGTACCGCTGTGGTGCCCGGGTTTCGTCGCGCTCGGCTCCGCGGTGTACATGAACGGTATGCTCATGGGCGAGTTCGTCGGCGCCGGCCTGACGCTGCCGGTGATCATGCCGCTCACCGGCGGAAGCTGGCGGCTGACCCTGCTTACGTGGTCTCTACCGGCGCTCGCCGTCGGCGTGGCGGTCATGCTCTGCCGCAGCCGCGGCGAGGCCGGCCCGGCGGCACCGCACTGGCAACCGGACTGGCACGACGGCACAGTCTGGCGCCTGGGGGCCCTGCTCGGCGCCGCGGCCACGGTGTTCTTCGGCACCAACGCGTACATGGGCAGCATTCTCGCCGACCGCGGCGCCATGGACGCCCTGCCGGCAACGCTGTTCACGTTCAACGTCTGCCAGGTAGCGGCCTCGGTGCTGATGATGGCGATGTCCGGCCGCTGGCTCGGTCGGCGTGGCCCGCTGGTGATCACCGGCCTGGCCTGCGTCGCGGGCCTGGCCCTGTTCACCCTCACCGGCGGGCTGGCGGCACTGGCGGGGGCGCTGGTGGTGGGCTTCGCCTCGGCGGTACAGCTCATCCTGCTGGTCTCCCTGCCGCCGTGGCTGACCGACTCCAGCGGGGCCGGACGGCTGTCCGCGGGGATGTTCACCCTGGGCTACGCCGTGGCATTCACGGTACCCCTGATCGGCGGAATGATCGCGGACGCCACGGGCACGCCGCCCCTGGCGCTCGCGCCGGTGACCGCCTATGCCCTGCTCGCAGCGCCACTGGCACTCGGCCTGGACCTGCGATCGCGCGACACGCGGGGGACTGGGGCCGGGGACGAACGATGACACGCCGCCCCCCGGACACGAGACGGACGGCGGTGCGATACTTCTTGCGCGGCAGCACGACCAGTCGCGCGGATGACGGCGGAACGCCATGACCGGCGCATGGTCTGTGGGTAAGAAGAGCGGGCACCGACGGGAAGAGCATGCTGGGCAAAACGCTGTACACGATCACCTTCGAGCCGGACGGCCCGGTCGTCACCCGGGGCACGCCGCCGCCGGGCTTCCTCTCGGGCTGCCGCGACATCGCCCGCCTCTACGGCGTACAGGCCGGCCAGGTCCGCTGCGTGCGCACCGCCGCCGGCCACCGCCTGCGCTTCTCCTCGAACGTCCCCGAGCGCTGCCGCCAGCCCCTGCGCAACGTCTGGGAACCGCCGCCCACCGGCGGCGGCAACGGCGGCACCCGCGCGAGGAGCTGACTCAGTCTGGCGGCAAGGCGGCGCGAACCGCCTCGACGTAACGCAGGAGATCGCCGAGATGATTCGCCAGGATGTCCTCGACGATCGCCAGGTCGACCTCCTGGTAACCGTGCACGAGCACGTTGTGGAACCCGGCCATCGCGTACAGGGACTCGGCCAGTTCGTCACCGAGCATACCGGCCCGTCTCAGCAGATCGAACAACGCTCGATTGGTGGCCGGCTCACCCAGCCTTCTGACCGAAACAATGTGTGAGGCCGCATCCAGTGACGCCTGAATCGCGATCTGCAGGGTGTGCTCGACGAATCGGGCCTCACGCACATCGCTCCCTAGGTGCTCCGGCCGGGCCAGTTCACGGAGTTCGCGAACGCACGTTTCTATGAGCGCTAGTTTTTTCTCGATCAGGGCCGAATCCGTCATGCCACACGCCCGCGACGGTATTCCCGGATATAGGGCAGGACGTCAAAATAGGCGTTTCTCGCCGCCACCTCGAAGGCGGCACGCAACTCCGGCGCCTCATCCATGACCAGGATCCCGTCACGCAGTATCCGGTGAACGAGATCCGGCGGCGCATCGCGGATGTCGACCAGGTCGACATCCCGTTCCAGCGCCCGCTCCAGAGCCCCGCGAATACGCTGCAGTGGCCCGAGCAGCCCGGCAGGGCGTGACTGATCCGGTTGCAGCAGCACGGCAACGTCGACGTCACTGCCCTCCCGCGGACACCCGCGTGCCCGGCTGCCGAACAGATAGACGCACGCTACCGGCGCCCCCGTCCGGGCAACCGCCTCGCGTATCGTCTCTTTCATTCGGGATTCCTCGTGACCCATGGCGTTTCGCCTGCCGCGGACCCTGCACCGCAGAATACCATCACGCGATCGCGGATCAGGACACCAGCGCCTGATAGGTCAGCACGCGGAGCTGCTGACGCAGGGGATAGCTCCACGAGGGCATGAGCTGGGTGAGGAAGATCACCGCCATGTCCTCCCGCGGATCGACCCAGAAGGCCGTGCTCGCCACGCCGCCCCAGGCGAACTCCCCGGGGGAGCCCAGGATGCGGGCACGGACCGGGTCGAGGGTGACGGACACGCCCAGGCCGAAGCCGATGCCGTCGTAGCGGGTCTCGCTGAACACCGGCTGGCCCATGCTCGCCAGGTCCCCGGGGAGCTGGTTGGTGGTCATGAGCTCGACGGTCTTGCGCCCGAGAAGCCGTACGCCGTCGACCTCGCCGCCACCCAGCATCATCCGGCAGTAGCGCAGGTAGTCGGGGGCCGTGGAGATCAGCCCGCCGCCGCCGGAGTGCAGCGACACGGGGGCGCGGAAGGCGCTCGAGGCCGGCGCCTCGAGCAGCTCCAGGCCGCCGTCCGGCATCGGCATGTCGCCGCCGTCACCGGCGAGCAACCCGTCGCTGCCCGGCGGGCCGTAGAGCGCGGCGAGGCGGTCGATGTCGCGGTCCGCCACCTCGAAGCCGGTGTCGTGCATGCCGAGCGGGGCGAGCACGTGGCGCTGAAGGAAGACGTCGAAACGCTCGCCACTCAGCACCTCCACCAGCCGGCCGAGGACGTCCGTCGCCACACTGTAGTGCCAGCGCGCGCCGGGATGGTCGATCAGCGGCTGGGCGGCCACCCCCTCGACCATCTCCGCGAGACCGCCCTCGCCGCGGACGAAATCGATGCCGGCATTGCGGTACATGCCGCTCACCGGGCTGTCGCCCATGAACCAGTAGGTGAGCCCGGCGGTATGGGTGAGCAGGTGATGAATGGTGATGGGCCCGTCGGCGGGCTTGAGCCGGGGCGCCTGGGCGCTGCCGCCCACCAGGACCTGCATGTCCTCGAACTCCGGGAGGTAACGGGCCACGGGGTCGTCGAGCTGGAAGGCTCCCGCCTCGTAGAGCATCATCAGCGCCACAGTGGTGAGCGGCTTGGTCATGGAGAACACGCGGAAGAGCGTGTCCCGCTGCACCGGAGCACCCGCCTCGATGTCCCGCTGACCCTCGCACTCGAAGAACGCGACCCGCCCATGCCGGGCGATGAGCACGCTCGCCCCGGGCAGGCGCTCACGCTCGACCTGCTCGCGCATCCAGCGCCGCACCCGGCCGAGCCGTTCGCGGCTCAGCCCCACCTGCTCCGGTGCCACCGGTGTCTCCATCATGACCAACTCCCTGCGTGATCCACTGCACCCCCGGGACGCGCGGGCTTCGGTGCGCCCGAGCCACCGGCCGCGCCCGCGACGGCGGTTCCAGGTGTGCCGCACCCAATCGTGCCCATCCCCCGGCCACGACGTCCAGAGCGGGCCCATAGCCTCACCGCCCCTCGCGTGGCGACAAAGGAGATCCGAGGACGACGCGGCACGCTCGCTCCGATCAGCGACGACCACCGCACCCCCCACTACCAGCCCAACACCGGTGAGCTCCGGTAGGTCGTGCACGGCCAAAGGCCGTGTGCGACATCCACACCCGACGCCCCGGCAGCGACGTCGCACGCCTTCGGCGCACGACCTACGATTGCCGCCCGGGGCATTACCCGCTCCCGGTACGGCAACGGCGCGCGCTGTCGCGTTACACTCGGGGCCGGATGCAGGCCCTGGGGGGATCGATCATCATGCTCAAGGGATTATGGCAACGCCTGCGCGGCGGGGACGGTGACGCCCCCGTGGCGGTGGGCGGCCGTGAGGAATACAACGGCTTCGAGATCGTGGCAATGCCGCGCAAGGACGGCAGCGCCTGGCGGGTTGCCGGGGAGATCCGCCGGCCCGGCGCCGGCGACGCACGACCGTACGTGTTCGTGCGCGCCGACAGCTACGGCGAGTACGAGGCGGCGGTCTCGGTGAGCCTCGCCAAGGGCCGCCGCCTGATCGACGAGAACGGCGAGTCGCTGTTCGACCCGCCGGCTACAGGCTGATGCCCAGCCCGGCGCTACGCACGCGCTCCATCGCGTAACGGGCGATGGCGGTGTCCTGCACGCCCACACCGGTGAGGTCGCATACGGTGATGTCGTCGTCACCGGTGCGCCCACGGGCCCGGCCGTTGACCAGCGAACCCAGCTCGGTGACCGGCTCGGAGGCGGCGATCACCCCGGCGCGCTGGGCGTGGCGCAGCTCGCCGCGGGCCTCGCACTGGGCCTTGAGATCACACACGAGCACGTCCGCCGCACCGAGCACGGCCGGTGCGAGCTCGTTCTTGTGGGCGGCGTCAGAGCCCATTGCCGTGACGTGCACGCCGGGATGCAACCACTCCGCGCGGATCACGGGCTCGGTGGCCGGCGTAGTGGTGACGACGACGTCCGAGGCCTGCACCAGCGAGGCGGCGTCGCCGGCAACGCTCACGGGCACGTCCAGCTCGCTGCTCATCTGCTCGGCATAGGCCTCGGCGGCATCCATGTCCCGGCCGAAAACCAGCACCCGGCGGAAATCACGCACCAGCGCAAGGGCGCTGAGCTGCCAGCGGGCCTGGCTGCCGGTGCCCACGACACCGACCGTATCGACCGCCTCCCGGGCCAGGTACTTCGCCGCCAGGGCCCCGGCCAGGGCGGTGCGAACCGTGGTGAGGTAGCCGTCGTCGAGGAGCAGCGCCCTCGGCCGGCCGGTGTCCGCGTCCAGCAGCGCCATCAGCCCGCTGCCGCTCGGCAGGCCGCGCTCGGGATTGTCGAAAAAGCGGGTGGAGAGCTTCACCGCGAAGCTGTCCCAGCCGGAGACATAGGCGGCCTTCACATCCGCGGCACCGTTCTTCTCCGGGATCTCCAGCCCCATGATCGGGGGGATGGTGACCTCGCCCCGGCCCAGACGGGCGAAACCGTCCTCAACCACGGCGAGGGCGTCGGCGTCCACCCCGACACAGCGGGTCAGCTCGTCTCTCGTAACCACCGTCGTCATGGCGTGACTCCTCTCATGGATCCCTTCGGGGATATTACCGTTTGCCATAGCGCCGGAACGGTTTCAGGAACAGCTTCTCTCCGCCGGCCGGCCCTGTCCCGGCGGGGGGCAATGGCGCTGCCGGTCTGCTCCGGCACACAGACCGGTGGATGCGCGGGGCGATGATGCCCCGGGAAGTTCAGGATCCGGCGAGCTGCTGGTACAACGCCGCCAGCGAGGGCGACGGCGGCGCGTCCAGCTCGCGCTCGAAGCAGCGCTCGAGCTCGCGCCACGTACGCTGCACCGCCGCGGTATTGCCCTGGGCCGCCTCGCTGCGCATGGCGCCGGACCACAGCACCTCGCTCAGGGGCGCATGGACGAGGGCCGCACGGTAATGGATAGCGGCCTCGGCGGCGCTTCGCGCCTCCAGCAGCTCGCCCAGGCGCACCGCGAGGCGCTCGTAGCTGCGCTCCAGCGCCGTCTCCCAGACCTCCACCTCCATCGGGTCCACTCCCGGCAGGGTCGGGCTGCCGCTGTAGAGCGCCAGTGCGTCGGCAAGTCGGCGCTCTTCGTCACCCGCTTCCGCGGCCTCGGCCTGGAAGGCCCAGGCGTCGACCCAGACACGGTCGCCATCCAGGCGAACGCGCCCGCCCTCGCTGACCACCGCCTCGGAATCGTCGAGGATACGGTCACGCAGGCGGTGCACGGTGACGTAAAGACTGTTCAGCGCCTTCTCCCGACCGCTCTCCGGCCATAGCGCCTCGGCGAGGCGTTCCTGCGACAGGCCCCGGGGGCCGGCAAAGACCAGCCAGGCGAGTAGCGCCCGGGGCAGCGGCCGGCCGCGACCGCTCTCGCCCCGCGTCTCGCCGTCGACGATCACACGGAAACCGTCGAAGACCACGATGCGGCAACGCCACGGCCAGTGCCGGCGCAGCGCGCCGTCCGCCGGCGGCGCCAGCGAACGGGTGCGGATCAGCCAGCGCGCATAATCCGGCGCGACGTCATGTGCCAGCGCGAGGGCGCAGAGGTAGGAGAGCTCGTCGGCGCGCACCATCAGCGGGAAGAACATGCGCTGGCGTTCGCCGGCGGCGAACGCCCGACGCAGGTACGGCAGGGCCCGCTCCGGGTGCCGCGTGTACAGCGGGATACGTGCCAGCGCGAGGTACATGAACACCTCGAGGAAATCGCTGGGAAACCCCTGCGAATGCCGCCGTGCCGCGGCGGCCATACGCACCGCGGCACGCACGTCGCCGGCCTCGGCGAGCATTGCCGCGTGCAGGCCGCGGAAGCCCGAGGAGATCACCACGGACCCGTGGCGCTCGCCGACGGTGATGCTCTCGCCGGCGTGGGCGCAGGCCTCGTGCACATCCCCGCGAAGCCATGCCTGGCCGGAGAGGAAATGGGCCTGGAAGGTGTCGTAGAACGGCCGCGCCGCCTTGCAGTCGGTGCGCATGAACCAGGCCATCCAGTCCGCCAGGGCCTCCGCGTCATCGAAGCACAGGGCGGCGTGCAGCGGCGGCACGGCGCAGTCCCAGGTACCGATGCCGTACTCGCGGATCAGCGCCCGGCCCTCCTCCGCCTCGGCGAGGCAACGCTCGCGATCACCGTCGAAGAGCAGCGCGCACAGCGCCGTGAAGGTCTTCCACAGGCAGCGCGCGAGCGGCGAGGCCCGCTCGACCGCGTCCTGCTGCACGTCCATCACCGCCATGACCCGGTTCGCACCGGCGCGACGGCCGAACTGCCAGGTATTGAGGTAGAGGAGCTGGCAGGCGAGCATCACCCGCTCGTTGTCCGGCATGGGGCCGGATAGCGCACTCAGCGCCTCGCGCTCCCAGCGCTCCAGCGACGGGTCGAGCGGCCGCCCGTAGCACAGGGCGGCGACCATGCCGCGGAGCACCGTCAGCCACAGCGGCCGGGGCAGGTGCTCGCGGAAATCCGCCTCGAAGCGCAGGAACTCGTCGATCCAGTACTCGTACTTGGAGACGTGCGCCCACTCCAGCCAGATACTGTCGACGATGCCGCTCCAGGCGATCGCCATGTGGGCATAGTCCCGCGCCTCGCTCACCGCCTCCCAGGCCTCGGCGAGCAGCCCGCGGGCCATCGCCGTATCCTGCAGCAGCAGGCACATCCCCTCCCAGAGGGTGAGGATGGGATCGGCACGGCGGCGCTGCTCCGGCAGGGCCTGCAGCCATCCGAACAGGGTGTCCCCGCGGCCGCTCTGGAGCATCGCGCCGGCAACGCTCTTGACACCGTTCGCAAGCGCCTCGTCGTCGCCGGCCGCGAGGAACAGCCGCGCCGCCTCGCTCCAGTGGCCGCGCTGCCAGAGCACACGCCCCCAGCGCGCGTTGGCCTCGGCCAGCGCCGCGTCGCCGGAGCGCTGCTCACCCTCGCGGCGGAGAAAATCCCGGAACAGGTCGTGGAAGCGGCACAGGCTGCCACCGGCGCCGTCCGCTTCGGTGAAGATGAAGGCATGCTCGCGCTGCAGCCGCGCCAGCCGCTCGGCAGCGTCGGCGACACCGGTGGCCTCTGCGGCGGCATCGACCGGGAAGTACGCCGGCAGCGCACAGGCCCGCAGCAGGAGCTGGTCGTCCGGGTCCAGCGGGGCAAGGATCTCGTGGCCGAACCAGTCGGCCAGTGGCCGCCGGGCGTCGCGCTGGTCCGGCAGTGCGCCGGTACGGCGGTAGTGCTCGAGCAGCAGCATCACGCCCACGGGCCAGCCGCGGGTGGAGTCCAGCAGCTGCTCACCCACCGTCCCGCCCATGCCCTCGCTGTCCAGCAGGGTCTCGGTCTCGCACCGGTCGAAGGCGAGCATGCTCTCATCGATGACCCGCAGCTGCCCGCGCCCGCGCAGCGGCGCCCATGCCGGTGGCGGCTCGTGCCGGCTGGCGATGACGAGGCGGAGCCGCCCGTCGAGGGCTTCGGTGAGGATCGCGAGCACCGCGTGGATCGGGTGTTCGGCGTCGAGCCGGTGCAGGTCGTCGAGAAACAGCAGGGTCTGCGCGGGGAGATGCCGGACGAGCTCTTCGGCGAAGCGGCGCGTGAACACCTCCGGGCTCGCCGAGTACTCCGGGTTGAGCACCGGCAGCGCCTCCGCGGCCTCGCCCAGCACGGAAACGGCCTGCTCGCGCAGGCGGAAGAACAGTTCACCGGCGGTCAGCCCCGCGTCACCGACCGCGAGGTGCAGCAACGCCGCCCCGCGCGCCTGTGCGTAGGAAACCGCCAGCGTCGTCTTGCCATAGCCGCCCGCTGCCACAAGCCAGGGAATCCGGCCCGCCGGACAGTCGTCCAGCGCCGTAAACAGCCGAGGCCGGGCGATCGCATTGTTCATTGTTGAGTTGTCCCCCCTCAGCTTCGCGTCGCCTGCGTCATCCGTGATTTTTCAGTTTAGTGCCTGTCAGCCCGGATACGAAATGCCCTGCACCGGATACCATACGCTTTCGCGCATCGTCGTATCGATTCGCACCACCCCACCGGCGGCACACGCAGCCGCCCCGGGGCGTCGCGGTGGCGTTCGACAGCATGGCATCAGTATGCTGTCGCATCGTCCGGATAAGGAGTAACGGCAAAGTGGTCGACCAGGGGGAGAGGCAGGCGGTCTGGCGCGTGGCCATGCCGGCGCTGTTCGTCGTGCTCTGGAGCACGGGCTTCATCGGTGCCCGCCTGGGGCTGCCGCACGCGGAGCCGTTCACCTTCCTGACCACACGCATGCTCGCCGCCAGCGTGCTGCTCGCCGCCGTCGCGGTGATCACCCGCGCCCCCTGGCCGGACACGGCACGCGGCACCGGCCACATCGTGGTCGCCGGACTGCTCGTCCACGGCGGCTACCTCGGCGGTGTTTTCTGGGCCATCGGCCACGGCCTGGCCGCCGGGGTGACCGCGATCATCGTCTCGCTGCAGCCGGTACTCACCGCGGCACTCGCCGGCCTGGTGCTGGGTGAACGGGTCACCGCCCGGCAATGGGCCGGCCTGCTCCTGGGCCTGGCCGGGGTGGTGCTGGTGGTCTCCAGCCGCATTGGGGGGGCGACGGCCTCGGCGGTCAGCCTGGGCGGCGCGGTGCTGGCGCTGCTGTCGATCACCTTCGGCACGCTCTACCAGAAGCGTTTCTGCCCGGCCACGGATCTGCGCACCGGCGGGGCGATCCAGTTCGGCGCCTGCGCGGTGGCCCTGTTCATCCCGGCGCTGGCCCTGGAGACCCGCGTCATCGACTGGACCGGCGAGTTCGTCTTCGCCCTGGCATGGCTCGTGCTGGTGCTCTCCGTGGGCGCGGTGGGGCTGCTGTTCGCGCTGATCCGTCACGGCGCGGCGGCGAAGGTGGCCAGCCTGTTCTACCTGGCACCGCCGTTCACCGTGATCCTCGGCTACCTGCTCTTCGACGAGCGCCTGGCACCGCGGGCAATTGCCGGGCTCGCGGTGGTGATGGCCGGCGTGGCGCTCGTGAACACCGGTGGTCGCCGGCTCAGCCGCCGCCGAGGAGCCAGCGCGACAGAATCCCCGTGAGGTAGGCGAGCACCGCGGCACTGCCCCCTGTCGCCAGCGTGAGCAGGGCGGCGCGCAGTACGGGGCGCTCGAGCACGAGGCTCTTGACCATACCGATGGCGAAGAACGTCGCCCCGGCAATCACGGCGCTGGCGGCGAAGCGGGCGGTCTCGCCCCCTGGGAAAAGCAGCGGCACGAGGGGCAGCGCGCCCACGAGCACGAACGCGGCAAATGTCGCCGCAGCGGCCCGGCCCGGATACGGCTGGACTGCCGCGAGGCCGTGTTCCTCGGTAATCATCGTCTCCACCCAGCGGGTCCGGTCGGCACAGATAGTCTCGACGATGTCGGCCAGGGTTTCGCCACGAAACCCCTTGGCGGCAAAGATCTGGCGAACCTCTTCACGCTCCCCCTCCGGAACCCGGGCGATGTGATCGAGCTCCTCCCGCCGGGTGGCCGCCACGACCTCGCGCTGGGCACGAATGGACTCGTACCGGCTGACCGCCATGCTGAAGCCGTCCGCCACCAGGTTGGCAAACCCCAGCACCAACGCCACGAGGGGTGTGAATCCGCCACCGAGGGCGCCGCAGACGACCGCGAACGTTGTGATGCAGCCGTCTATTCCGCCGAGCACGGCGTCGGAGACGTGTTCCTGACGCCGCGCACCGGCAAGCCGCCGGGCGATCGCGTCCGGATCATGGGCACGACGCAGCACATCCGTACGATCACCGTCGCGCATGGCCCTGGCCTCCCGTGATACTGCGCACCACCACAGATAATGCCACGCGGCGGTGCCGGATCCGCCTGCCACTGGAAAACGGTGGTCGCCGCCACCACTGTCCCCCTGTCATCGGGGTGGTTCGCCCTCCACCCCACGGAACACCCATTTCGCAAAGGAACGCACACAGCCATGGCACACAAGGCGAAGCTCGCGATCATCGGCGCCGGTACGGCGGGCCTGACGGCCCTCAAGGAGGCCCGCAGGCACACCGACGACGTCATACTCATCAATGACGGCCCCTACGGCACCACCTGCGCGCGGGTCGGCTGCATGCCCTCCAAGGCCCTTCTGGCCGCGGCCCACGGCTACCATCGCCGCGGCTTCCTGGCAGAGGCGGGGATACGCGGCACGGAGGGGCTCAGCGCCGACATCCCCGCGGTGATGGAGCATGTACGCGAGCTGCGGGACCGGTTCGTCGCCGGCCCGACCCGGCTGGCACGCTCACTCGGCGAGCGCAGCCTCCGCGGCCGGCCGCGGTTCCTGGACGCCAACACCCTGGCCGTCGGCAACGAGCGCGTGGAGGCGGACGCCATCGTGATCGCCACGGGCAGCCGCCCCGTGATGCCGGCCCCCTGGCGCGATCTCGGCCACCGGGTGCTCACCACGGACGACTTCTTCGAGCAGACCGATCTCGGCCACCGCGTCGCGGTGGTGGGGCTCGGCGCCATCGGCGCGGAGCTCGGCCAGGGCCTCGGCCAGCTCGGGCTGGAGGTCCACGGCTACACCCGCTCGGTGTTCGTCGGCGGCCTCTCGGACCCAGCCGTCAACGAGGCCCTCATCGCGGGGCTGAAGCGCTCGATGTCCGTCACCACGGGCGCGGATGTCGCCCTCGAGGCGGGGGACGGGGACACCGTGCGCGTGCTTGCCAACGGCGACAGCCGCGAGGTGGACTGGGTGCTCGCCGCCCTCGGCCGCCGGCCCAACATCGACGGCCTCGGTCTGGAGGCGCTGGAGGTGCCCCTCGACGACCACGGTATGCCGCAGTTCGATCCCCTGACCCTGCGCCTCGGCGAACTGCCGGTCTACATCGCCGGCGACGTCAACGCCGCCCAGCCGCTCATGCACGAGGCCGCGGACGAGGGCCGCATCGCCGCCTATCACGCCCTCAACCCCGATGCCGGGTGCGTCGGCCGGCGCACGCCGCTGGCGATCGTGTTCAGCGAGCCCCAGGCCGCACGGGTCGGCCTCGGCTACGCCCAGCTCCCCGCCGAGCGGTTCGTCACGGGCGACGCCGACTTCTCCGGCCAGGGCCGCGCCGTGATGATGGGGCGCAACGCCGGTCGCCTGCGCGTCTACGCCGACCGCCACGACGGCCGTCTGCTCGGCGCAGAGATGGCGATCCCGGACGGCGAGCACGTCGCCCACCTCCTCGCCTGGGCGGTGGAGCAACGCCTGAGCGTGGACGATGCCCTGCAGATGCCCTTCTACCACCCGGTTATCGAGGAAGGCGTGCGCAGTGCCCTGCACGCCGCCCGGCGCAACATCGAGACCGCACGTCCGGCCCTGGAGCTGCCCCTGTGCGACACCCCGGCGGCGTGGGCGCTCGGCGGCGAGGATCCCGCCTGACGGCGGGCGGGCGCGTTGACGCCCTGCAGCGCCGTCGGCGTATCCTTGTGACCAGCCGCGCGGCGCCGTCGCGCGCCCTGAACACGTTCCCGAGGAGTGGGGAATGAAACGTCGCCTTGCACTGCTCGCCGCGCTCGTCGTCATCGCCGGCGCGGCCGGGGCCGCCTACTACTATTTCTGGCTCCGCCCGACCCCCCTTCCGGCCGGAATTGCCGCGGCCAACGGCCGCGTCGAGGCGGAACGGGTGGACATCGCCACCAAGTACGCCGGCCGGCTGGCGGCGATCACCGTGGAGGAAGGCGACTGGGTCGATGCCGGCGAGGTCGTGGCACGGCTGGATACCGAGGAGCTGGACGCCCAGATCCGCCAGGCCGAGGCCAACGTCAACCAGGCCAGGCAGCAGCTCGCCGAGGCCCGGGCCAACCGGGCCGCGAAGCAGACCGAGCTCACCCTCGCCCAGCGCGAGCTCGAACGCACGCAGACCCTCTACGAGCGCGGCCACGTCTCGGAGGACCTGCTCGACCAGCGCACCGCCGCCCGTGACAACGCCCGCGCGGCGGTCGCGGCCGCCCGCGCCGCCATCGACACCCGGCAGGGCGGCGTGGACGCCGCCCAGGCACAGCTGGAGCGTCTCCAGGCCCAGCGCCGCGACTACACCCTCAAGGCCCCGGTGGCCGGCCGCATCCAGTACCGCCTGGCACAGCCCGGCGAGGTACTGGCCTCCGGCGGGCGGGTGCTCACGCTGCTCAACCTCCAGGACGTCTACATGACGATCTTCCTGCCCACCCGCCAGGCGGGCCGCCTGCCCCTGGGGGGCGAGGCACGGATCATCCTGGACGCCGCCGAGGAATACGTGATCCCGGCGCGGGTGAGCTTCGTCGCCTCGGACGCCCAGTTCACCCCCAAGCACGTCGAGACCGACGCGCAGCGTGCCCGGCTGATGTTCCGGGTCAAGCTGCGGGTGCCGGAGGACGTGCTCACCGAGTACGCCGACCTGGTCAAGACGGGCCTGCCCGGCATGGGCTACGTGCGCCTGGGCCGCGACACGCCCTGGCCCGAGTGGCTGACGACACGGCTGCCCGAGCCGGCCCCGGAGCAGTGACCGTGGCCGGCCGGGGCGTGCCACGCGATCCCGTCGCGGACCGGCGGACGCGGCACCGACACCGCCGGGGGTACCGGCGATGAACGTCGCGAGCCTGCACGGCATCACCCACCGCTACGGCGACACCACCGCGCTGGAGGCCGTGGACCTGGACGTACCCGCGGGCGAACTGGTGGGCCTGATCGGACCGGACGGGGTGGGCAAGTCCACCCTGCTCGGCCTGCTCGCCGGCGTTCGCCGGCTGCAGGCGGGCACGCTCCATGCGCTGGACGGGGACATGGCGAGCGCGGCCCACCGCCGGGCGGTGTGCGAGCGCATCGCCTACATGCCCCAGGGGCTCGGCGGCAACCTCTACCCCACCCTGAGCGTGGCGGAGAACGTGGACTTCTTCGGCCGGCTGTTCGCCCAGCCCCCGGCGGAACGGCGCGCCCGCGCCCAACGGCTGCTGGACGCCACCGGACTGCTGCCCTTCGCCGACCGCCCGGCCGGCAAGCTCTCCGGCGGCATGAAGCAGAAGCTCGGGCTGTGCTGCGCACTCATCCACGACCCGGACCTGCTCATCCTCGATGAGCCCACCACCGGCGTCGACCCGCTCTCGCGCCGCCAGTTCTGGGCCCTGCTCGACGGTATCCGCGAACGCCGCCCGGGCATGAGCGTGGTCGTGGCAACCGCGTACATGGAGGAGGCCGAGCGTTTCGACCACCTCGTGGCCATGCACGGCGGCCGGGTCCTCGCCACGGGCACGCCGGCGGCGCTGCGCGAGCACACGGGCACGCAGGACCTGGAGTCCGCCTTCGTCGCGCTGATGCCGGACGCCGCCGACGGCGAGACCGCCGGCGTCACCGTCCCACCGCCCCCGGCGGACGACACGCCGGTGGTCATCGAGGCCGAGCACCTCACCCGCCGGTTCGGCAGCTTCACCGCCGTGGACGATGTGAGCTTCCGCATCCGCCGCGGCGAGATCTTCGGCTTCCTCGGCTCCAACGGCTGTGGCAAGACCACCACCATGAAGATGCTCACCGGGCTGCTGCCGGCGAGCGCGGGTGAGGCGCGGGTCCTGGGCGAGCCCGTGGGCACGGGGCTGCGCGCCCGCGAGCGCGTGGGCTACATGTCCCAGTCGTTCTCGCTCTACGAGGAGCTCACCGTGCGCCAGAACCTGGCGCTGCACGCGCGGCTGTTCCACCTGCCGGCCGCCGCCGTCGGCGAGCGGGTCGCGGAGAGCCTGCGCCGGTTCCGCCTGGAGAACGTCGCGGACACCCTGCCCGGCGCCCTGCCCCTGGGGGTGCGCCAGCGCCTGTCGCTGGCGGTGGCACTCATCCACGGCCCGGAGCTGCTGATCCTCGACGAGCCCACCTCCGGTGTCGACCCGGTCGCCCGCGACGCCTTCTGGCGCGAGCTCATCCGGCTCGCCCGCGAGGACGGCGTGACGATCTTCCTGTCCACCCACTTCATGAACGAGGCGGCACGGTGCGACCGCATCTCGCTGATGCACGCCGGCCGCGTGCTCGCCGTGGACACGCCGCAGCGCCTGCGCGAAACCCGCAACGCCGACGACCTCGAGACGGCATTCATCGCCTATCTCGAAGAGGCCGAACCACCGGGGGAACAGCCGGACGCCGGCGAGGCCGCCGCACCGGCCGCCAGGCGCAGCCACACGAGGCTGCCCGCCGGGCTCCGCCGGCTCGCCGCCTTCACCTGGCGCGAGGCACTGGAGCTGCGGCGCGACCCGATACGGCTGGCCTTCGCGCTGTTCGGCCCGCTGCTGCTGATGATCGCCTTCGGCTACGGCATCTCCTTCGACGTGGACAACATGCCCTTCGCCGTGCTCGACCACGATCGCTCCACCGAGAGCCGGCAACTGCTGGAGCACTTCCGGGGCTCGCGCTACTTCGAGGAGCGCGCCCCGATCGCCGACGACGCGGACATGGAGCGGCGGCTCGCCAGTGGGGAGCTGCTGGTCGCGCTGGTAATCCCGCCGGAGTACGGCCACGACCTGCTGGCCGGCAATCGCCCGGAGCTGGGCATCTGGATCGACGGGGCCATGCCGTTCCGCGCCGAGACCACCCGCGGCTACGTCAGCGGCGTACTCCAGGAGTACGTCGAGGACCTCTACCGGGCGCATCCGGAGGCCCTGGCCGCCGCCTCGCCGGCGACGACGATCACCCGGCTGCGCTACAACCAGGCCTTCGAGAGCGCCAACGCGATCACCCCCGGCGTGATCATGCTGCTGCTCATGATCGTACCCGCGATGCTCACCGCCGTGGGCGTGGTCCGGGAGAAGGAGATGGGCTCGATCACCAACGTCTACGCCACGCCGACCCGGCGGCCCGAATTCCTGATCGGCAAACAGCTGCCCTACGTTGCGGTGGCACTGATGAGCTTTGTCACCCTGGTGGCGCTGGCGCTCACACTCTTCGGTGTGCCGTTCACGGGCAGCCCGCTGGCGCTGATTCTCGGTGCCGTGCTGTACGTGTTCGCCAGCACCGGGCTGGGGCTGCTGATATCGAGCTTCGTGCGCAGCCAGGTGGCCGCGCTGTTCGCCGCGGCGATCATCACCGTGATTCCCTCGATCAACTTCTCCGGGTTCATGTCCCCGGTATCCGGGCTTGACGCGGCGCCCCACACCATCGGCGTGTCGTTCCCGGCATCCTGGTTCCAGACCATCAGCGTGGGTACCTTCGCCAAGGGCCTCGGGGCCGGCGCCATGCTCCCGGAGTATCTCGCCCTGGCGGCCTTCGCGAGCGGCTTCATGCTGGTGGCGACGGCACTGCTGCCGAAGCAGGAGCGCTGAGGCGATGCGGCGGCTGCAGAATATCTTCTGGCTGGGTCTGAAGGAGCTGGCGAGCCTCGGCCGGGATCCGGTGATGCTGGTGCTCATCGTCTACGCATTCACGGCCGCGGTCTACGCGGTGGCGAACGGGCTCAAGATGGGCGTGGACAACGCCTCCATCGCGGTGGTGGACGAGGACCACTCGTCGCTGTCGCGCTCGATCACGGACGCCTTCCTGCCGCCCTACTTCCAGCCGGCAGAGGAGATCGCACCGCGATCGATCGACCGCACCATGGACAACGGCCACTACACCTTCGTGGTCGACATTCCGCCGGATTTCGAGACCGACGTGCTCTCCGGCAGGCAGCCCGCGGTGCAGATACTGGTGGACGCCACCGCCATGAGCCAGGCCGGGATAGGCGCCGCCTACGTCCAGGAGATCGTCT
The DNA here is from genome assembly GCF_041949875.1 of Arhodomonas sp. KWT2. NCBI lineage: Bacteria > Pseudomonadati > Pseudomonadota > Gammaproteobacteria > Chromatiales > Ectothiorhodospiraceae > Arhodomonas > Arhodomonas sp. KWT2. The sequence continues at coordinate 19,173 of NZ_JBHFPQ010000025.1, forward strand.
CCCAGGAGACGCGCCGCTTCGTCAGCCGCGAGGACGCCTCGACGAGCCTGCCGGTGGACTGGGTGACCCGCGCACGCTTCAACCCGAACCTGGAGGTGAAATGGTTCACCGCGGTGATGCAGATCAGCAACAGCATCACCATCCTCTCCATCGTCCTGGTGGGGGCGGCGGTGATCCGTGAACGCGAGCACGGGACCCTGGAACACCTGCTGGTGATGCCGCTGAGCGCGGCGGAGATCATGCTCGCCAAGGTCTGGGCCAACGCCCTGGTGATCCTGATCGCGGCGACCGTCTCGCTCAACGTTGTGGTTCGATGGTGGCTGGGCGTGCCCGTGGCCGGCTCGATCCCGCTGTTCCTCTGTGGTGCGGCACTGTACCTGTTCGCCACCACCGCACTGGGGATCCTGCTGGCGACGCTGGCACGCTCGATGCCGCAGTTCGGGCTGCTCGCGATCCCGGTATTCATCGTAATGATCCTGCTCTCCGGGGCCACGACCCCGATGGAGAGCATGCCCGAGATCCTGCAGGCACTGATGCAGGCCCTGCCCGCGGCGCACTTCGTGCGCTTCGCCCAGGCCGTGCTCTATCGCGGCGCGGGCATCGACCTCGTATGGCCGGACCTGCTGGCGATAACCGGGCTGGCGCTGGTGTTCTTCAGTTTCGCCCTGTACCGCTTCCGCGCGAGCCTGGCCGCGGCCGGCTAGTGTGAAGGACCCCCGGCTGCACTTATGTATCAGTGCCTCATCGAGGTGGCACAGGTCGCTGCGCCACGGGCCGGCATCGAATGAGCCCGCGTAGTGGCCGGCTCGGTAGCCCTCGCGCGCCTCGGTACGCTCGCCAGGCGCGGCCTTGAGCAACTCCTGCATCTGCGCCTCCAGCGCCTCGCCGCTCGCAGTAGCCTTTCGAGTGTGAGTGGCCATGGCTTCGCCCTCCCAAGGGGATTCAGGTGGTCGGTCAACCAACCCGAATACCATGGCCGCTCACCTCGCTCTAGCTTGTGCACATCATTCCGCACACTACTCCGGCGGGACGACGTCTAGGGCCTGTCGGCCGTGCACGATCCTGGATCTTGTCCGGGAGGTTTTTGCCAGTTTACTTGCGGGTTACCGGGAAAACCTGACGACCTGCCGGCCGTTGTCTGCCCTGACCTCGTCTGTCGGGCAGTGCCGTGCCTCATTGCCGGCGCCGGTGTCGCTCCGCCACGTGAGCGACATCATCGCGGCTGTCGGTTGCCAAGAGCAGCCGACCTACCCGAGCTGCGGTGCTCGCACACGCGCTGCGCCGGCAACAACCGCACCTCCACCCCCTGAGCATGCAGACGCCGTGCCCAGTAGCGCACCCGCGAGCCCGTCTCCAGTACCACCTCCAGCGGCTCCGCCGGTTCCGGCCGGGATATACCATGCCACCCGCAGGTTGGCTGCTCCTGGCAGCCAACAGCTTCGAGGCCTGTGCCGGTTACCGGCGCATGGCCGGTCCACGGCGGGTATGGCAGGACGTCGGCGGCCGGCGGGCCGCCGACCTACCGGCGTCAACATACAAGGCCATGCGTGGTCGCAGCCCGTGTGCGACGCTGCCGGGACCGGTCCGGAATGTCGCACGCCTGCGGCGCGCGACCTACCCGAGCCTCGTCCTGCGCCGTTGCCGCGCCGGTCCGGCCGCAGCCGGCTAGCCCGGACCGGCCAGCAGCGACTCTGCCTCGCGCCTGAGCGCCTCCACGGGCCGCGTGGCGTCCAGCTGCCGCCAGTCCGGTTCACCGGCGCCGCGGGCAAGCTGGCGGTCGAGCACGGCGACCGTGGCATCGGAGGCATCGTCACTGCGCCGGCGCACCCGTTCGACGAGGACATCCCTCGGGGCGGTCAGCCAGAACCCCGTGAACGGCACACCGTGGGTCGCGGCCACGGCCTCGGCCGCGGCGCGGTCGTCCGGCCGGTCGAAGACCATGTCCAGCACCACGCTGTGGCCGTCGGCGAGCAGCTCGCCCGCGCGCTCTAGCACCCCGGCGTACACGGCCTCAGACACCTCGGGCCGGTACGCGTCGTCCGGCAGGGCCGCCTCGGGCGCGCAGCCGAAACGGCGCTTGCGGAAGACGTCGCTGCGCAGCACCCGCGCCCCGGGCGCGACGCCCAGCCCGGGGGCAAGGGCGTAGGCGAGGCTCGACTTGCCTGTGCCACTAAAGCCGCCCACCGCCACCAGCCGCGGCGGCACGGCCTCCAGCGCCCGGGCGGCGAGGGCCAGGTACGCCCGCGCCTCGTCGGCCTGGGCCTCGCCCGCCGCTCGCTCGCGCTGCACCCCGGCCGCGCGGGCCCCCACGTGGGCACGGATGGCGGCACGCATGGCCATGAACAGCGGCAGCGCGGCGACGCCGTCGGCCTCGTCACGCCGGTCCAGGTAGCGGTTGAACACCGCGTTGGCGAGCCCGGGGAGGTCCCGGTGCCAGAGGTCCATGAGCAGGAAGGCGAGATCGTAGAGGACATCGATGTCCGAGAGCGAGCGGTTGAACTCGATGCAGTCGAACACCGTGGGTTCGCCCTCGAACAGGCAGATATTGCGCAGGTGGAGATCGCCGTGGCAGCGGCGCACGCGGCCATCCCGGGCACGCCGGTCGAGGCACCCGCCCAGCCGGCCCACGGCCGCCAGGCAATCCCGTGTGAGGGTCTCCGCGGTATCGGCATCGAGGATCCCTGCGGGCAGCGCGGCGAAGCTCCCGCGGTTGCCCTCGACGGTGGCGCGCACGGCGTCGGCGCCCGCCCCGTCCGCAACCACGGCCGCCTCGCCGTGAAAGGCGGCGATGCGGTCGGCGAGGCGGATCATCAGCGGCACGTCGAGCCCACCGCGCGCCGCCATGCGGTCGAAGAGCGTGTCCTGCTCGAAGCGGCGCAGCACGACCACGTACTCCTCGACGTTACCCGGACCGTCCAGGGTGAGACGGCCGTTCGCATCCCGGTTGACGGCGGACACCCCGAGGTAGAGCGCCGGCGCGGTGCGGCGGTTGAGCTCGACCTCGGCGCGGCAGAAACGCTCGCGCGCGGCGAGCGTGGAGAAGTCCAGGAACCCGAGGTCGACGGCGCGCTTGATCTTGTAGACGCGCTCGCCGGCGAGGAAGACCACCGCACTGTGGGTGTCGATACGGGTGACCTCGCCCGCCCCCAGGCCGTGCGTTCCCGGGTCTGCCAGGAACTCGATGACCGCTCGCTGATCCGTCAATGCGCTCGCTCCCTGTGGCCGTATCGTGCAGCGGCGCGGCCGCGCCGCCGGGGTCCATTGTTGCAGCGCCGTGTTGCGAATGCTAAGACACGGCTGAAACGACACGCCTGCCATCGACAGGGACCGCCCGATGCCGGAAACCGACGGCCTCTACGCCTTCCAGTTCTTCTTTCAGAAGACCGACCTGCTGATCAACTTCCTGGTGATCCTGGTCGGCATCGCCTTCGGTAACCTGCGGATCAAGGGCGTGGGCTTCGGCTCCAGCGGGGTGCTGATCGCCGCCATGGTCGCCGGCTACTTCTGGCAGTTCGAGCCGGTCACCATCCTCCAGGACCTGGGCATCGTGCTGTTCCTGCTCTCGGTGGGGCTGGAGGCCGGACCGAGCTTCTTCCGCGCCTTCCGCCAGCATGCGCGGGAATACATCGTGAACGTGCTCGCGCTGCTCGCCATCGCGGGCGTCACGGTGGTCGCGATCGTGGTGGCCACCGGCGTGCCCATGGGCATCGGCCTGGGGCTGTTCGCCGGGTCCTTCACCTCCAGTCCGGCGCTCATCAGCGCGCTGCAGTTCAGCCCCGACGAGCAGGTGATCTTCGGCTACGGCGTGGCCTATCCCTTCGGCCTGCTCGGCGTGATCCTGTTCATCACGGTCGCCGTGAAGCTGCTCCGCCGTCAGGTCGCCGAGGAGCTCAACGCCCATTCCGACGTCCACACCGCGGTCTACAAGGTGAACAACGCAGACTACAACGGCCGCCTGATCCGCGACCTCGACGTGCTCACCGAGAACGACGTCGTCGTCTCCGGGGTGTTACGCGACCTCTCGATGCTGCCCGCCGGCGGCAACACCCCGATCCTCGTCGGCGACGTGGTCCGCCTGGAGGGCCGGGCCGAGGACGTCGAACGGGTCGGGCCGGCCCTCGGCGAGGAGATCCAGGAGAGCTTCGACGAGAACGCCGAGCTCGACACCCGTTCCATCGCGGTGGAGAACCTCTCGGTGGTCAACCGCTCGCTCAGCGACCTGGGCATCCGTCTGCGCTACAACGTCTCGCTCACCCGGGTGGTGCGCTCCAACGTGGAGTTCGTCCCGCGCCACGACCTCACCCTGGAATACGGGGACGTGGTCGTGGCCGTGGGCACGCCCTACCAGCTCGATCAGCTCGAGCTCTTCCTCGGCCACGAGCACCACACCGTGCAGCGCCGGGTGGACATCGGCTCACTGGCGGCGACGCTGTTCCTGGCCTTCGCCATCGGCGGGGTGATCATCCCGATCCCCACCCTGGGCCAGTTCTCCCTGGGACTCGCGGGCGGCGCACTGGTCTCCGGGCTGATCTTCGGGCACTTCGGCCACATCGGCAATTTCATCGGCCGCTTCCCGCGCAACGCCACCGCCGTGCTCAAGGAGTTCGGCCTGGCCCTGTTCTTCGTGCAGGTCGGTCTGGAGACGGGCCAGAGCTTCGTCGACGCCCTCGACGCACAGGCCATCTATTACGCGTTCTACGCCGTGGCCTTCGCCGTGGTCCCCATGGCCGGGAGCTTCCTGGTGGGCCACTACCTGCTCCGCATCCCCATCAGCGAGTGCTTCGGTGTGATCTGCGGCGGCATGACCTTCACGCCGGGCCTCGACATCATCCGCCAGGTGGACAGCTCCGAGCGCCCGGTGGTCGCCTATTCCTCGGTCTATCCGGTATCCCTGATCCTGGTCATCGTGCTCGTGCAGGGCATGCACCTGGCCATCGCCAGTCTCAGGGCGTTCTAGCCCCCGGGCACAACCGGGCTGAATGGGCTGCGGCCGCGGTACCACCCGCTCGCCCGAGTCCACCGCACTCCGCTGGCCCGTCCGGGTCATGACATGACCCAGGCGGGCACGGGCGTTATGCTCCCGGGCAGAGCGACGGTACCAATACCGGCGTATGGGCATCGCCCGTACCTCTTCGCTCGGGGTTATCCGACACTGCCGGACCTTTGCGACGACGCCCATGGCAGCGACACGCCTATGAGTTCGACGGAAGAAGACGAACAAACCGGATACGTACACCGCCTGCGCGAACTCTATCGCCTGCAGATCAGCCGTTACCCGGACTATCCGAGCCGGTACACCGCCCACCTCACCGCCGGTCTCAGGCTCATGGGCATGGACATCGGCATCGTCAGTCACATCGACGACTGCCGCTACACGGTCCGCGCGGTCCAGCCGGCCGAGCACGGCATCGCGAAAGACGACGTCTTCGAGCTCGGCGACACCTACTGCGCCCGGGTCGTTGGCACCGGCGCGGCGGTAACCTACAACCACGTCGGCAGCGACCCGGCAATGAGGGAGCACCCGGTCTACCGGGAGATGCACCTGGAGAGCTACATCGGCGCACCGATCCGGGTAAACGGCCGGATCTGGGGCACGATCAACTTCTCCGCCATCGCACCACGCACCATTCCCTTCAGCAAGGCGGACACCGAGTTCGTGGAACTGATGGCGCAGGGTCTCGGTCAGGTCATCGAGAGAGACGTCCTGCAACAGCAGCGAGAGGAGGCGATCACGCACCTGGAACAGAGTAACGAGCTCTTCGAAAGCGCCTTCGAGTTCGCCCCGGTCGGCATGCTGCTCGTGGACACGGAGGGACACATACTCCGTGCCAACCGTGCCCTGCTGGAGATGTTCGGCTACCGCGAGGACGAACTGTTCGGCCGCGATACCCGGGAATTCGCACACCCGGAGGACGTCGACCTGGGCCAGGACCTGCTGGCGGAGATGCGCGCCGGCCAGAGGCGGTCCTACCGGTTGGAGAAACGCTACGTCAACGCGATGGGCGAGACGCTGTGGTGTCTGGTCAGCGCGTCGCTGGTCCGCGGCAACGAAGGCGAGGCACGGTACTTCATCGCCCAGCTCCTGGACATCACCGAGGTCAAACACAACCGCATGGAGCTGGAACGCCAGCGCGCGGAGCTGGAGCTGGCCAACCACAAGCTCACCGCGTTCGCCCTGGCCGATTCACTCACGGGCCTGCCCAACCGGCGCGCCTTCCAGCAGCGCCTCACCGAGGCCCTGGCGGCCAGCCGGCGCGGCGGCCACGCGGTGTCGGTGGCGCTCATCGACGTCGACCTGTTCAAGCAGTACAACGACCGTTTCGGCCATCCGGCCGGTGACGATGCCCTGCAGGCCGTCGCCGACGCCATGAACGGCTTCACCCGCGACTCGGATTTCCTGGCCCGCTACGGCGGCGAGGAGTTCGTGCTGATCATGCCGGAGACGGGCAACGAGGCCTCCGCGACCGCCTGTGAACGGCTGCGCTCAGCCGTGGAAGCGATCTCCGGGCTGAAGCGGGCAATGAGCGTGAGCATCGGCGCCGCAACCTATCTCCCCGGCGAGACCACCGGCCCCCCGGACGAGGAGACACTGATCGCCGCCGCGGACGACGCCCTCTACCGGGCAAAGCGCGACGGCCGCAACCGCGTGCGCTACGGCACGCTCCACTAGCGGCACCGACGCAGACGCCGGATCCCGCACCGGACGCACCGTTGCCGGTCTGGCCCCGATCCCACCCCCCTGGTGGCCGTCCGGCGTCATCAAATCGCAAGACGCCCGCCGTAACCTCCTGCCTCGAAACGTTCCAGTCCCGCCCGGTCACGGCGCTCCACCCGGGCGCGGGCGCAGGGATCGTGGCCAAGAGCACAACGACGCTACCCGCCGGCAGGAGGCACCTATGGCATTCGACGACACGCAACGCATCACGCGCACGTCGCTGACCGACAGCGACGCCCCCCGCGGCAATAACGGCAACGACGTGGACCGTCCGCTGGAGAGCCGGACACGTCCGGAGACACCGTTTGCCGACGTCCTCCAGCAGCGGGTGAGCCGCCGGTCCGTGCTCCGCGGCGCCCTCGGCGCGGCACCGATCCTGGCCGCCCCGAACCTGATGATGATCGCGTCCGACGCCCGCGCCGCCGCCGGCGACGACGCCTTCCTCGCCGACACCCTGAGCTTCACCCCCATCGCGCAGTCCAGCGCCGACACGGTCGTGGTGCCCGAGGGCTACACGGTCGACATCATCGCGCGCTGGGGCGACAGCCTGACCCCGGACGTCGAGGACCTCGACACCACCACCATCGCCGAGGGCGGGCTCTACCAGCCCGGCGCCGCCGACGCGCAGGCACAGCGCTTCGGCTACAACTGCGACGCCGCGCACTTCTTCACCCTCGACGGGCGCAGCGACCGCGGCCTGCTGTGCATCAACCACGAGTACACCAACGACGACCTGCTATTCCCCGGCTTCGGCAACCCGGACGCCTTCTTCGACGGACTGAGTGAGGATCAGCGCGGCGAGGCCGTCGGCGTCATGCAGAACGCCCACGGCATCAGCGTGGTCGAGGTGGAGCGCACCACCGGGGGCTGGCGCTACCGCAGGGACTCCCGTTACAACCGCCGGGTGACCGCGCAGACCCCGATCGAGATCTCCGGCCCGGCCCGCGGCCACGATCTGCTTCGCGCCCGTCTCGCCGCCGGGACCGGCCAGATCGGCCAGGACGGCACCCGCGTGATGGGCACGCTCAACAACTGCGCCGGCGGCCAGACCCCGTGGCGCACCTACCTCGCGGCGGAGGAGAACATCGACCAGTACTTCGCCAACTTCAACGACGACGTGCTCGCCGATATCGCCGCCCGTGACCCGTACCTGGCGCGGGCCGTGCGCAGCGTCGCCGGCTACATCAGCGACGGGCCCTCCTTCCGCCGCTGGGAGCGTTCCGGGCGGGCGAGCGACGCCCGCTTCGACCTGGCCCGGGAGCCCAACGAGATCCTCCGCTTCGGCTGGATCGTGGAGACCGATCCGTTCAACCCGGACGACGTGCCGAAGAAACGCACCGCCATGGGCCGGTTCAAGCACGAGTGCGCGGCCGCGACACTGACCAACGACCGCCGCGTGGCCGTCTACTCCGGCGACGACTCCCGCCTGGAGTTCGTCTACAAGTTCGTCTCCGACGATGCCGTCGGCACGGACACCGGCAAGGACGACGACATCCTCGACCGCGGCACGCTCTACGCCGCCCGCTTCGACAGCGACGGCAATGGCGAGTGGCTGGCCCTCGTGCACGGCCGCAACGGGCTCACCGAGGCGAACGGCTTCCGCAACCAGGCGGACGTGCTCGCCATGGCCCGCGAGGCCGCGAGCCAGGCCGGCGCCACCCCCATGGACCGGCCCGAGGACATCGAGCCTTTCAATGGCCGTGTCTACATCGCGATGACCAAGAACGCCAAGGACGCGGACAACCCGGTCGCCCGCGACGCCACCAACGCCGACGCCGCCAACCCGCGCCTGCACAACACCCTCGGCCACGTCGTCGAGATCCGCGAGGACGGCCCCGACCACGGCGCCACGACCTTCACCTGGGAGATATTCCTGCTCGCCGGCGACCCGGCCAGGGGTCGTTTCATCGACAGCGAGGGCACCATGCGCCACTTCAGCGAGGCGGTGGGCGAGGCGCCGGTGGGCGGCCTCGCGGACACCACGACCTACTTCGGCGGCTACGGCCGTGCCGAGGAGGTCGACGCCTTCGGCTGCCCGGACAACCTCACCCACGACAGCCGGCACAATCTCTGGATCATCACCGACGGCAATCCCTTCGGCCACGACGGCACCTTCGCCGTGCCCACCACCGGCGCCGCGCGCGGAAAACTACGCCGCTTCATGGCCGGTCCGGTGGACTGCGAGGTCTGCGGCTGCGAGTTCAACCCGGACGAAACGGCGCTGTTCCTCGACATCCAGCACCCGGGCGACGGCGGCGACCTCACCGGCCCGACCAGCAGCTGGCCGGACGGCGAGCTCGGCAACGCGCCGAAGGACCGCAACGGCGTCATCCAGCCCCGGCCCAGCCTGATCGCGGTGCGCCGCACCGACGGCGGCCGCGTCGGCAGCTGAGCCCCGCCGCCGGAGGCGATCACGGGCCCGGCCGCGCGCCGGGCCCGTACCGTTGCCGGGCTCAGTCGCCACAGTCCTCCATGCAGGCGGTGTTGTCGGTGTCCGGCCTCGGGTCGGGCGAGACGAAGCCGTCGCGGTTCGGCATCTTCACCTCGGGCAGGGATTCCCGGTCGAGGGTCGCATCCGCGGGCACGATGCCGTTGAGGTGCAGCAGGTAGGCGGTCACCGCGTACACCTGGTGCGCGGACAACGACTCCGGCGCCGTGAACGGCATGGCGCGGTGGACATAGTCGAACACCGTTGTCGCGTCGGGCCAGTAGCTGCCCACCGTCTTTACGGGGCTATCGGAGGCCAGCGTGCCCCGGCCGCCCACCAGGCGGTTCATCGGGCCGCCCTCGCCCTTCTCGCCGTGGCAGCTCGCGCAGTTCTTGGCATAGACCTCGCGCCCCTGGGCGACGCTGCCGCTGCCCTCGGGCAGGCCCTTGCCGCTCGGCGGCACGTCGATATCCCATTTGGCGATGGTTTCGTGTGTCACCGGCGTGCCGAGATCATAGGTGCGCCCGTTGTCCGCGGCCCCTGCCGCGCCGGCGAGGGCGAGCCCGGCGAGTACGGCGAATGCCGCGATCGCATGCTTACGCGTGAACATTGGTGACCTCCCCGTCCGGCGCGACGTGCCAGGACTGGATGCCGTTGTAGTGATACACGTAGTCCAGCCCGCGGGCGTCGATGAGCTGCTCCCGCGTGGGCTGGACGTAGCCCGTCTCGTCGATGGCGCGGCTCTGCAGCACCGCCTCGGCGCCGCTCCAGCGCCACGGCAGGCGGAACCGGGTCACGCAGCGCGGCAGCACCGGGTCGTCGAGCTCCGCGGTCTCCCAGTTGCGGCCGCCGTCGACGGAGACATCCACACGGGTGATACGGCCGCGCCCGGACCAGGCCAGCCCGCGGATCTCGTGGAAGCCCTTGCCCCCGACACGCTGGCCACCGGACGGCGAGGTGATGACGGACTTGGCCTCCATGATGTAGGTGAACTGCCGGGCCGTGCCGTCGGGCATGAGATCCGTGTACTTGGAAGTCTCCTCGCGGGTCATGTACGGCTCGCTGCCGACCTCCAGCCGCCGCAGCCACTTGATCTGGGTGTTGCCCTCGTAGCCCGGCAGGATCAGGCGCAGGGGATAGCCCTGCTCCGGGCGCAGCGCCTCGCCGTTCTGCGCGTAGCACAGCAGCGCGTCGTCCATCGCCTTGTCCATGGGGATGCTGCGGGTCATGGCGGCGGCGTCCGCGCCCTCGGCCAGGATCCACTTGCCCTCAGGCTGCACGCCCGCCTCCTTCAGGACCGTGGACAGCGGCACGCCGGTCCACTCGCAGCAGCTCAGCAGACCGTGGGTGTCCTGGACCGTGGTGCCGGTCGCGGACTTCCACTCCGTCAGCGTATTCCCGGAACACTCGAGGAAACGGATCATCGAGACCTGCGGGAAGCGCATCAGCTCGTCGATGGTGAACATCAGCGGCTGCTCCACCAGCCCGTGGACCACCAGCCGGTGCTCGGAGGGGTGGATGGCCGGCACGCCACCGTGGTGACGCTCGTAGACCAGACCGTTGGGCGTGATCATCCCGTTGAGGTCCTGCAGTGGCGTGAAGCTCCAGGAGGACAGGTCCGTGGGGGTCAGATCGGTGGGCCGGCGCACCACGTCCTTCTCGAACTTCGAGGGCATCCCGTAGGCCGGGGTGAGTATCGGGCTGCCCTGCTGCGTGGTCCACGAGGGCACCGCCAGCGGCTCGGGCTTGCCCGCGGCGAGCGCGGAGCCCACGGCACCCGGTGCCGCAGCGGCGCCTGCCAGCATCGCCGCGTCCCGCATGAAGCGCCGACGCCTGGGATCCGCCGGGGCCGTGTCGGTGCCGGTGTCTCCCTCGTCACGTGTCTTCTTTGTCATGCCTTCTCCTCCCCTGTCAGCCCTGCGACGCCTTCGAAGGCGGGACGGGCCGGAACTGTACCGACCAGTCCATACACTCCACTTTAGACTGCGTGGGCGGCGCTGTCAGCCCCGGCATGGACAGGGGAAAGGGATCTGTCCGGCCGTTTCAGCCGCAGGCGGGTTGCTCGAAGGCAACCAACAGTCACAGGGAAAGGCATGGCGAAGGCCGGGAGACGCCCGCCCACGGGAGGGGCGCGGAATCGGCCTTTCGCGGGGATCGTGTGCCGGGGCCGTACGACACCCTCGCACCACCGACAGGTACCCTGCGCACGATTCCGCCCCGGCCGTGTGGTTGTGGCTTGACCGCTCCTGGCAGCCACTATCCGGTCCTGCCGTGCTGGCGACGCCGACTGCCTTGGGCCGCCGACCCTGTGGCCCCGATACGCGCGCGTTCCGCGAGCGCCTGCGCAGGCAGGCAAAGCCAGGATGGCCACCCTGGGGGCGGCCATGCGCAAGGGCGTCCACGCCTGTTTCCGTGTCATCAAAAACCGGACACCCGACCCCGCAAATCGCTCGATCCGGGCAACGGTATCCACCCGGGCTCACGGCTGCCGTGAGACCGGCGCTTCCCGCCACCTTGCGATAGTGGGGTAAACGGGGAGTCAGTCGCCGCTGGCGAGGCCGTCGAGGACGAGGTCGACGAACTCGTCGGCGATCTCCCGCGGGGTGCGGCTGCCATCGGGCCGGAGCCAGAGGTAGCTGTAGTGGTGAAGACCGAGCAGGGCCTTGACGGTGAACGGCCCGCCGCGGCGGAAGCTGCCGTCGTCGACGCCGCGCTGGAGCACCGCCGCCCACACCGCCTCGTAGTCGCGGTGCAGGGCCTGAACCGCCTCGTGCCGCTCCGCACCGATGGCGTGCTGCTCGCGGAAACACACCGTGAGCTCCGGGCGATGGTGGGCGATGGTTTCCATGACCCGGCGCGAGAGCGCACGCAGCCGCTCCTCGGCGGTCATGGGCTCGGCGAGCAGGCCGTTGCCGTACGCGATGAGCGCGCGCAGGTAGCGGGTGAGGATCTCGAAGAGGATCTCTTCCTTGCTGGAGAACTGGTAGTAGAGCGAGCTGCGGCCAAGCCCGGTCTCGCGCTCCAGCTCCTTCATACCCGTGGCATGAAAGCCGTGCTCGGCGAACAGCCGCGCAGCCGCCTGGAGGATCCGCTCCCTCGGGGTATCCGCGCCGTCCCCGGCGCCGGGTGCATCCTGCATGACCATAGAACCACTAACGATGAAAGGCTGCCGCAGTATACCCACGCCGCCCCGGCGCGAGGAAAGCGCCGGGCACGCCTGTCAGCCGTTGCGGCGCACCCGGGTCGCACCGTCGCGCAGCCCGGCCGCGGTGTGGATACGTTCCGCCCATCGGGCGCGCAGGTGCTCGCCATGCCAGGCGGAGACGTCCGGCACAGGCGGCAGGCCACGCTCCAGCCACTCCTCCAGCCGCTCGGTCAGCGCGTTGGCGTCGTTCCAGGCATAGCGATAGATCTCCGGGTACTGCTCCGGGTAGCACAGCGCGTCGGGCACCAGCGGGCAGGCGCCGGCGCTCGCGGCCTCGATCACCCCCAGGCCCTGGAACTCGTGGTGGGCCGTACTCACCACGATACCGGCCTGGCCGAGCAACGAGCGGTAACGTTGCCGCTCGACCCGACCGTCGGCAACGATGCGCTCGCCCAGCGCCTCGCGCAGCCGGGTCAGCGGCGTCGGCACATGGCGCGGGCGGGGTCCGAGCAGCGCGAGCCGGAAGTCGTTGCCCCGCTCGGCGAGGGTGATCATGGCCTCCGCGAAGACCTCCGGGGCCTTGTCGTACTCCCAGCGATGGTTCCACAGGATCAGCCGCGGGTCGCGCTCCGGCGCCGGCGGAATCGGTTTCACCGGCACGGGCAGCACCTCGCAGGCCGGCCGCAGACGCTCGGCGATGCCCTCCGGGACGGCGTCCGGCATCCGGTCGAGCAGCGCCGCCACGCCCTCCAGGAAGCTCTCGCGGTTGAACGCGGAGTTGAACAACAGCCGATCGGCAGCGAGCGCGGCATACAGCTGCACCATCTGCGGCTCCACCGAGCGCACCTGCTGCGGGCTCACCGGGTAGGCGAACTGGTTCTCGTGGAAATACAGCAACGCCGGAACGCCCGCGAGCGCCGGGAACAGCCCGCGCAGGGTGGCGAGGTCGACCATCGAGGTCGCGACGATCAGCGCCGGCGGCTCGGCGGGCAGCGTATCGAGCCAGGACAGCGGGTTGCCGCGGATGCGCCATCGGAAATGCCGGCCGGGCAGCTCGAAGCGGCTCCACTGGACATCATCGATGGTCCGCACGAGCCAGTCCGCCCAGGCACGATGACTGTCCGCACGGTAAGCGGAGAGCAGCCACGCCGTCGGCCTTTGCGTGTTCATGGATATCCCTGATCGGTATTTTCGTTCGTGATCGATGCGCCATTCTCCCACGAGGCGGCGCAATGGTGATCCCCTCTGGGGCAGACAGCCTCCTCCGCCGACGGTTCCGGCTTTTACACTACCGCCGCGACTCGACTAGGCTTCAGGGGCGGGTCGGGTCGAGGGGGCCGCCACCGCCGCCACAGAACGGATAACGCTAATAAAGAAGGACTGCGCGATACCGATGCGTTGGGACCGCCGAAAGTGCCTGCGCGGCGCCGAGGACGCCCGGCCCGCACGCCGGCGGCATACCGGGTTGCCGGCACTGCTGCTGTCGGTGCTCGCGCTGTTGCTCTGTGCATCCGTCGCCGCCCAGGCGCGCACCGTGCGCGTGGGTATCTACGACAATCCGCCGCGGCTGTTCACCGGCAGCGACGGCGAGCCCCAGGGCTTCTGGGCAGAGCTGCTGAAGACCATCGCCGAGCGGGAGGACTGGCAGCTGGAATGGGTACCCGGCACCTGGTCCGAGGGCCTCGCACGGCTGCAGGCGGGCGAGATCGACGTCATGCCCGACGTCGCGCGTACCGCGGAGCGCGCCGAGCGCATGCGCTTCTGCGAGGAGACCGTCCTGACGAGCTGGTCGCGGGTGTACGTGCGCCCGCACGGCGGTATCGAGTCCCTCCTGGACCTGGACGGCCGCCGGGTCGGCACCCTCGAAGGCAGCGTCAACGTCTCCGGCAGCGGCGGGCTGCACGAGCTCCTGGAGAGCTTCGGCATCGACGCCGAGCTCGTTGCCCTGGCCAGCTACCGGGACGCCTTCAACGCGCTCGCCACCGGGCGCGTCGATGCGGTGGCGAGCAACAAGGACATCGGCAACCGGCTCTATCCCACCTACGGCGCGGTGCCGGCACCCATCGTCTTCCAGCCGGTGGAGCTGCGCTTCGCCGTTTCCCTGGAGGCCGCCAGCGGCGCGGCGCTGCGCGAGCAGCTCGACACGGCGGTCCGCACCCTCAAGTCCGACCCTGATTCCGTCTACTACCGTCTCCAGTCCCGGTGGCTCGGTGTCCGCGACGAACCGGAATGGATCCTGCCCTTCTGGGTCTTCTGGATCCTGGGCTTCTTCGGTATCGCCGTCATCGTCCTGCTGGCGGGCAACTTCGTGCTCGACGCCCGCGTGCGCCGGCGTACCCGCGACCTGCGCGAGAGCGAGGAGCGCATCCAGGCCATCCTCGATAACCTCCCCGGCGTGGCCCTGCGCATGCACTGGGTCAGCGGCAGCGCGCCCGAGCTGCTTGCCACCGAGGGCGCCACCTTCTTCGGCCAGGGGGCCTGGCGGCTGCGCACCGGCCATGACCACTGGGACACGCTCATTCACCCGGACGACCGCGCCATGCTGACCCGCGCCATCGACCGCGCAGTGAGCCGCGGCCGGCCGTACGACGTGGAGCACCGTATCCGGCTGGGCGACGACAGCGTCCGCTGGGTCCTGCACCTGGGTACTCCCACGATCCGCGACGGCGACGGCATGCGCATCGACGCCTTTCTGTTCGACATTACCGAGCGCAAGGAGACCGAGGCGGCGCTGCGCCACTCGATGGCGGAACTGGCGGCGATCCACGACGCCTCGCTGGACCTGATCCTGCTGGTGGGGCCGGACGGGCGCATTCAGTCGGCGAACCGGCAGTTCTTCGAGGCCACGGGCTACAGCCGCGGAGAGGTCATCGGCGAGGAGCCGGGCGGGATCGCCGGCGGCGCCCTGCGCGCCGGCGCCCATCTCCTGGATCAGGTCCGCCAGGGCACCCCGCACCGCTACGAGACACAGCTCACCACCGCCAGGGGCGCCACCATCCCGGTGGAGGTGCGCCTGCGCACGCTGCCTGGCGGCGACCGCCCCGGGCGGGTGCTGGTGGTCATGCGCGACCTATCGTCCCTGCGCGCCATCGAGGCGGAACTGCGCCACCAGTCGACCCACGACCCCCTCACCGGCCTGCCCAACCGCACCGCATTCGAAACGGCGCTGGAGCAGGCGGTGCTCGACTGCCGCACCGGCTCGGAGCAGCACGCTCTGTGCTACCTCGACGTCGACCAGTTCCGGGTGATCAACGACACCGCCGGCCACAGCGCGGGCGACGCCCTGCTGCGTCAGGTCGCCCAGCTGCTGCACGAGCGTGTCCACCACGGGGATGTGCTCGCGCGCTTCGGCGGCGACGAGTTCACGCTGCTGCTGCGCGACTGCGACCTGAGCCGGGCACTGGAGATCGCCGACGGCCACCGGAGCGCGATCGAGGCCATGCACTTCGTCTCCGACGGGCGCTCGTTCCAGATCACCGCGAGCATCGGCGTCGTCCCCGTTGATGCCTACGCCGGCGACGCCGCGATGGTGCTCGGCGCCGCCGACGCCGCCTGCCACCTGGCGAAGGATGGTGGACGCAACCGTGTACAGGTCTACGACACCGAGGACACGGCGCTGCAGCTCTACCGCAGCGGTATGGAATGGGCCCAGGAGCTGCACGACGCGCTGCGCGGCGACCGCTTCCGGCTGCTCTGCCAGCCCATCGTCCCGGCCTCCGGGGAGATCGACGGCCGGGCCCACTACGAGATACTGCTGCGCATGCTCGACCAGTCGGGCAGCACAATCTCGCCGGGGGTGTTCCTGCCCATCGCCGAGCGCTACGGCCTGGTGCCACGGGTTGACCAGTGGGTGGTGGAGCACGCGCTAGGCACCATCGGCGCCGCCTCGGACTCCGATGCCCACTGGTCGATCAACCTGTCCGGGCAGTCGCTGGCCTCCACCGAGCTGCTCACCGTGATCGAGAACGCGATTCACAGCAACGGCATCGACCCGAGACGGCTGACCTTCGAGGTCACCGAGACGGCGGTGGTGCGCAACTTCACGGAGGCGCTGGCATTCATCGAGCGGCTACGCGAGCTCGGCTGCACCTTCGCACTGGACGACTTCGGTTCCGGGCTCAGCTCGTTCGGTTATCTCAAACACCTCAACGTCGACGTGCTCAAGCTTGACGGGGTGTTCATTCGCGATCTGCTCGACGACCCGCGCAACGAGGCGATGGTGACCGCGTTCACCCGCCTGGCCCAGGCCTACGAGCTGCACACTGTCGCCGAGTTCGTCAGCAACGACGCCCTGCGCGAGCGCCTCGTGCAGCTCGGCGTGGATTACGTCCAGGGCTTTGCCGTGGGGCGGCCGCAGCCGCTGGACGACGTCCTCGCCGGCCGGCCGCCGATAATCGGATAGGGAGGCGGCCCGCCGGCGGACCGGTCAGGCGGGGCCTTGCGGCCGCGGCGGGGATCGCCGCAACCGCGCCCGGCGCGGATCAGCCGCGCTCGTAGGTGCCCATCAGGCGGTTCATGCCGATGATGTGGGGTTCCAGGCGCTCGAGCAGCTGCCACATCGTCAGCCCCTCGGGCAGCTCCGTGGCCTGGTCCAGGGCCAGCACCCAGAAATAGTAGCGGTGCACGCCGTGCCCCTCGGGCGGCATGGGGCCGTTGTAGCCGACCTTGTCCATGTTATTCCGCCCGGCGGTGTAGTCCGTCATCCCCTCGGAGAGGCTCGTCACCGAGCCGGGGATGTTGTAGAGCACCCAGTGCACGAACCCGTAGGTGCCGTTGGGCGAGACCAGCGGCGCGTCCGGGTCGTGACAGATGACCGCGAAGCCCCGGGTGCCCTCCGGCGCGCCCGACCAGGCCAGCGGCGGGGAGACGTCGTCGCCCTCACCCGTGTGACGGGTCGGGATCGCCCCGCCATTCTCGAAAGCGGCACTGGTCAGCGTCATGTCCGATAGCGCGAAACCCATGCTGAACCTCCGTTCTTCTCGGTTGATGTGACGATCACGCCGCCGGGCCCGGCCCGCCGCGCAGGCCCCGATTATGGGCCCCCGCCGTTGTAACGCGCCAGCAGCGCCCGCCCGGTGCGGTGTGGGGGCGACCCGGCGCCGGGACAAGGCCGCGTTAACTCGGCATTAACCGCAACGGCGTCAGGCTGTGCCGCAACGGTGCCGCCCCGACCACCGGCGCGGCCGGCAACCTTCTGGACCCGCGACCCATGCGACGACTGCTGACACTCACCGGGCTGGTGCTGGCGGCGACACTGCTCGGCGGCTGCGCCGTCACCGCCCCGGAGACTGACTACCCCGACAGGGCCCGCGAGGCGATCGGAGACGTCACGTCCTGGCCGGCGCTCGATGGCGGCGAACCCACCGCCTACCTCAACCAGCTCGTGGGCTCGTCCCGGCTGGACGCCCTTATCCAGGAGGCGCTGGCCGCCAATCCCAACCTGCAGCAGACACTGCTCACTCTGCGAATCCGGCGCAGCGAGCGCCGCCAGACCGGTGCGGACCGGCTGCCCGACCTCGACACGGAACTCACGGGCAGCCGGGAGGAGGACAGCGATACCCGCTACACCGGCTCCGTGACCGTGAGCTGGGAAGCGGACGTCTGGGGCCGGATCGCCGACACATACCGCGCCGCCGACCTGGACGTCGCCGAGCAGCGGGCCCTCTACCAGTCCACGCGGGACACCCTGGCCTCCGAGGTCATGGACTCGTGGCTCCAGCTCATCGCCGACAGGCGCGCCGTCGACATCCAGACACAACGGCTGGGGACGCTCCAGGACAACCTCACCTTCGTGCGCGAACGCTACCGCAAGGGTATCGGCGACATAGACGATCTGGACACCGCAAGGACGGACCTGGCGAGTGCCCGCGCGACACTGGCCGAATACCGCGAGGACCTGGCCTCAGAGCGGCGCTCGCTGCGGGAAATGCTCGGGCGCAGCGACGACGCGGAAATACCGGTGCCGTCGGACTACCCGGGCGTGCGCGTCCCCCTCGTCGATCTACCCGTCCAGACCCTGGGCCGCCGTCCCGACCTCCGCGCGGACTATATCGCCATCCAGGCGCAGGCGGCGCGCACCCGCGCGGCCTACAAGGACATGCTGCCGAGCCTCGACCTGCAGGCGAGCCTGGAGGATGTCGCGACCACGCCGCGGCAGGCGCTGCTCACCGCCCCGGTCTGGTCGCTGCTCGCCGACCTGACCGCGCCGCTGTACCGCGGCGGCGAGCTGAAGGCGGTGGCGGAGCAGGCGGAGCTGGAGGCGGCCAAGGCCTATCAGGCCTACCGCGAGACCCTGCTGACCGCGGTGACCGAGGTGGGCGACGCCATCGGCCAGGAACAGGCCCTGAAGACGCGCCTCGCCCACACCCGCGACGCGCTCGCCAGCGCCCGCCGAAGCCTGGCGAACTACCGCCGGCGCTACCGCGCCGGGCTGGTCACCATTCTCGACCTCCTCGACGTCCAGGAGCAGACCTACGACCTCGAGGCCCAGCTCAACGAGCTCACCCGAAGCCGCCTGGCCAACCGCGTGGACCTCGGCCTGGCGCTCGGTCTGGGAGTACACCGATGATCCGTCACTACGCACAGTGGTTCATGCTCCTGGCGGCCCTTACCGTGCTCGTCGCCGTGGTGCTCTACAGCGGGCACGGCATGGAGGAGGCGGCGCGGAAACCCGCGACGGCCGCCGCGGGCACCGCACCGGAGGAACGGCCGGACGTCTCGGTGGTCACCGTCCGCACCGGCACCTACACCGCCCACGCCCAGGGCTATGCCGCCGCCCGGCCGCACTACGAGCTCACGCTCACCGCCGCCGTGTCCGGCCGGGTGGCGTCACTCGGCGGGGACTTCGAGACCGGCCGGCAGGTCCGGAAGGGGGACGTGCTGGCACGGCTCGAGGATGCCGAGTACCAGGCAGGCGTGGCCTCGGCACAACACGACCTTGCCAGCGCCCGCCAGGACCTTCTGGAGGCGGAGCGCGAACGCGACCAGGCCCGGGAGGAATGGGACGCCTCCGGCATGGACGGCGAGCCCGACTCGGCGCTGGTCCTCCACGAGCCCCAGGTCCGCACCGCACGCTCCGCGGTGGCGGATGCCGGGGCCGCGCTGGCCGACGCCCGGCAGGATCTCGCCCACACCCGCATCGACGCCCCCTTCGACGCCCTGGTCGTGAGCCGTGCGATCGCCCCCGGAAGCTACGTACAGGCCGGCGGCGAGATCGCGACCCTCTACAGCACCGACCGCGTGGAGATCGAGGTCCCGCTCGCCGACCGCGACTGGGCCAACCTGCCGGACACCGACACCCTCGCCGACGGCGAATGGCCCGTCACCCTGACCGACGTCGCCGGGGGAAACGAATGGTCCGGCCACGTCCTGCGCATCGCCCGCCACCGCGACGACACCACCCGGCAGCGCTCGGTGATCGTTGCCGTGGACCACCCGCTGTCACGCACACCGCCACTGCTGCCGGGCACGTTCGTGCAGGCACGCATCAGCGGCCGGCGGATCGACGGCCTGTGGCGCCTGCCGCCCGCCGCACTCAGCCAGCGCAGCGAGATCTGGTACGTCACCGGCGACGGCGCGCTCGCGAGCTTCTCCGCCGAACCGGTGTTCAGCGACAGCGACGCCATCTACGTCCGACCGCCGGAGACACTCGCCGGCGCGGCGCAGCAGGTGGTCACCCACCCGCTGGGCTCGTATCTGGCGGGCATGGCGGTCAATCCGGTGGAGACGGAGGCCGCCGGGTCCGGGGGCGGTGCCGATGAGTGATGACCACGCGCGCTTCCCGGGCCTGATCCCGTGGTTCGCCGCCAACCCCGTCGCCGCCAACCTGCTGATGGTGCTCGTCATCGCCCTGGGCGTGGGCTCGGCGTTCACGCTGCGCAAGGAGGCCTTCCCCAGCATGGAGCCGGACAGCGTCACGGTCTCAGTGACCTACGACAGCGGCTCCGCGCGCCAGTCCGAGGAGGGCCTCGCGATCAAGATCGAGGACGCCCTCCAGGACGTCTCCGGCATCGATTCGATGACCAGCACCTCCACGGGCAGCGGCACGACGGTGACGGTGGAGAAACGCAGCGACTACGACCTCGACACCCTGCTCACCGACGTGCGCACCCAGGTCGACGCGATCTCCACCTTTCCCGCCGACGCGGAGAACCCGGTGGTGGAGAAGGGCGAGCGCGAGGACCACGCCCTGTGGCTCCAGCTCCACGGTGATACCGACCGCCATACCCTCCAGCAGCTCGCCGACGAGCTCAAGACGGCCCTGCTCGGACGCGCCCAGATCAGCCGGGTCAGCCTCTCGGGGGAGCGCGACCCGATCATGGCGGTGGAGATCGACGAGGGCCGCCTGCAGGCCTACGGCCTGTCGCTCTCGGACGTCGAGGACGCCGTCAATAACGGCTCCACCAGCACCATGACACCGGTGCTGCGCAGCGACACCCTCTACCTCCAGCTCAAGGCTTCGGAGCAGGCCTACGAGCGCGGCGAGTTCGCGGCCATCCCGCTGATCACCACCGCCGACGGCCACCGGGTGCGTCTGGGCGACGTGGCCGACGTCCACGATACCTACGACGAGGACACCCCGGTCCTGTCGCGCTTCAACGGCGAGCCTAGCGTCGCGCTGGAGGTCGTCAGCACCGGCGGGGACGACATCACCGAGTCGGTGGAGGCCGCCCGGGAGGTCGTCGATCAGTGGAGTACCGACGGCCACCTGCCCCGGGGCGTGTCCCTGGACACCTGGCACGACCGCAGCACCTCCATCAACGGGCGGCTGCAGCTGCTGGTGAAGAACGCAATCACCGGTATCGCCCTGGTGTTCGTCCTGCTGGCGCTGTTCCTCAACCTGACGGTGGCCTTCTGGGTGGCGATGGGCCTGCCGTTCATCTTCTTCGGCACACTGTTCTTCATGGGCGACGCCTTAGCGGGGCTGACGCTCAACGAATTCACCACCTTCGGGTTCATCATTGCCCTGGGCATCGTCGTCGACGACGCCGTGGTCGTGGGCGAGAGCGTCTACACGGTGCGCGAGCAGCACGGCGACACGGTCGCCAATACGGTCCTCGGCACCCGCCGGGTGGCGGTGCCCACGCTGTTCGGCGTGTTCACCACGGTCGCCGCCTTCTATGCCCTCTCGCAGACCAGCGGCGGGCTGGGCGAGCTCTATGCCCAGTTCGCGATGGTCGTGGCGATCTGCCTGGTGCTCTCCATCATCGAGTCCAAGCTTATCCTGCCGGCCCACCTCGCCCACCTGAATACCCATCGCGGGCGCAGCCGCAACCCGCTGATGCGGGGCTGGCAGTCCATCCAGAACGGGGCGGACGCCGGCCTCGCGGCCTTTACCGAGCGCTGCTACCGCCCGGTGATCCGCTGGGCGCTGCACTACCGCTACGCGGTGGTGGTGCTGTTCCTGGCGCTGTTCGTGCTGGTGATCAGCATGCCGCTGACGGGGACCGTGCCGATCAGCTTCTTTCCGGCCGTCACCGGCGACACCGTCTCGGCAGAGCTGACCATGCGCAACGACGCCAGCTACGGCCAGACCCATGCAGCCCTGCGGCTGCTGGAGGATCGCGCCCACGATGCCGACCGCGCCCTGCGCGGTGGCGGCGACACCGGCATCGCCCACCTGCAGGTCCTCTCCGAGGCGGATCAGAGCGGCACCGTGGACGTGGAGCTGAGCGACGACGCCCCCTACGACCTGCCGGCCTTCACCCGTCGCTGGCGCGAGCTTGCCGGGCTGCCGGAGGGGGCGCAGTCGCTGAGCGTCCGCAGCACCCGGCAGATGGTCGACGACGTGCGCATCGAGCTGCGCGCCAGCGACGATACGGTCCTCACCCAGGCAGGCGAGCGCTTCAGGGCCGCCCTGAACGCCTATCCGGCGGTCAGCGGCGTCGAGGACAATCTCTCCCCCGGCCAGCCGCAGCTGCACCTGGCGCTGACGCCCAGGGGGCGCGCCCTGGGGCTGACCACCGGGGAGCTTGCCGCACAGGTCCTGCGCACGTTCAACGGCGAGGTGGTCCAGCGCTACCAGCGCGGCCGCGACGAGGTGGAGGTCACCGTCCGCTACCCGGAGGGCCAGCGTCAGAGCGCCACGGACGTGCTCAACGCCCGCGTGCGCACCGACGACGGCGACGTCCTCGCCCTCTCGGACGTCGCCACCGCCACCTACGGCTACACCCGCGAGAGCATCACCCGGATCGACGGCAAGCGCGCGGTCTACCTCTCCGGCGACGTGGACAAGGACGTGATGTCCACCACCGGGCTCGTGGCCGAGCTGCAGGCGAACGTGGTCCCGAACCTCGAACGTCAGTACCCCTCGCTGGACGTGCACTTCGCCGGCGAGGCCGAGGAGCAGGCGGAGACGCAGAGCTCCATGACCCGGATGTTCCTGCTCGCGCTGCTGATGATCTACATCCTGCTCGCCGTGCCGCTGGGCTCGTACCTGCAGCCGGCGGTGATCATGACCGCCATCCCCTTCGGCATCGTCGGTGCCATTCTCGGTCACTGGATCAACGGCCTGGCGCTCAGCATCCTGTCGCTCAACGGGATCGTCGCCCTGAGCGGCGTGGTGGTGAACGACAGTCTCCTGCTCGTGGCGCGCTTCAATGAGCTTCGGGCGGACGCCACCCACCTGCGCGGCGCCATCGCCGAGGCCTGCACCAGCCGGCTGCGGGCGGTTCTGCTCACGTCACTGACCACCTTCGCCGGGCTGATGCCCCTGCTCACGGAGACCTCCACGCAGGCGCAGTTCCTCATCCCGGCGGCGGTCTCGCTCGCCTACGGCATCATGTTCGCCACGGTCATCACGCTGGTGCTCATCCCTGCGCTGCTGCTGATCCGCTACGATGTCGGGACACTGCTGGAGGGGCTGCGCGAGAGGCTGACCGCCGGGGGCGAGGACGCACGGACATGCTGAGCACACTGCTGATCGAGGACGACCTGGACCTGGCCGGCACCGTCGTGCAGTACCTCGACATCGAGGATATCCGCTGCGACCACGCCAGCAACGGTCCCGCCGGTCTCACGCTCATGGAGGCCGGCAGCTACGACGTGCTGCTCCTCGACCTCAACCTCCCGCGCATGGACGGGCTGGGCGTGTGCCAGCGCCTGCGCACCCGCGGCGACGACACGCCGGTGCTCATGCTCACCGCCCGGGACACCCTGGACGACAAGCTCGAGGGCTTCCGCGCCGGCACCGACGACTACCTGGTCAAGCCCTTCGAGCTCCAGGAGCTGGTGGCGCGCATCCACGCCCTCGCCCACCGGCGCAGCGGCCAGGCACGCCAGCTCCGGTACGCGGACCTGGTGATGAATCTGAGCGAACACACCGTCACCCGCGCGGGCCGGACACTGCGCCTCTCACCCACGGGCTGGCGGCTGCTGGAGACACTGCTTCGCGCCGCCCCGGCGGCGGTCTCACGCCGGGCCCTGGAAGAGGCGGTATGGGGCGACGAGCCGCCGGACAGCAACAGCCTGAAGGTCCACCTTCACAACCTGCGCCGTGCGGTGGACGTCCCCTTCGCCACCGCGCTGGTACACACGGTCAGCGGCTACGGCTTCGCCCTGAGGACCCCGGCGGATGAAACGCCCGATCAGTCTTAAGTGGTTCGTTGCCGTTGTCTTTCTCGGGCTGGGGGGCCTGCTCGTCATCGGCTACTCGCTGCTGAGCGCCCAGTTCTTCAAGCGCGGCATGGACAACATGGTGGCCGCCCAGATGGAACGGGTCGCCCGGGACTACGTCAGCGGGGGCACGACGGGGCCGGGCGAGATCGCCGGCTACCGCATCGCACGCCGCTGGGACGACGTGCCGGCGGCGACCCGGACCACCTTCGGCCACCCACCCGCCGAAGCGGACGTGCTGCGCATCCACGATGACGCGCGCTGGTTCCAGCCGCCGCAGTTCGTCCGCTTCCTCATGCGCGTACCCGTCGGCGAGGAAACCGTATTCGTCAGCCACACCGTCTCCCCGGAGACGGCGTCCGCGCTGGTGGCCCGCAATGCAGAGGCCAACCTGCGTTTGCTGCTCGGCATCAGCATCGCCAGCGCGCTGGTCCTCGCCGGGGTGATCCTGCTGGTGCTGCACCGGGTCTCCCGGCCGGTGGCCGCCCTCGGTGCCTGGGCCAGGGACCTGAATGCCCGGCGTCTGCGCGAACCGCCACCGGACTTCTCCTACCCGGAGCTCAACGAGCTCGCGGCGCTGATCCGGGGCAGCCTCTCCTCGGTCCACGAGGCGCTGGAACGTGAGCACCGCTTCCTGCGCCACACCAGCCACGAGCTGCGCACGCCGATCAGTGTGATCCGCAGCAACATCGAGCTCATGCACCGGCTGCAGGAACAGCTCGGCGGACCGGCGGACCCCCGTCAGGCCCAGGTGATCGAGCGCATCGACCGGGCCAGCCAGACCATGAAGCAGCTCACCGAGGTCCTGCTGTGGCTGAGCCGGGTGGACGAGTCGCCGCCGGCGGCCCGGCACCTGCGCCTGGACGAGCTCCTGCGCCAGATCACCGGCGAACTGGCGTATCTGCTCACTGACAAGCCCGTGACCGTTGCGCTCGCCACCGAGCCGTACACGGTGCACGTCCCCGAGGGCCCGGCACGAATCGTCCTCGGCAACCTCGTCCGCAACGCCTTCCAGCACACCTGGGACGGCCAGGTGCACATCCGCCAGCGCGGCGACCGGGTGCTGATCGTCAACCCGCGCCCCGTCGACGGCGCTGGCGGCAACGACGGTGACGAGCTCGGTTTCGGGCTCGGGCTGCAGCTCACGGCCCGGCTCACCAGTCGTCTGGGATGGGCCTACCGCAACCGGGCACGCCGGCACCACCGCGTCGTGCGCCTGCGCTTCGGCACCGCCGGGAACACCATAGAGCGACCGCGGTCAGGTTGAGCTACGATTATCCCGAATATCGTTGTTGCGAATAATTATCGTTTGGTCTATGGTGAACGCCATTCCAACGACGTGAAGGAGAAGGCGCTATGAAGTACGCTCTCACCGCCGCTGTCGCCGCTGCGGCCCTGGTCCCCGGGCTGGCCTCGGCAGTGGAGTACCCGGCGGGCAAGCCGACGACCATGCACGGACTGGAGATCGCCGCGGTATACCTGCAGCCGGTGGAGATGGAGCCCGCCGGGCAGATGTCCACGTCGAAGGCGGACGTTCATCTCGAGGCCGACATCCACGCGGTCGAGGACAACCCCAACGGCTTCGCGGTCGGCGCCTGGATGCCCTACCTCACGATCGAGTACAAGCTGACCAAGGAAGGCGGTGCCACCACCAGCGGCGTGTTCGACGCCATGGTCGCCAACGACGGCCCGCACTACGGCAAGAACGTCAAGCTCGACGGCCCCGGTGAGTACCACCTGACCTACACCATCTACCCCCCGGGGCATGCGCCCGAGGGTGTCGACGCGCCGACGTTCATGCGTCACGTGGACGACGAGACCGGTGTCGGCGAGTGGTTCAAGCCCTTTAAGGTGGATTTCGACTTCACCTATGCCGGCATCGGCAAGAAGGGTAGCTACTAGGAGACACCCAATGGTGAAGACACTGAGCCGCTGGCTCGGTCTCGCCCTGCTCCTGGCCGCCGCCACGGCGGCGGCCGAGCTGCCGACCTATCGCCTCGAGCTGCATAACGGCGAGCTGCGGCCCGCCCGCCTCGAGGTCAAGGCCGGGGAACGGTTCAAGATCGAGCTGCACAATACCGGTAACACTCCGGTAGAATTCGAGAGCACGCGGTTACGCAAAGAGAAGGTCATGGCGCCCGGCGTTCAGTCGTTCGTCGTGGTGCACCCGCTCAAGCCCGGCGAGTACGAGTTCTTCGACGAGTTCCACCTCCCCGATGCCCGAGGCGTAATCGTCGCCAAGTAGTAGCCACAGACCGGAGTTCCGTCATGGAAATGGGACAGGTGTTCTTCGTCGTCTGGCGCGAAAGCGTCGAGGCGATTCTTGTCGTTGGGATCGTCTATGCGTGGCTCCGGCATCACCCGAGCGGGCGTATCGGGCTGCGCTATCTGTGGTCCGGCGTGGCCGCGGGCCTGGTAATCGCGACGGGACTCGCCGCCGGGCTGATGGGCATGGGCAGCCTGCTCAGCGGCAGCGCCCAGGAAACCTTCCAGACCGTGATGGTCCTCGTCGCCTCGGGGCTCATCGTGCAGATGGTCATCTGGATGCGGCGCCACGGCGCGGGACTGTCGCGGGAGCTGCGCGAGAGCGTCGACCAGTCCATTGCGACCTCGCAGTACACCGGGATCGCCGTGCTGGTCGCCATCGCCGTCGCCCGCGAGGGCGCCGAGACCGTGGTCTTCCTCTACGGCATCGGTGCGGCGAGCATCAGCATGGGTAACGGCGGGACCTTCGCGCTCTACGCCCTCGCCGGATTCGGCGTCGCGCTGGTCACCTTCTACATCCTGCAGCTGGGTTCCCGGGTGTTCTCCTGGCGCCATTTCTTCCGTGTCAGCGAGGCGCTGCTGCTGCTGCTCGCCGGCTCGCTGCTGGTCAGCGGCGTGGACCGTCTGATCGGCATGGGCTGGCTGCCGGCGGGCATGGACCCGGTCTGGAGCACCCCGGGGCTGCTCGACGACTCCACGCGCTTCGGCGGTCTGGTGGCGGCGCTCACCGGCTACCGGGCCTATCCGGCGCTCACGGACGTCATCGCCCTCGCGGCCTTCTGGGTGATCGTCGTCGCACTGCTGCGCTGGAGCGGACGCCGACCGCCGCGCAGGACGGCCACAGCCGGGGAGCAGCAGCCCAGCACCGCCGCATCATGAGCTGTGCGGCCGGCATGATGCAGGGTGGCACCGCCCCAGGCGGCCGACTGGCCGCCTGGGGCGAGTGGATGCGCCGTCATCGCGGCGTGATCCAGGGTATTCAGTGGGGCGTGGTCGGCGTCTACGCCTTCCTGCTGATCGTTCCCACGCTGTTGCCCCTGCCGCCGTACACCGCCGGCATCCTGGACAACCTCACCGTCTTCGCGCAGTTCGTCTTCTGGGGCATCTGGTGGCCGTTCGTGCTGCTGAGCATCGTGCTCATGGGGCGCGTGTGGTGCGGTGTCTTCTGCCCGGAGGGTACGCTCACCGAGTTCGCCAGCCGCCACGGCCGCGGTGGCGCCATCCCGCGCTGGGTGCGCTGGGGTGGCTGGCCTTTCGTGGCCTTCGTGGGCACGACGCTCTACGGCCAGATGGCGAGCGTCTACGACTATCCCGGGCCGGCGCTGATCGTACTCGGCGGCTCCACCGTGGCGGCCATGATCGTCGGCTTCCTCTACGGCCGGGACAAGCGGGTCTGGTGCCGCTACCTCTGCCCGGTCAACGGCGTCTTCCGACTGCTCTCGCGGCTCTCGCCGCTGCACTATCGTACGCACGAGGACGCCTGGCAGGCGGCACGGCGCAGCGTCCGCCCGGAACGCGTCAACTGCCCCACCCTTCTGGCCCTGCGCGAGCTCGACGAGGCCGGCGGCTGCCACATGTGCGGGCGCTGCAGCGGCTACCGCGGGGCCATCGCGCTGGAACCGCGGCTGCCGGGATCGGAGATCACCCGTATCGGGGCCCGGAACGCCAGCGGCTGGGAGTACGTGCTGCTGGTCTTCGGTCTCATCGGCACGGCGATCGGGGCCTTTCACTGGAGCGCGAGCCCGTGGTTCGTGACTGCCAAGCAGGCGATCGCCACGTGGCTGGTTCACCACGACTGGATGTGGCCGCTGACGATGCACGCACCGTGGTGGGTGTTCACCAACTACCCGGGCGAGAACGACGTGTTCAACCTGCTCGACGGCGCGCTGCTGATCGTCTACATCGCCACCACCGCCGTGGTCGTGGGTAGCGCGGTCACCGCCGCACTGGCCCTGGGCACCCGGGCGATGGGGCAGTGGCGGCCCCAGCGGCTCTACCACCTCGCCCATTCCCTGATACCGCTCGGCGGCATAGGGGCGTTCCTCGGCCTGTCCATGACCACCGTGTCACTGCTGCGCGCCGACGGCGTGCCGGTGTTCTGGGTCGGCGAGACACGGGCGCTGCTCCTTGCCGCCGCGACGGCATGGAGCCTCGGCCTCGCCTGGCGAATCACCGCGGTACACGTGCCCGGGCAATGGCTGCGCCGTCTCGGCGGCTTCGCCGGGGGCGCCGCGGCGGCGGGCGTCGTCGCCGCGGCCTGGTGGCTCCTCTTCTGGGGCTGGTGAGGCAGGCCCGGGGCATTCAGACCCCGGCGCGCCCCATCCGCTGCATGCGTGCCAGCCAGCGGTGCCGGCGCTCGGCGCCGGCGTTTCCCACCCCGCCGATCAGGTACTCCCCGACCGGCGAGATCCCGCAAAAGCGCAGAATGTTGCGCTCCAGGCTCTTCAGGCTGTGCGCGCCGAAATACCAGCGGTAGGCGAGCGCGGGCATGCCCATGGTCACTACGACCCGTGCCGATCGCCCCTGCAGGCGTTTACGCGGGAGGCCGTCCGGGCGGTAATCGAAGGCGAAACCCGGGCGCAGGGTCTGCTCCAGGAAGGCCTTGAGCAGCGCCGGCATGGTACCGAGCCATAAGGGATAGACGATGACCACGTGCTCCGCCCAGACAATGGTCTCCTGGGCGGCGGCGATGTCCGGAGGTGGCGGTTCGCCCGTGAACGCCCGTTCGTTGCGGAGCAGCCCGAAATCGAGACCCGCGACGTCGATACGGTGCACACTGCGCCCCGTCTCGCCGGCCCCCGCCTCGTAGGCATCGGCCAGGGCGTGACACAGGTGCCCGCCCGCCGGATCCGGATGCCCCTGTACGATCGCGATACGCGTTGCCATACGCCCTCCCACGGTCCCTGTTCGCCGCCATTATCACGATCATACCGCCGCGTGGGAACGCCCGCCGGGCGGCGTTGAGAACACCGGGTACAGTGCGTTATAAGGCCGTTTATTGACGGGGCGGATTCCACCGGCCCCGAGGAGGTTGCCATATGGCCAACGGCTGGACACACGACGGCGCGGTGCAGGAGCAGATCGACAGCTCCGTGGCCGATGCGCTCGAGCGGATCCGCAGCCGCCTGCCGAGTGGCGAGAGTCTCAGCCACTGCGAGGAATGCGACGCGGAGATCCCGGTGGGCCGCCGCGAGGCCATTCCGGGTGTGCGCCTGTGCGTGAACTGCCAGGCCGCCAGGGACGAGGAAGAGAACGGATTCAGCAGCTACAACCGCCGCGCGAGCAAGGACAGCCAGCTACGCTGAGCCGGGAATCCTCGCGGCGGTGACAGAAACTTTTACGTGATTGGCTGCGCCTCACCAGCACATGCGATGATTGCACAATAAATTGACTCCGCGTGCATTCTGTCACAGATTCCCGGGCACGACCCTCCGGGCCACACCGCCACCGGGTAACGCAGGGCCCAGGACATCTCAATGCCGTCTCTTACCGCCCCTGTCAGCCGCACCCGACGATGGCTGCCCGTCGCGCTGCTCGGGGTCCTGGTCATCGGCGCGGCGGTCCTGCTCCAGCGGATCTACACGGAGTTCCGCGAGGATACGCTTGCACAGGCCGGTCGCCAGATCGAGCTCGCAGCGGCCATAAAGGCGGACGCACTACAGCGCGCTCTGGGGGAATATCACGAAACGCTTCGGGTGATCGCCGCAGACGATCGTGTCCAGAAGTCCCTGAGGGACGGCAGCGATGCGGCGCGATTGCGCGCCGTCCAGGGACTGCTGACCACGGTGGACCGTGTCCACGGACGGCTACTGTGCGCCGTCACATTGACGGCCCCCTCAGGCGTGGTGCTCAGCAAACCGGGCCAGGGTTGGTGCAACGGCCCGTTTCTCCCGGCAAGGGCGGTACGGACCAGCGAAGCAGGGCGGAACGGCCACATCCACCAGATCAACGGCCGCTGGCTGATCCACCTCGTTGCACCTGTTCAGGATGATGGCCCCCCACTGGGACAGGTGGAGGGGTGGCTGGACCTGCAGGCAATGCTCCAACACCTGCTGGGCAACGTGCACCCTTACCGCGGCGGACATGCCTACGCGGTGCGTCCGGACGGGACCATGCTCTGGCATCCCATCGGCCTCGCTGCGGACGATTCGGAAATGCGCAACGAGGTGGAAAGCGTTGCGGACCTGTCGAAGCGAATCGGTATTGCGCCCCCGTTCGGCAAAGACGATCTCATCCGGGGCCGCCACGCGGTGGCCGACGACCAGGTGGTCGCGTACGCACCGGTTCGGTGGTTCGACGAGCGTTTCTACGTCGCCGTAACCGCCCCGCTTTCAGCGGTACTCCAGCCCACGATGTCCTTCGTCTCCGACGTCGTGACGCTCGGTGCGTCCCTGCTGGGCCTGGTCATTCTGGGCTCGGGCATCGGTACGTTCCTGCACCGGCGCCACCTCGCCGCGCTCTCGGAGCTGCGCTACATCCTCCGCATTAGTCCGGCAGTGATCTTCCGCGCCCGCATCACCGGCAACCGGCTGGTACCGACGTTCATCAGCGATACGGTCCGGACGATCCTCGGCTTCGCCCCGGGGCAGTTCGGCGATTCCGAGTGGTGGCTGAGACAGGTAGACCCCCGGGACCGGCAACTGGTGCGGGACAGCCGGAATCGACTGCTCGACGACGGCCGCGTGACCCAGACGTACCGTGTCCACGGAGCGAACGGCGACGTGCGGTGGCTCCAGGAAAACCTGGAGATAATCAACGAGGATGGCGGCACCACCGGTGAGGTCGTCGGCGCGCTGCTGGACGTGACCGCCCATAGCGAGGCGGAGGCGTCACGGCGGCTCGCGGACAATTTCTTCGAGCACTCGGAGGAGCTCTGCATGGTGCTCGATGCCAAGCGGCGAATCCTGCGCGTGAACCGTGCATTCACCCGAATCACCGGCTACGACGCGGACGAGATCGTGGGTGCCGCGGTAGCGGACGGACGTTACGGCGATGACGACATCTTCGCCGACGAGGCCGTCTGGCGACAGCTCGAAACCATGGGCAGCTGGCAGGGAGAGGCACGCCGCCGCCGACGCACGGGCGAGTCCTACCGCCTGTGGGTGACCCTGACGGCCATACATGATGATGACGGCTACATCACGCATTACACACTCAGCGGCCTCGACGTCAGCCGCGGTGACGCCCTGGAGGCACGACTGTACCGGATGGCGAATTACGACGACGTCACCGGCCTGCCCAACCGGAACATGGCCCTGGACCGGCTGAGCCAGATGCTCGCTACCGATGCCGGGAAGAACAGCTCCGGCGTCGCCGTGCTCTTCGCGGACATCCACCGCTTCAGCCGGATCCACGAAACACTGGGTCCGCGTCTCTCCGAGCAGCTCCTGCGCCTGGTCGGGGAACGGCTCGACCAGGTCGTGCGTCCCTCGGGGGGCATCGCCGCACGCTACGGTCACGACACCTTCCTGGTACTTCTCCGGGACACGCGAAATCGCCTGCCCCGTTCCGCCGAACACATGGCCAGCCGAATGGTTTCCTCTGTCGAGGCCCCGATCCCGCTGGCGAACCAGACGATATTCACCAACCTCAATGTAGGCGTGGCGATCACGCCGGAGGACGGTCGCGACGCGGAACGACTCGTCATCGCCGCGATGACTGCCACCCGCCGGGCACAACAGTCCGCCGTGATCAGCTACAGCTTCTTCCAGGCCGATTTCGCGGCACACGGACAACGCCGGCTGACCGTGGAGAACCGCCTGCGCACGGCGCTCGACAGCGACACCCTGTCACTGCACTACCAGCCCCAGATCCGGCTGGAAGACGGCGGGATCGTGGGCGCGGAGGCGCTGCTTCGCTGGCACGATGCAGAGCTCGGCCCGGTGAGCCCGGCCGAGTTCATACCCGTGGCCGAGGAGAGCGGTCTGATCGAGGAGATCGGCGCCTGGGTGCTGGAACAGGCGTGCCGCGAGGCCGCCGGCTGGCCGGTGGCCGGGGTGGGTGCCCTGCGCGTGGGCGTGAACCTGTCACTGCGCCAGTTCCGCAGCGACACCCTCGTCGCGACCGTGGACCGGGTGCTGGCCACCTCGGGCCTGCCCGCGGAGCGGCTGGAGCTCGAGATCACCGAGGGCACCGCCATGTCGGACTCCGAGGCCACCGCGGCGGCCCTGACCGCGCTGCGCGAGCGCGGCATCACCGTGGCGGTGGACGACTTCGGCACCGGCTATGCATCGCTGTCGTACCTCCACAGCCTGCCCGTGGACACCATGAAGATCGACCGCTCGTTCGTGCAGAGCCTGGATACGGAGCCGCGCAGCGCGGAGATCGCCCGCGCCATCATTTCGCTATCGCACACGCTGGGCCTGCGGGTGATCGCCGAGGGTGCCGAGACGCCCGGACACGTCGCGTTCCTGCGGCGGGAGGGCTGTGACGAGGTCCAGGGCTTCCACTTCTCACGCCCCCTCCCGGCGGAGGCGTTCCGGGAGTGGGTGGTCGCGCGCAAGGGCGGCTGATCCGTGCATACCGGCGCGGCCTGATCCATGATCGGTATACGGGTAGCCACCGGAGGGGACCATGCGCACCGCCACCGCATTCCTGATCGCGATCACCGTACTGCTCTTCAGCGGCACCGCCACCGGGCTGCGCTGCGGCAGCCGCCTGATCCAGCCGGGTGACAGCACCCTCCGGGTGGCGCGCCACTGCGGCGAGCCGGACTACATCGAGCACCGTGCGGAGGCCTTCGTACCCGGGACGGGCTACGTCAGCGACGTGGAGGCGTGGTACTACAACCGCGGCCCCCAGCAGTTCCTGCGCATCCTGACCTTCCGTAACGGCGAGCTGGTACGCGAGGAGACCGGCGGCTACGGCTTCTCCTCCGGCGTGGCGGGCCAGTGCACGCCCAACAGCATCCGCACCGGTATGTCCAAGCTCGAGCTCTACAGCCGCTGCGGGACACCCGCGCACCGGCGCACACGCTTTCGCACCGGGGTGTCCGACGACCGACGGCATTCGCTGAGCGCGCTCGAGCAGGTGGACGAATGGGTCTACTCGTTCGGCCCGACGCGATTCAACCGGATCGTGGAGATCGTCAACGGCGAGGTGCGATCGGTGACCGTTGGCGAGGAGCGCGGCGATTGACCGGGGCCGCGCAGCTGCGTTTCTACGCGTCACTGAACGACTTCCTGGCACCGGAGCACAGACAGCGGCCATTCGACTACCAGGTTGCGCGACGGGCCTCGGTGAAGGACGTCATCGAGGCGCTGGGCGTGCCACATACCGAGATCGGCCTCATCCTCGTCGACGGGACCGCCGTCGGCTTCGGCCACCTCGTCACCGCCGGCGAGCGGATCAGCGTCTACCCCGTCTTCACCACGCTGGCACCGGACGGCGCCTCACTGCTGCGGCCACCACCGGCGTTGCCGCCCCGCTTCGTCGCGGACACGCACCTGGGCACGCTGGCCCGCTACCTCCGGCTGCTCGGCTTCGACACCCGCTACCGCAACGACCATGACGATGCCACCCTGGCGGCGATCGCCGCCAGCGATGCCCGCATCCTGCTCACCCGCGACCGCGGGCTGCTCAAGCGCCGTCTGGTCACCCACGCCTGCTTCCTGCGGGCCGACACACCCCGGGACCAGCTCCACGAGGTGGCGGTACGCTTCCCGCTCGCGGCCTGGATGGACCCGCTCAGCCGCTGTGCCCGTTGCAACGGCGTCCTCCGCGCGGTGGACAAGGCCGCCATCGAGCATCGCCTGGCACCGAAGACCCGCCGTTACTACCGGCGCTTTCGCGAGTGCGACGGCTGCGGCCAGCTCTACTGGGCGGGCAGCCACGTGCGCCACCTGGAGGCGCTGGTCGCGGAGGTCCGCGACGGTGCCGGCGGGGGCGCGCCTCCCGGGACACGGGAGATCGCGCACGCCCCGCCCCACTGACCGGGGACAGGGTTCAACGCGTACCCGCCGCGGCCGGCGCCGCTTGATGGAGGAACGCCAGCACCTCGCCCATCAGGGCGTTGATCGCCTCGTAACGGGTGTCCGGGGCCGCCAGGATGTCCGCCGCGCTCTGCACGTAGGGGGCGGGCACGAGCTCGTCACCGCAGTGCTCCACCAGCGCCCGCGCGGAGGCCGGCGTCGTCTCCAGGTGGAACTGCAGCCCGAGCACGGTGCGCCCGAGCTGGAATGCCTGGTTCGGACAGACCGGGCTGCTCGCCAGCCGCACGGCCCCCGGCGGCAGCGCCAGGGCCTCGCCATGCCAGTGGAAGACCTCCACCGACGGCGGGAAACGGAACAGCGACCGATCGCCACCACCCTCGCCCCGGATCGGGAACCAGCCGATCTCCTTCTCCGGGCCCGGACCAACAGCGCCCCCCATGGCACTGGCGATCACCTGCGCGCCGAGGCACACGCCGAGCACCGGGGTCCCCGCCTCGATGATCCCGCGCACGAACGCCTTCTCCGCCGCCAGCCAGGGGAACGCCACCTCGTCGTTGACGCTCATCGGCCCGCCCATGACCACGAGAAGGTCCACCTCGTCCGGCGCCGGCAGTGCCGCCGTGCGATACAGCGGCGTGCCGGTGACGGTGTAGCCGGCGTCCTCCAGCCATTCGGCGATGCGCTCCGGCCCCTCGAAGGGCACGTGCTGTAGATAGTGCGCGCGCATGATCGGCTCCCTGCAATACGTGATCCGTGCCGGCGGCCGCGAGCCGCCCCGGTGCCGATTATGGGCGGTCGGGATACATCGTTCCATCGTGCGGCCGGGAGAGGGACGAAGCAGCATCCACGACCGGGCGGAGCCGGGGACCGCTGACGCCCCCACCAGCGCCCGCCGCAAGAATCCGAGGCAGGGGCGAAACGATACCGCATGGCCGCTGCGGTGCAGGCGCCCGTGCTACGGTATAGCCGCGGCTACGCCAGCCGGCCCGCCGGCCACTGCCCGTCCGCAGGCCGCGGCCGGCTATTATCGTGTCGATACGGTGATGGAATCCGAACGCATGGAGTGCCCGAAGTGCGGTGCGTCGCGGAGCGCGGAGCAGGTCACCTGCACGCACTGCGGCGTCGTCTTTCACAAGTACGCGACCTACCTCGCGCGGCTGGAGGCCTACGAGGCCCGGCGCGCCGAGCGGCGTACGCCGTTGCGCGAACGCCTGGCCGGCCGGGCGGCGGCGCTGGCGGTGCCCCCGGCAGCCATGGCGACGCTGTGGTGGGGCTATCTCGCGCTGTGGCTGGCCTTCCTGGTCTGGGGCGGCAGCTACATGATTCAGGACATCGCCGCTCTGGGACGGGACGCCGGGTTCCTGCACAACGTCAACCTGCCCTTCCACGAGTTCGGCCACCTGCTCTTCCGGCCCTTCGGCGAATGGGTCACCTCCCTCGGCGGCACCCTGGGCCAGCTCCTGATGCCCGTCATCTGCGGCATCGCCCTGCTGCGCGGGCGCGGCGACACCTTCGGCGCCAGCCTGTGCCTGTGGTGGTTCGGCGAGAACTTCCTGGACATCGCCCCCTACATGGCCGACGCCCGCGCCGGCCAGCTCCCGCTGCTCGGCGGCAACACCGGGCACACCGCCCCCTACGGCTTCCACGACTGGGAGTACCTCCTCGGCGAGACGGGTCTGCTGGCTTACGACCGGCTTCTCGCGGCGATCACCCTCAACGCCGGCCGGCTGATCATGGCCGGCGCGCTACTCTGGGGCGCGGTGCTCCTCCTGCGTGCCCGCGCCGCGCGCTGACACCGGCCCCGGTGGGTGGTCTACGCTTGGGACAGGAGACACGCGGGCACCCGCCCGCCGGCACTGCGGAGGAGACCATGAGCGCTCACGTCTACAAGGTCACCGAGCTCTGCGGCTCGTCGCCCAAGGGCATCGAGGCCGCCGTCGAGAACGCCATCTCCCGCGCCTCGGAGACCCTGCACAACATCCGCTGGTTCGAGGTCACCGAGACGCGGGGCGAGGTCGAGGACGGGCGCGTCGCCCACTGGCAGGTCACGGTGAAGCTCGGCTTCACCCTCGACGACTGACCCCGACACCGGGGCGGACGCCGGTGGCCCCGGCGTCACGCCCCGCGGGGCACATTCGACCATCAGCCCTCGTCGAGCGGCGGCACGTTGGCGATCCGTCCCCAGGTGGACTTGTTGCCCCAGATGTTCTGGCGCAGGCCCTCGAGCTGGAGGATCTGGGAGTGGTCGACGAACAGGTTCACCTCGTTGCCGTAGTTCTTCACGTACCACTCGAACACCAGGGGGTCGGCGGCCTCGAACATCACGTTCTCCAGCCCGAGACCGTTGATGATCGCGGCGACCGCACCGGTGCTCCAGGGCGCCACGTTCTCGGTGATGCCCTCGGACTCGATCATGATGATGTCCGCCCCGGCATCCAGCGCCTGCCGGCCGCGGTTCACCAGGTCACCGACGTCCTTCTTGCCCTCGGCGGCGAGTTCCGCCTCGGTGGAGTCGCCCCCGGAGCCGAACTGGATGCCGAGCTCGGGCTTGGCCTTGAGCCCCGCACGCCGGACGCGCTCGACCAGCCGCACCAGCGATGACGTGGGCATGGACAGGAACCCCGTGGAGATCTCGATGACATCGAAACCCACCTCCTTCGCCTCGGCGAGATAGCGGTCCACCGCCTCCGGCCCGTAACGCAGCACGGTCTCGATCCAGCCGCCGGAGGAGACGTAGGCGTCGTGCTCGTGGGCGAGATCGCTGATCGCACGGACCTGCTCGCGGGGCAGCAGCGCGAACGAGCCGCCGGCCCACTTCACGCCGTCCACCCACTGGCCGGCGACGTCGAGCACGTCGGCCAGATGCCGGGTGCCGTAGGTGGCGTAGTAGGGACCGCGGATCTCGGTCACGCCCACGGAGCGGGGCTTGTCGGGACGGTGTGCACGGGGAATGAAGTCGAAGCTGGTTTCGGCCATGACTGCACCTCCTGGACCATGTCCGGAAAAGGCCGATGTGTGAGTCTGTCCCCCGGCTATACCCCTGTATGTTGCTGCGAATGATTGCTATTTCAAGAGCGGAAAGACCCGGCCCATGGGTCCTCCACCGCTTCGCCGGCGAGCCGGAAGCCGTAACACCCTTAGAGCCGCCGCGCGGGTATCCTCTTCCGCCGCGGCGTCAGACACCGGAGCAGCGAGTATCCCCCGGGGTCTCGCGGTAGATCCGGAACAGCCGCCGCAACAGTTCGACGACGGCCACCCCGCCGGTGCCGTCCACGGGCACGATGTCGGGGTTCAGGGATCAGAGCTCGGTGGCGACGCGGTTGCGGCCGTCGCGTTTCGCGCGGTACAGCGCCTGGTCCGCACGCTGTAACACCGCCTCGTGGCTGCTGTCGGCGCGCCGCAGGTGGGCCACGCCGATGCTCACGGTAAAGGTGATGGTATGACTGTCCACCCGCACCGGGGTCTGCGCCATCTGCCGGCACAGCCGGTCCGCCACGGCATCCGCCTGCTCGCCGGCGCCGAGAAGCACCGCGAATTCCTCGCCGCCGATCCGCGCGGCAATGTCGACGGCACGGAGGGTCGCCCGGAAACGCCCGGCGAGATGGCGCAGCACCTCGTCGCCCGCGGCGTGGCCGTGACGGTCGTTGATGTCCTTGAAGTGATCGATGTCGACCATGAGCACCGCCGCCGGGGTCTCGGCGTCCCGGGCCTGGCGCCACGCGAGCTCCAGGGCCTCGATGAACATGCGCCGGTTGGCGAGCTCGGTGAGCGCGTCGGTGTTGGCCAGGTGTTTGAGCCGCTCCTCCATGGCCCGGCGCGCGGAGATCTCCGCGTCCGCGGACTGCATCCGCCGCTCGGCGTCCTGGCGGGCGCGCCCCTCCTCGGCAAGGCGGTCGATGAGCTCGATGTTGCGCACCGAGATCGCGGCCTGGGCGGCAAGGAACTCGATCAGCGGGCGCTGACGCTCGTCAAAGGCCTCCGCGGTCAGGGCATGCTCCAGGTAGAGCACACCGATGAGTTCGCCGAGGTAGGTCAGCGGCACGCACCAGGCAGTGCCGGTGAACCCCCCGCCGCCGGTATCGGCCGGGTTGAGATAGCGGTCGTTGGCGAGCATGAGGTTGTGCTCGACCTCACCGCGGCCGAAGCGCTGCATCCGCTGGGTGCGCGCGACATAGCGGATCACCGAACGCGGCAGGCTCTCGACATTATCGACCAGCGGTGGCGTATCGTAGTAGCGTGCCCCGTGGATGCCACTGTCCATGGCGACGCGGAGATCGTCGTCCCTGGCCAGCAGCAACACGACACGCTGGGCACCGGTCTGCAGGGCGACGTTGCGGATGATCTCGGGCACGAGCTCATCGAGCTCTGTGTGCAGCGACAGCGCCTGGGCGATCTGGATGACCGCATCCATCTGCGGTCCCCGCCCCGCCGGCTCGTCCGCGCGGGCACCGCCGTCGAACCGCGCCAGCGCCGCCGACGCCCGGCCCTGCCGGAACGCCTGGGCGAGCTGGTCTTCGTAGATGCCGGCGAAGGCGTTGCGGCCGCGCTCGCGCCAGTACAGGGCGGCACGCCTGGCGATCAGGGCCGCCGCCGGCCAGCAGGACTGCCGCTGGGCGGCCTGGAGGGCATCGTCGTAGGCGTCGATGAGTGCGGTGACGTCACCGTCCCGGCGCGCCTGCTCGGCCTGCATCAGCCGGTACCAGTGCTCGAAGTTGTCGGGGGCGTGGCGGCGCCAGCGCCCGTAGCGCGCGACGGCGTCCTCCAGGGCGGCCGCCACCGTCCCGTCGTCGGCGTCCAGGGCCTCGGGCGCCTGCACCAGCACCAGTGCCCTGAGCGCCGGGAACTGGGTGACCGGCAGCAGTCCCTGCACGGAGACGCTGTCGAGCCGCGTCTCCGCCTCGCCTATGCTGTGCGCCGCGGCGCTGACCTCTCCGAGCTGCAGCAGCGCCATGGCGCGCATGATGTGGTAGATACACAGAACCTGGAGGTTCTCGTGCGCCTCGCAGCGTGCGAGGTAATCCGTCTCGCTCTCGTGCTTGTGCAGCCAGTCGGGCTCGTCCCGTCCGCCGTGGAGCAGGGAGAAGACACGCAGCGCCCCGGTGATGAGATCAATGCCCCAAAGGTTGCGCCGCCGCTCGGTGTACTCCAGGTAGCTCAGGACATCCGGGATAAGCTCGTCCAGCGGCTCACCGCGGAAATAGCGGCAGTAGGTATCGTGGCCGAAGCCGTAAACGGCGTACTGGAGGTTCCCCGAGGCCTGGCCGGTACGGTAGGCCTCCAGGTAGTCCTCGCTTGCTGCCTGCAGCGGTGCGAACCAGTGGGTCAGCGAGCTACCCATCATCAGGTGCGCCATGCTGTTCTCCGCGCGGTCCGTGAACTGCGCCATCAGCTCCCGGGTCGCACGATAGAGCGCCGCGCAGTCGCCGCCGTCACCCTGCCCCACGTGGGTCAGCAGGCCGCCGTAGGCGGGGTAACTGTATGCCGCCCCGGTAACGTTGCCGCTCTCCAGGCACAGCCGCACCTCGCGGGCCACGATCACCGACCACAGCCCCGGGTGGGCGCGGTAACACGGCGGCCCCAGCGCGATCAGCAGCTTCATCACCGCGCGCCGGCGCCGGTCGGTCATGGCCGGCATGCCACCGAGCGACTCCAGCGGGCGCCCCTCCAGCAGGGAACGCACCGCGGCGAGCTCGCGGTCGCGGACGTCCTCCAGGTCCGCCTCCGGCAGGACCTCGCCGAACTGAGCCAGCGCCTCGCGCCCCACCGCCACGGCCTCGGTGTAGTGCGCCCGGAGCGTGCACTGGACAACGCGCATGTAGTAAAGGTCGGCGCGACGGAAGATGTCCGTCTCGCGCGCGATCGCCTCGCTGACGTAGCGCTCCGCCGCCTCGAAGTCGCTGTTGAGGTATTCGAGCTCGCCGCGTTCGCGGTAAAGCGCGTAGGCGAGCGCCGGGTCCCGTTCCCAGATGTCTCCAGGCAGGCGTGACATGCCGGCGCGCATGTGCTCCACCGCGGCGGCGAAGGCGGCCGCCGCCTTGGCCCGGCGGGCGGCGTCCAGGTTCACCCGCGCCAGGTCCGTACCCGCCTCCGCGCCGCTCACCAGGGAACGGGCGAGGTTGAGGTGACCAGCGATCTCGATCACCCGCTCGGCACGGCGCGCCGCCGGCAGGCGCTCGCGCAGCAGGTGGGCGATCCTCAGGTGCAACGGCTCCACCGCCTCCTCGGGGAGGGCACGGTAGGCGACCTCCTGCATGCGGTCGTGGGCGAAACGAAAGCTGCGGGAGACGACCCGGTCTCCGACCAGGGCGGGATCCCCCACGGGCAGTATGAACTCCTCGTCGAGCACCGGCCGCAGCAAATCGTAGACATCCGTCATCTCGCGCCCCGCCAGCCAGGCGAGGATATCGAGATCGAAAGACGTCCCGAGGCACGCCGCCCAGGAGAGTAGCTGCTGGCTCTCCCGCGGCAGCCCGTGCAGGCGGTGAAGCATCAGGTCGACGACCTGATCCGGCACCCCGGCACCGCGCACGGCGTCCAGGTCCCAGCACCACTGGCCGGCGTCGTCCATGAACAGCCAGCCCCTGTCCCGCATCGTGCGCAGCAGCTGCCAGATGAAGAACGGATTGCCGCCGCTGCGGTGCAGCACCTCCTTTGCCAGCTCCGCGACCTCACCGGCGGAGCGCCGGGCGCCCTCAGTCAGCAGCGTCGTCACGTCCGCCTCGGTCAACGGCGAGAGCTCCAGCGCACTGAGGGTAAACCGCCCCCGCTCCTGGAGCGTGCGCCGGGCCAGCATCAGTGGGTGGGTGGCGGGGACCTCGTCGTCCCGATAGGCGGCGATGATCAGCAGCGGCAGCTGCTCGAGCCGCTGCACCAGCGTCTCCAGAAGCTCCAGGGAGGCATCGTCGATCCACTGCAGGTCATCGAGGAAGACCACCAGCGGCCGGTCCGCCTCGCTGAACACGCGGAACAGACGCAGCACCGTGTCCCGGAACCGCTCCTTGGCCTCCGCCGGCGGCAGGTCCCCTGGCGGCGGCTGCTCGCCGAGCAGGGCCTGCATCGACGGGCTCAGGGCCGTGAGCAGACCCGCCTGCGCGCCCAGCGCCTCGCACAGACGGCCACGCCACCACTCCAGTGTCTCCGCCGGCTCGGCGATGATGAAGGCGACGAGGTCCTCCAGCGCGTCCAGCCAGGCGCCATAGGGACGGGCCCGCTTGAGCTGGTCGAACTTGCCGGAGACGAAGAACGCCCGCTGCCGTGTCACCGGCAGATAGGTCTCGCGGATGAGGGTCGTCTTGCCGATCCCCGAGGCACCGGCGATGAGCACGAGCTGGGGACGGTGCTCGAAGGCACGCTCCAGGCTGTCCATGAGGCGCCGGCGCTCGGTCTCACGGCCGTAGAGACGGTGGGGGATGTCCAGCGGCCGCTGGCCCTCGCGACCGCTCAGCAGACCGTGATCGTCCGCACGCCGGCCATCGATCACGTCCGCCACCAGGCGCAGGTCTGCGAGCAGTTTCTCACCGTGCTGGTAGCGGCCGTCAGGGTCCTTTTCCATCAGGCGCAGCACCACCCGGGAGACGACCTCCGGGACATCGTCCCGCCGTGCCCGCGGCGGGACCGGCTCCACCGCGAGGTGCTGGTAAATCAGCTCATGGGCGTCATCGGCGGAGAACGGCGGCTGACCCACGAGCAGCGTGTAGAGCACCGCGCCCAGGCTGTAGTAATCCGCGCGGTAGTCCACCGGCCGGTTGAACCGGCCGGTGAGCTCCGGCGCCATATAGCGCAGGCGGTGGGTGTTCGAGTCCGGGACATCCAGATCGCGGTGCTCGCGGCGAATGCGCACCGCCCGAGAGAAATCGGTGATGTAAATCCGCTCACCGTTCCAGATAAAGGTCTCGGGACGGAGGTCACGATGGACGAGGCCGGCGGCATGCACCTCGATCAGCGCCTCGGCCGCGGCGGTGGCAATCACCAGCCATTGCCGCAGCCCCGGCAGCGCGATGTCGTCCAGCAGCTCGCCCCCGGGGTCGTCGAAAAACAGACAGGCATCCTGTCCGCTGCCCTCGAGACGCTCCAGCGTCAACGCACAGGCGAGATCGTGACGGCTCACCACCTCGTGATCCGAGTGCAGGCAGACCGCTTTGGCCGATGACCCCATCCCCGAGCGCAGCTTCACGAGCCGGCGCCGCGTCCCGTCCTGCCCCGGCTCGACACGGAGCAGCCGGGTCGAGCCGTCGTCGCGAAGGACCTCGAGAATGCACAGACTCTCGTTCCACCCCAAGGGCTGCCCCGTCTCCCCCAACTGCGACCCCGCTGTTTCCGCCGTGCGGACGGCACGCGCGGTGCGCATGCCCCGTCAACCCCGTGTGTACGCGTGTCCCGCCGCCGGACCCGTCACGTGCTGCACGGCCCGGCCAGTATTTTCTCAGCGTATATCGGGTCCGCCAGCCGTGTGTCAATCGTTCAGCGGCGCCGTTCACACCTTTTCATGGCCGTCAGGTCCGTTCCGTCGCCAGCGCCTCCCGCCGCCGGCACATCGCGACAAAGTAGAGCGCGGCCCCGAGCACCGCACCGATGACCCAGCTGTAACCGGCGAGCACCTGCAGGGCCGGCACCCACACGGAGGCGACGGAGAACGCCGCTGCGGGCAGCCAGGCGGCAAGCGCCCGGACATTCCAGCCATTGTCGTACCAGTAGGCACCGTCCGCGCTGGCGGAGAAGAGATCCTGGACGTCGAAACGCCCGCGTTTGATGAGGTAGTAGTCCAGCACCATGATCCCGTAGACAGGCGCGAGCACGGCCCCGAGGGTGTTCACGAAGCCGGTAATCCCGAGCTGGCTGATCAGCGACACCCACAGGCCGCCAATGAAGAACGCCGCCACGGCGGTAATCACGCCGCCGATGCGGAAGCTGATCCGGCTCGGCCAGAGGTTGGCGAGGTCGAAGGCCGGCGGGATGAAGTTGGCCACCAGATTGATGCCCACCGTCGCGGTAAAGAAAACCACCGCCGCCACCACCGTCAGCACGACATTGTCCACACGCTCGACGATATCCGTGGGGTTGGTGAGCTGCTCGCCGAACAGCTCCACGGTACCCGCCGTGATCACCAGCGCGATCAG
Organism: Arhodomonas sp. KWT2; assembly: GCF_041949875.1. Lineage (NCBI taxonomy): Bacteria > Pseudomonadati > Pseudomonadota > Gammaproteobacteria > Chromatiales > Ectothiorhodospiraceae > Arhodomonas > Arhodomonas sp. KWT2. The sequence continues at coordinate 62,386 of NZ_JBHFPQ010000025.1, forward strand.
CGAGAAGAACACCAGGTTGACCGTCAGGCCCAGAAAGTTGCCCAGCTTCATCTCGCGCTCGCTGCGCACGAACCGGGAGAAGTCCCCGAAGTTGATCACCACCGCGGCGAAATAGGCGATCATCGTGCCGGTCACCGCGAGAAACGCCCCGAGCGTGCCGCCGGCGGGCTCGCCCCCGGCGGAGAAGATCTCTCCGAGCTCCGCGAACAGCCCGCCACCGGCACGCCAGACGATCACCAGCATCAGCGCGACCATCACCAGGTACACGAACGGCCCGGCCCAGTTGAGGAAGCGGCGGATCCACTCGATACCGTTCCAGAACAGGTAGAGCTGGAACAGCCACACCAGCGCGAACGACAGCCACCCGACCCCGGTCATGCCCAGCACGGTCTGTCCGCCCCCCAGGCCGGTCACCCCGCTGATCAGCAGCTCCACCGCCGTTGAGGCGAAGTAGGTCTGCACGCCGTACCAGAAGATCGCGACGATGCCGCGCACCATCGCCGGCAGGTTGGCCCCGCGCACCCCCATGCTCGCCCGGGCGAACACGGGATAGGGAATGCCATAGCGCACGCTGGGCTGGCCGGAGAGGTTCACCAGCACCATCACTACGACGCCTGCAAGCACGATGGCGCCGAAGACAAGCCAGCCGTTCAACCCGTAGGAAAGGAACAGCGACGCCGCCAGGGTGTAGCCGAACAGGCTCTGGATATCGTTGGCCCAGACGTTGAAGATCTCGAACCAGCCCCAGCTCCGCTTGTCCCGCGGCACCGGGGCCAGGTCGTCGTTGTAGAGGGAGGGTTCGACGTGGCGGATACTCAGGTCGGGTTCGCTGCTCATCTCGGCTACCCCTGCGACGGCGTGGACGTGGCGCGGTCACGACTCGGCCCCGGTCGCTCTTACCGTGCCCCCGACCAGCCGCACGTAGCAAGGACCGTTCCGCGTGCTGCACTGCCGTAAATTTGCCGCCCGCACCGGCGTCTGCGCGAGCCGGCCGGGGCCGTGCTGCACCACGGCCGCACCCGCGCGGCCGGGGAATGCACGACCCGCTGCTCATCGCCGACGTGACAGCCCACGCCGCACCCGCGCGGCCGGGGAATGCACCAGCGTGATTCACAGCGGCACTCAGCGTGCGGCCGTCGCCTCCCCGGTCTCCGCCTCCGATTCCGCCTGCTGAAGCCGCCAGAGATGGGCATAGAGGCCGTCGCGGGCAAGCAGCGCGGCATGGCTGCCACGCTCGCGGATACGGCCGTGCTCCATCACCAGGATCTCGTCGGCATCCGCGACGGTGGAGAGGCGGTGCGCGATCACCAGGGTGGTGACGCCGCGGGCGACCTCGTCGAGGGCCCCCAGGATGGCGCCCTCGGAGCGGGAATCCAGGCTCGAGGTCGCCTCGTCGAAGACCAGGATCGGCGGCTGCTTGAGGATCACCCGGGCGATGGCCACCCGCTGCTTCTCGCCGCCGGAGAGCTTGAGCCCGCGCTCGCCCACCACGGTGTCGTAGCCGTCCGGGAGCGTGACGATGAAGTCGTGGATGTCCGCCAGCCGGGCGGCCCGTTCGATCTCCGCACGGCCGGCCGCCGGCGCCCCGTAGCCGATGTTGTAGGCGATGGTGTCGTTGAACAGCACCGTGTCCTGGGGAACGATGCCGATGGCCGTGCGGACGCTGTCCTGGGTGCACTCGCGCAGGTCCTGGCCATCGATGGTGATCCGCCCCTCGTCCGGGTCCCAGAAGCGGAACAGCAGCCGCGCCAGCGTCGACTTCCCGGCCCCGGAGGGTCCGACCACCGCCACCTTCCGGCCCGGTCCGATAGTGAAGTCGATGTCCTCCACCACCCGCCGCTCCGGCCGGTAGCCGAAGGCCACACCCTCGAAACGCACACACCCCTCGCGCACCATCAACGGCTGTGCGTCCGGCCGGTCGGTAACCCCGGCGGGGGTGTCGAGCAGCCGGAAGACCAGGTCCATGTCCGCGAGCGCGTACTTCATCGCCCGGTAGATGCTGCCGAGCACGTTCAGCGGCATGAACAGCTGCAGCAGCAGCCCGTTGACCATCACCAGGTCGCCCAGCGACATCGCGCCCGCCGACACGCCCAGCGCGGCCTGCACCATGATCGCGGTCACCGCCACGGCGATGATCGCGCCCTGGCCGAAATTCAGCACGCCCATGGAGACCTGGGTGCGCACTGCGGCGTCCGTCCACTCGTCCAGGGTGCGGTCGTAGGCCCGCAGCTCGTGGGGCTCGTTGTTGAAGTACTTGACCGTCTCGTAGTTGAGCAGGCTGTCCACGGCCCGGTCGTTGGCCCGGGACTCCAGCGCGTTCATGCGGTGGCGGTGGGACATGCGCCACTCGGTCACCGACAGGGTGAAGGCGATGTACACCGCGATGGCCGCCGCCGTGGTGGCGGAGAAGGTCCAGCTGTAGTGCCAGATCAGGATGCCCACCACCAGCAGCGTCTCCGCCAGGGTCGGCACGAGATTGAGCACCAGGTAGTTGAGGATGCTGCTCACACTGCGCGTGCCACGGGCGAGGTCCCGGGACACGGCGCCGGTCCGCCGCTCCAGGTGGTAGCCCAGCGAGAGCTCGTGGAGGTGGCGCAGCACCGTGGTCGAGAGGCGGTGCATGGCCGCGTAGCGCACCCGCGCGAATAGCGCGTCGCGCAGCTCCGAGAAGCCGGAGTTCGCAAGCCGCAGCGCCCCGTAGGCGCCGAGCAGCCCCAGCGCGGTGACGAACATCGCCGAACCACCGGTGTCGAGGGCATCCACCACGCGCTTGAGCAGCAGCGGCACGCCCACCACCGCGAGCTTGGCGCCGATCAGCGCGGCCAGGGCCAGCGCCACACGGCCCCGCCACGGCCGCAGGTACCCCAGCATGCGCCACAGGTTGCCGGCGTCGGTGCGCCCCGACGGGCTCTCGGTACGCGGGTGGTGCCACACCGGCCTCATGCGCCGGCCCTCCACGGGATACGGGATCGATTCGTCGTCACGCCCTGCCCTTCCGGATATGGTGGATGAAGGCCGCCGCCGGCAGACGGGGCCCGAACCCTCACCCCATGGTACGCCGCTGCCGCCGTGGCGACAGCGCGGCGACGGCACTGGCGGTGTGCCGGGGCTGGATGGATTCCAGCGAGGACATGGGGCGGCAAGGCGTGAGGGGCGTGGCGGGGCGCAGGTGACGAATAGGCGCGCAGGGCTGCCACCGCCCCGCTTTCGCAGCCAACCCGGCCCAAGTCGGGCGGGCTGCTAGTCCGTGACGATACCGCGCCGGCGCAGCCCCCGGCGGCTCAGGGCAACGACGACCCCGATCAGCACCATATGGCTCAGGCCCACGACCAGGAGTCCGAGCGCCACGGCGCCGCGGTCGACCGGGCCCTCCTCGGCGGCCAGCACCGCAGCGGTGACCCCGCCCTGCACCGCGACATCGACGATGACCATCCCGAGGAAGACGGCGTTGCGCTCGCCGTTCGAGAAATACCGCCCGTTGCGCCGGCCGAACGCATCGCATACCCAGAGCACGCTCGCGCACAGGATACCGATATTGACCCCGCTGCCGGCGTCCAGCCCAAGCCAGTCCACCACGGCTCCGGCAGCCAGCAGGAGCATGACGTAGATCAGAAGGAAACGCAGGATAGCGCCCGGTATGGACATGATGTTCACCCCTTCCCTGGTGGTCGAAAACGCGAAATCACGGCCGGCACGGATACGAGCCGGACCGCCGCAAAACCCGCGGGACGACACCGTCAAAACGGGCAGGTGCCGCCCCGCTCCTCCCCGTCGCCGGAAACGGGCGTGCGGTTTGGGCGATCACGCACCGCACCACCGTCCCCGGCAATGGGCCTCCGTGCAGTCTGCCCCGTCCGCGCCGTGCATGCACGCGCTCCGCCACCCGGGTTCACGGCGGTCCCCCGCCGTAGATCGGCTGCTCGAAGGCAGCCGACATCCCCGACCTATCGGCCATGGAGCGGTCGCTCGAAGGCAACCCACAATCCCCGGGGAGGGAATGGCCCATGCGGGCGGGCCGCCGGCCTCATGGGATCGGCCATTCGTATGGATCGGGCGTGACGGCGTGCGCCCCCGCCCGGCCGGCAGGCACCCGGCACACGAGCGCTGCACCGGCAGGCCGGGCGAGACGATCGGGGCTGTCGGCTGCCTTCGAGCAGCCGGCCTACCCGGAATCGCCGCGGCTCAGCGCCGCCAAACCGGCCGTGGAGCGGTCGCTCGAAGGCCTCCGACCTTCCCTGGCGGCTCCGGGCCCCTCTCCCTTCACGGGAGAGTGGGTTGGGGAGAGGGTGTGCCCCGGCACCACCGCGCAAACGGGTTCACCCGCCAGCGCGCAGTAACGGTAGGTCGTGCACGGCCGCCGGCCGTGTGCGACATCGCCGCCGATCCACAACGAGACGTGACATCACAAACGGGCATCTCGGCCGTTGAGGAGGAGACCACCCAGGACGACTGATTACCAATCCCAACGCGGCGGGACGCCGTCACCCGCCGCCGGCGCGCAGGCGCACGCCCCGCAAGCGGTTGAGGGCCGCCATGACCTCCGCGATGCGGGGGCGGGCGAGGTCGCCGTCGGGCCGGGCCGTGAGCCCGGTCCAGTCCGATTCCAGCAGGCGTGCTACGGCATCCGCCGGTGCGGACAGCCATACCTCATCGGATTCAGCCAGACGGGCCAGGACCCGCGCGACCCCGCGGACCTGGCTCGGGTCGACGAGCTGCTCCACGGCGCGCAGGTCGACCTCATCCTCGCCATAGACCAGGGTATCCACGCCCCGGACCTTGACCCGGGGCTTGCCCTTGCCGGTACGCGGATCGAGGGAACGGGGCTGGAGCACCCGCGGGCGCGGCGCCGCGAGGTCGCGCTCGCCCTCCTCCCGGCGCTGCCCGGCGTGCGCCTCGGCGATGCGGTGGGCCTCGGCAGTGACGTCCCGCGGGAGGTAGTCATGCATCTGGATAACGGCATCGGCGTGGGCGAAGTAGTCGCCGGAGCCGCCCATTACCAGCACGGTGGCGACACCGAGGCGGTCGCGCAGCTCCCGGATGCGGTCCACGAAGGGCGTGATCGGCTCGTCGCGCTTGGCCACCAGCGCCTGCATGCGCTCGTCGCGGATCATGAAGTTGGTCGCCGACGTATCCTCGTCGACGAGCAGGCTGCCGGCCCCCAGCTCCAGCGCCTCCTGCAGTGCCGCCGCCTGACTGGTGGAGCCGGAGGCAAGCGCCGTGTCGAAGGCCTCGGTGGACTTGCCGTAGGGGAGATGGTTGATGAACGGCGAGAGGTCCAGCGCATGGACCGCACGTCCGTCCTCGGCACGGATCTTCACCGCCGAGGGCTCGGTGACCACCCGCTCGCGACCATCCCCCGGGACATGGTCGTAGACCCCGAGCTCCAGCGCCCGGAGCAGTGTGGACTTGCCGTGGAAGCCGCCACCGACGATCAGGGTGATGCCGGAGCCGATGGCCAGCCCGCGCACCGATCCGGCATGCGGGGCCTCGAGCGTGACCGCCAGCGCGTCCGGCGCCTCGAAGGCAATCGCCTCCTGCAACGGGCGATCATCCACGCCGGAGCGCCGCGGCAGCACCGCTCCATCGGCGACGAAGGCCACCAGCCCGCGCTCCGCGAGCTGCGAGCGCAGCGCCACCTGATCCTCGACGGTGTCGCAGTGCCGGGCCAGCGCTCCATCGTCCCGCTGCCCCGGGCGCAGGGCCTCCACGGCCTCCGGCAGGCGCCGGCAGAGCAGCGCCGCCGCCTGGCGCCCGAGGATCGTCCGTCCCCGCGCCGGCAGGCCCAGGGTGAAGCGCACCTCCACCCCGGTGTCGGTGAACAGCACCGCGGTGCGGTCCAGCACCGTCTGTGCCCCGGCATCGATGGCCATGGCGCGCTCGTCGCGGACCGCGCGGCGGAAACAGCGCGCCAGGTAATCCCGCGCGGCCCGCGCCCGCTCGCCGGTCACGCAGTCCCCGGGCAGGTCGGCCACGTCGTAGGGCAGGATCACGCGCAGCCGCGACGGCGCGGCATACGGATCCGCCTGGACGTGATCGACGACGAGAGTGAAGGCATCGAAGGCATACTCGCCCTCGATATCGCGGTACGCCTTGTAGCCCTTGCCGTCGATGCGCTGGAGCGCGGCCTGGAGCTTCTGCATGAGGATACCTCTTCGCCGAATCTGCAAACGCCGCCCAGACTGCCACAGCGTCGGCGACTCCAGCAGCCGAGCCAAAGGCACAAGCAGGCCCGCCTCGCTCGGCTACTCCAGGCAACCGATAGGTTGGGTAATGCCCCAGGGTGCAACCGCGTAGGTCGTGCGCCGAAGGCGTGCGACATTCCCCGTTCACCGGCGGGGACGTCGCACACGGCCACCGGCCGTGCACGACCTACCCGCGGTGGCGCCCGTAGGTCGGCCGCTCAAGGCAGCCGACATCTCTGTTCATGCAGTCGCACCGCACCGTGATTCGACCACGCCCACAACCCCTCCACATCACCCCATAATGGCGCCATGACCGCCCCGAACCGAACCATCATGCACGTCGACATGGACGCCTTCTTCGCGTCCGTGGAGCTGCTGCGCCGCCCGGAGCTCGCCGGGCAGCCGGTGGTGGTCGGCGGCCGGGGCGACCCGAACCGCCGCGGGGTCGTCTCCACCGCGACCTACGAGGCCCGGCAGTACGGCATCCACTCCGCGATGCCCCTGCGCCGGGCGCTGGAGCTCTGCCCCCATGCCGTGTTCCTGCCGGTGGACCTCGCCGCCTACCGTGCCGCCTCCACGGAGGTCTTCGCCCTGCTGCGCGAGCTCTCCGAGCACATCGAGCCCGTGGGACTGGACGAGGCCTACCTGGACGTCAGCCACCGTCCGGAACCGCCGCGCACCCTCGGCGCCGAGCTCAAGGCCCGCATCCATTCGCGCACCCGGCTCACCGGCTCCGTCGGCCTTGCCCCGAACCGCCTCCTCGCAAAGATCGCCTCGGACCTGGAGAAACCCGACGGCCTCACCGAGCTGACCCTGGACGACGTCCCCGACCGGGTCTGGCCCCTGCCCGTGCGCACCCTCCACGGCGTCGGCCCACGCACCGGCGAGAGGCTGGCCGACCTCGGCATAGAGACCATCGGGGACCTCGCCGCCACGCCCGTGGAACGCCTGGCAACCGCCTTCCCCGCGAACCACGCGCAGGCCCTCTCCGAGCGCGCCCACGGCCATGACGAGCGCCCCGTCGCCCCGCGCCGTCAACGCAAGTCGATAGGCCGCGAAACCACCTTCCAGAAGGACTGCCGCTCCAGCGCCCGACTCGCCTGGCTGGCCGAGGAGATGCTTGCCGGCCTCATCCCGCGGCTGACCGAGCGCGGCCTGCGCGCACGGACAGTGACGGTGAAGATCCGCTACCGCGACTTCGTCACCCAGACCCGCTCCCTGTCACTGAACGAGGCGAGCGCCGACCCCGATACCCTCGCCGCCGCCGTGCAGGAATGCCTGCGCCAGCACACCCTCCACCGCGCGGTACGGCTGCTCGGCGTCTCCCTCTCCCAGCTCACCGACACCCCCGAGGGCCCCCAACAGCTCTCCATCATCCAGTGAGCCCGAGCCTCCTCCTCCCGCAAGCCCCCTCCGTACAGCCCCTCTCCCTTCACGGGAGAGCGGTTTGGGGAGAGGGTTTTGGGAATTCGGGGAGAGGGTCTTTGAGCTGGTCTAATTTTCGTGGACACCTCGTTAGGTGGAATGATCTTGCCCAAGACGAGGAGAACAGCCATGGCGCGCGAACGGCGCAAGTTCACGGCGGAATACAAGCAGCGGATTGCCCGGCTGGTGGTGGACGACGGGCTGAGGGTGGTTGATGTCTGCCGGGACCAGGATCTCGGT